>JANWUV010000007.1 GCA_025057975.1 Chloracidobacterium sp.
AGAACTTGGCGCTGCTGCAAGCGAATGCGCAGGCGCAAACGAACCCGATTGTGGTCGGCGGCCAGACGATTGGTTTTTTTGGGACAGGACCGCTGGCGGGGCTGTACAACCCGCTGCCGAACAGCCTCGGTCCCGGCTTGTCGGGGTTGCCGGCGCAGGTCGCGCCCATCGGACGCTTCCTGTTCAATGACTTCCGGCGCACCGGACCGAACCTGCTCTACACGGCGGCGATCTTGAACATCCCGGTTGCGCAGGCGCAGGCGCTTTTGAACGCACTGACAACGCGTTTCAACCTACCGCGCCTGCAAGGTGAGCCGTTTGTGCCCTTTGGCAGCACGAAAAACTATGAATCCACGGGCAGTTCGGTGTACCACGCGCTGACCCTGACGGTGAACAAGCGGTTTTCCAACAACTTCCAGTTCTTGGCGTCGTACACGTGGTCGCACGCGATTGACGACTCGACCGACGTACAGACGTTGCAGGAGCCGCAGGACAACAGCAATCCGCGCCTTGACCGGTCAAACTCCAACTTTGACCAGCGGCATCGCTTCATCTTCAGCGGCGTCTTCACCAGCCCCTTCAAGCGCAATGAAGGGCCGGGGCGCTACCTGTTGGCGGACTGGACGTTTGCGCCGATTGTCGAGGCGGGGGCCGGGCGACCGTACACGTTGCTGACAGGCGTGGATCAAACGCAGGTCAACAGTTCCTCGACGGCGCGGCCGAGCTTTGTGACGGCGTGTCCGCCGGGGACGGCCGGGCTGACCTGCTTTCCGTCGCCGCGCCGCAACGGCTTTTTGATCCTGCCGCCGGACAGTCGGTTGCCGCAGAACTTTGGTTTGCCCGTCTCAGCGTTTTTGGGGAATGTCGGGCGGAATGCTTTTACAGGACCGAACTTCATCGCCGTGGATTTTCGGCTGGCGCGGAAGTTTTATTTTGCGCGGGACGCTGATGTGAACGGGCGCAATCTGGAGTTTATCTTTGAGATGTTCAACGCGCTGAACCGCGTCAACATCATAGAAATCAACCCGAACTACCAGTTGAGCGGCGCGCCGACGCTGGCTGCGCCACCGCGTCAGATTCAGTTTGCGTTGAAGTTTAACTTTTAGCTGGCGCGCCACACACGCAGCGTCGGGATGAGGATGGGGGCGCGTCGCCCCCATCCTTGTCTTGCCGTTCCCTCGCACTAGTTGTCGTGGCGGCTGCCCTATAGCGTCGCCGCCGGGAACTGGGTTGGAAGCGGCGGCTGCGGAACGAGGGTTTTAGTGATCGGGACGCCGCGCAAATGCCGCCGCAGTGGGCCGCGATAGACTGCGCCGCACCGCCGACAGCGGTAGTACGTCTCGCCCGGCTTCAGCTGCGCGCGCAGGTCGTCGGGCGGCGTCAACCACTCTCGCAAGTGACCGTTGCACACACTTTCTTTGCCCTTGTCGTCCACCTTCTTGACCGTGCAGTTGTGCTGAATGTCGGGGTTTTGTAACGTCAGGATTTCCATCGCCGTTGTACCCTTGCGTGAGATACACTTTTGTCGCACTCTTGACCGGAATGCTAAGGCCACACTGTACGCGACCAAACGCTGAACATAAGCTAGTCGCCGGTCGGGCCGCCACCGGTCGGTGACGCTTGCGGAGTACGCCGTGCGGCTTCCATTCGAACCCGCTTCCTTCCCCGATGTCCTGGAGATCCTACTCCAGTACGACCTCACGCCCACGATTATGTTCCTGCCCAGTCGTCGCGGCTGCGATGAAGCTGTGGACAGCTTTCGCCGGACGCGCCTTCCGGATCTGCCCGCCGACCACCAACGGCGCATCGCCCAAATTGTCGCGGAATATCCCGATGAAGCGCCCTACGTCGAGCAGCACCGGCAGTTTTCTCTGCTTCTGCGGAAGGGTATCGCCGCCCACCACGCTGGCCAGTTGCCAGCTTGGAAACACGTCGTCGAACGCGCCATGGCGGCTGGGGCGCTACGCGCCGTCTTTGCGACCTCTACACTGGCGGCCGGCATTGACATGCCGGCGCGGTCGGTCGTGATTACCGCCTCTAGCCTACGGTCGGACGACGGCCACCGTGACATCAAAGCCTTTGAGCTTGCCCAGATGACTGGCCGCGCCGGCCGCCGTGGGCGCGACCGCGTCGGCTTTGCCATCTTTGTGCCGGGGCCGTTTCAGGATATGCACGTTATTGCGCAAAAACTGACGAGTCCTCCTGAACCGGTTGAAAGCGCCTTTGACGCCAATTACACCATGGCGCTCAACTTGCTCCGGCAAATGTCGCCTCAGGCGGCGCGCAGTCTCATCGAACGCAGTTTTCGCCACTTCCAGAATCGCAAGTTGGCCGACCGGCTGCGCCCACGGCTCTACGAACTCAAAGCCACCCTCGACGCCGACGCCGCTGTGTGTCCGGCTGGTGATCGCGCCCGCACCTTCGCCGAGTACCGTCCGGTGTGGCGGGAGTTGACCGCCGCCCGCAAACAACTTCGGCGATGGGAAAACGCCAAGCGTCCGCTTGATTTGGACGACCCGGAAACGCGCGCCGACTACGCCGCCGCTGTCGCTGCGGTGGAACGTCTCGAAGCCAAAGCCGCTGGTTTTCCCTGCTTTACCTGCCCCCATGTCACCAACTGCGCTCCCCGCGCGGCGGAAATGGCGGAAACACGCCAACTCTACGACCAACTGGCGCAACGGTGCTCCGAAATCGAGAACGGCCTCTGGGAACGGTTCAAGAAATGCGTCGCTGTCCTTCAGCACTATGGCTACCTCGACCGGGAGTGGCGCCCGACCGCTGACGGTCTGTGGGCCGCACAACTGCGGGTGGACAACGCCGTGTTCGTCGGCGAGCTCATTCGGGCTGGGGTGCTAGATGTTGAAAGCCCGCGCCATCTGGCCGCCTTGTGCGGCGCCATCGCCGCCGAAGACCGTGAATTTCCGCTCTACGACGAGATGCGCGCCGAGTACCTCCGTCCGCTCAAGCAGGCGCGCGGCATCGCCTATGGCATCGCCGCCGTCCAGGAACGGTATGAAAACTACTGCGCCATGACGATTGACTACGACGCCGGACGGCTGCTGTGGACGTGGGCCGACGGGCAATGTTCATGGGAAAGCCTGCTGGCGATGACGGAGGCTGTCGAGGGCGATGTCGCCCGCCTATTGCTGCGTACGTCGGATGTGCTGGGACAGCTAGCCGGCCTGTCGGCCTCGCACCCCAAACTTGCCGAACAGGCCCGTGCGGCTATTTACGCTATTCGCCGGCCGCCGGTTGATGACTAAACCATGGCGGACGGACGCACACCTCGTGTCCTTGATGTCGGCTGCGGTCAGCGCAAGCAGCCGGGCGCGGTAGGTTTGGATCGTATTCCGCTGCCTGGCGTGGATGTCGTTCACGACCTCGACGCACGTCCCTATCCCTTCCCGGACAACACTTTTGACGAAATCTATGCGCGGCACGTCATTGAGCATGTCGCGTCCGTGCCGGAGTTCCTCGCCGAGCTGCACCGCATCGCCGCGCCCGGCGCACGACTGTACATCGCCACGCCGCATTACTCATCACTTGGTTCGTGGAACGATCCGACGCACCGGTGGCACTTCAGCGCCTACAGCTTTGATTACTTCGCCGCTGGCCATCCGGGCGCATACTACGCCGGCGGCGGCTTTCGCGTAGTGTCCATCGAGGTAACGTTTCTCCGGCTGTGGCGGCTGGTGGGCGTCGCTTGGCTCGTCAACGCCGTCAATCGGCGTCCGCGCTGGCGAATTTTTCGCAAGACGTGGGAAGAGTACCTAAGTTTTCTCATCCGCGCGCGTGACATCCACGTGACGCTCGAAGTCGTCAAGCCGGACGCGCCGCCGCCTGACTTGCAGAATCGCGGCTGAACCGTATAGCCTCTGCGCCACGCCGAACGACGGCGCCTTGGCGTCGTCGGGTGACTTGCGCGGGCGGGTGTATGGCGGCATGAAGATCGGACGGCGGCTTGGATACTTCGGGTGGATAGGGCTGGCGTTCCTAACAGGCGCGGCGACAGCACAGGAAATCCCGCTGCCGCCCGCGCCGCCTCGCGATCTCGCGTTCCCACAGCCTGTCGCGCCGGGCGAGGAGCCACCGCCGGAGTGGGTTCGGGCGCTGACTGAACGCGCAGAGAACTACTTTGTCCTGGGCGCGCGCGCCTTTGACGCCAACCGTTCCGAGTCGGCGCGTGAATACTTCAACTTGGCGTTGGACGTGCTGCTTGAATCGCAGGTCGGCGTGCGAGCGCATCCGGTGCTCTACGCCTACTACCGGCAGTTGATTGAGCGCATCCGCTATTATGACCTGCAAATGCAGCAGACGGAAACGGGTTGGGGCGAACAACGGTTTACGCCCTCGCCGCTCGACCTGCTCCAGGATGTCGTCGTCTCCGACGCGGACATCGCCGACGTGGAAGTGCGCGGCGAACTGGACTTCACGGCTGTCGCAGCGACGCCGGAAGTGCGGCGTTTTCTGGCGTACTTCACGCGCGGTGCCGGTCGCCCCACCATCATCGCCGGCCTTCGGCGTAGTGGGCGCTACCTCGACATCGCCCGCCGCATCTTCGCCGAAGAGGGCGTTCCCCAAGACCTCGTGTGGTTGGCGCAGGCGGAGTCCGGTTGGAGTCCAAACGCTCTGTCGCCGGCGGCGGCCTACGGCATCTGGCAGTTTATTCCCTCGACGGGCGCGCGCTTTGGTCTGACGCAAAACGCTTGGATTGACGAGCGCGGCGGGATTGAACAGCCGACGCGCGCCGCCGCGCGCTATCTCAAGTGGCTTTACCGACGTTTCAATGGCGATTGGCTGCTGGCGATGGCGGCCTACAACTGCGGTGAAGCCAACGTCGAGCGGGCGTTGGCGCGCAGCCGTTATAGCGACTTCTGGTCATTGCAGCGGCAGGGTCTGCTGCCGCGTGAGACGCAAAACTACGTGCCGATCATTCTCGCGATGATTCTCATCGCCAAGCATCCCGAGCTGTACGGCTTTCACAACATCCCGCGCGAAGCGCCGCTGCGCTATGACGTGTTGCCGGTGACGGCCGCCGTTGACCTGCGCGCCGTGGCGCAACAGGTCGGCGTCTCGCCGGAACTGCTACGCAGTTACAACCCAGAGCTGCTGACCTACACGGCGCCGGCTAACTACCGCCTGCGCGTCCCGCCGGGGTTGCGCGCCGGGGTGCAAACGGCGCTTGTAGCAATGCAGGCGACGCCGCCGAAAACCGGCGGTGCCGTGCGGACACGCTTGGCGCGGCGGAAACGTTCGTAGTTGGACACTCGATGCCTCTCCCGGCTGACTGGCCCGAAGTTTTTTCGACGGCGCTTCCGGCGGAAACCTGCGCCGTTCTTTGCCTTGCGACGGCCGACGGCGGCGCTCGCCGCCTGACCATTGGGACGGCCGACGCTGCAACCCGTTTTCGGTTCGGCTCGGCGACGAAGCTCCTAACGGCGCTGGTCGCCTGCGCGCTGGCGGGCGAGGGACGACTGACGTTGGATGCGCCGCTGTCACCTTCCACGTCCGTCACGCTGCGCCATCTGCTGACCCATACGGCTGGACTGCCGGACGCGCCGCTGCCTGCCTTGGTTGATCCGTCGGCGGTGTTGGCGTCCGTTTGGCTGCCGCCGGGCGTCGTGTTTTCCTACGCCAATCTCGGCTTCGCCGTCGCCGGCGTTTGGCTTGCACAACTGACCGGGCAGCCCCTGCGCGAACTGGTTCAGCGGTATGTTCTGACACCTTACGGGATGTCCACGGCGGTTTTGGACGAAGGGCCGACGGCGGCGGCGGGTGGCTTGACAGGGACGGCGGAAGATGCGGGCAGGCTGCTGACTGGCCTGTTGCGTCATCCAGCCCGGCTGGCGTCCCTTCTGGAAATAACGGTCGCCGTACCGAGCCGTCCGGCGATGGTCGCTGGTCTAGGCTGTTTTTCGCGCCAGCGAAACGGCGTGCGCTTGGTTGAGCATGAGGGCTTCACCGGCGACGAGGCCTGCGTCGTGTGTCTTGTTCCAGAGGAAGGCTGGGGTTACGCCTTGCTGACCAAAGCGTGGCCGCAGCCTCTGCGCTGGACGCTGGAGCGACTCGAAGCCGCTTGGTTTGGACCGTCGCCGGTGACGGCCGATGTAAAACCAAGGCGGATATTGCACGCGGAACAGGCGTGCTACGTAGGCGAGTATGTCAATGACTCTCGACGGTTGCGCATCGTCGGTGGGGCGGATACGCTCCACCTTGAGCGGTGGGGCGTCCGAGTTCCGCTGGTTCAGTACGCGCCGCACCACCTCGCAGTCGCTGTACCGCTGCCGAACAAACCTTCGGACGTGATGGTGGTGATGGACGATACCGGGCAAGCGATGTGCTTGTATCCGTTTGGGTCACTGCGCGCTCTGCGCCGGGTTGTTTCCCAACCGTGGGTGCGCAGCGGCTGAGTGTTTTCTCAAGCCCTGACCCGATGGGGCGTGGGCAAAACCTAAGCCTTATGTTTTAGACGTTTCAAGCACGACTCGGAAGCCACGTCCCTTACCACTCGACCCGTCGCTTATCGTTCCTAGGGTCAAACACACCAACTTTCTCGCCTATTCTCGTGAAACGTTTTCTTGTTGCTTGCTTGATGCTTCCAGAGCATTTTCCGCGTAAAAGCCTACCCGAAACCGGCGACACAGAGAGCTGTCGGGTTGCACAGCTATGATTTGGAAGCGGCTGTCTTGCTCGTATCGCTCTCCCGGTCAGTTATTTTTAGACGGGCTTCAAATGGTGAGTCATGGATCCGAAAGTTCTTATAACTGTCTTCGGAACAGTGTTTCTCGCGGAGCTTGGAGACAAGACGCAGTTGGCGACGCTCCTCTTCGCATCCCGACCAAATGCGAATTTGGTCGCCGTCTTTGTAGCCGCCTCCATGGCGCTCATCGCCGCCACGGCCATCGGCGTACTGGCCGGTGCCGTCATTGCGAAATATATTGAACCCAAGTACTTGAACTATGCGGCCGGAATCGGGTTCATGCTCATCGGGATTTGGACGCTTTGGAAGGCGTAAGGGGGCGTCGCTGCCTGTGTTCACCGACGCTTCGCGGGTCGCCTCCTGAGGCTCTGTAACCACTGTCCGTCGCCGTCAGCAGCAAGGTAGGCTCATTACGTTTTTCTCGGAAAGCGCCCTAATCTTCTGATAGTTCCAGCCATTCGGGATGCCGGACAGCATGCTCGGCGATTTCTTCAAAAACGGCCTCCCGCGCCCGCGTCGGTCGCCAACCATAACTTGTCTGGGCAAGCGTCGTGTCCAGGACCAACCATCCGACATCAAACGGGCGCGGCGTCAGGTCAGCTGTCACCTCGTGCGCTCCAAACCGGTCGGCGCACCACGCGCTTAGTTCCGCCAGCGAAAAACTGCTTGCCAGCCCGCCCCCAACGTTCACCACACGCGGCAGGTCGGGCGCTTGCTCGGCGCGCATCTGACTGACGAGCAAGTTTGCCAAATCGGCCGGGTGCAGACAGTCGCGCACCTGCCGACCCAGCCCATCAAAGCCGATGTACCGCAGCGGTCGCCGTGCCGCGTAGGAGCGAATCCAAAACGACACGATGCCTTGGTCAGCCTTGCCAAACTGTTCCGCGCCGGCCATCACGCCGCAGCGATTGATGAAGACCGGAAAGCCGAACGCCGCGCCGTATTCAAGCGCCATAATTTCCGACGCCAGCTTCGCGCTCCCATACAGCGACAACGGCGGCGTCGTCGAGAAGTGCTCCGTCACGCCTTCGGCACTCAGTCCGGGGATGCTCGCCGCCGGGTCGGGCGCAAAACGTGTGGATAGGCTCACCAACGGCATCGCGCACAGCGCCGCAATGCTGTACACCCGGCTCGTCCCCAGCAGGATAAAACCGGCGTTCCACCGGCGGGCAAGCTCCAGCAGGTTGAGCGTCCCAACCAAGTTGTGTTCGACCAGTTGGCGCGCGCCGGTTTTGCCGTCCACCCCGGCCAGCACACTGGGATTGGCGGCGGCGTCAATGATCCAATCGCAGCGCGGCAGCCCTTCCACGTCGCTCCCCAGACGAATGTCGCCATGGATGACGCGCACACCCGCTGCACGTAACCGGCGGCGGTTGATTTCGCTGCCGGGACGGATGAGGTTGTCCACGCCAATCACTTCCAGATCGGTCAGCAGGTCGCGGAGCGTGCGGGCGACGACGCTCCCGACAAAACCGCACACGCCGGTCAGTAGAATGCGCATAAGTGCGTTCCCGTTTGAACACGACCCACCGCTGCCGGTAGAGTGAGAGCCAACGCTTCAACCCAATACCGCAAACAATGTAGCGAGAGGCTGAGAGGAAAGTACACGTGTCCACCCCGGTTTGCCTAGTCACAGGGTCGTCAGGGCTAATTGGCTCTGAAGTCGTTGAGTATTTCCACCGGCGCGGATTCATCGTCCACGGCATTGACAACAACCAGCGGGCGGTTTTTTTCGGTTCCGGTGGGGATACGCGCTGGAATCAACGACGGCTCGAAACGTCGCTGCGCCACTTTCACCATCACGAACTTGACATCCGCGACCGAGCCGGGTTGCTGGCGCTGGTACGGGAACTGCGCCCGCAGGTCATCATTCACACGGCGGCGCAGCCGTCGCACGACTTGGCGGCTCGGATACCGTTTGACGATTTCGACATAAACGCCGTCGGCACGCTCAACCTGCTGGAGGCGGCGCGGCGGTTCTGTCCAGAGTCGCCGTTTATTCACATGTCCACGAACAAAGTGTACGGCGACGGCCCAAATCACATTCCGCTGGTGGAGTTAGAGACGCGATGGGACTATGCCGACCCAGCTTATGCGCATGGCATCCCGGAGACATTTCCCATTGATCACACGCTGCACTCCCTATTTGGGGCGTCAAAGACGGCGGCGGACGTACTGGTGCAGGAGTACGGGCGGTATTTTGGGATGCCAACGGTGTGTTTGCGCGGGGGCTGTCTGACGGGTCCGAACCACGCGGGCGTCGAGTTGCACGGTTTTTTGAGTTACTTGGTCAAGTGCAACGTGGAGGAGCGGGAGTACACGATTTACGGCTACAAGGGGAAGCAGGTGCGCGACAACATTCATTCGGAGGATGTCGCGGCGTTTATGTACGCCTTTTATGAGCGTCCGCGGGTTGGGGCGGTGTACAACTTGGGGGGTGGGAAGGAAAACGCCTGTTCGATTCTGGAAGCGTTTCAAATGACGGAAGCTCTGACGGGCAAGCCGCAGCGGTATCGGTACGTCGAGCAGGCGCGCATTGGGGATCACATCTGCTACTACAGCGATTTGCGGCGGATGAAGGAGGATTATCCGAGCTGGAGCGTGACGCGGTCGCTACAGGATATTTTGCAGGACATCGTCCGCGCTTGGGAGACACGTCTTCAGAACTAGCTCGCTTCTTTGAGACGACGCAGTGAGTTAGCCCACCTTTGGCGCGCGGCGGCGTTACGCCGTTCTCCTGCAGGGTGGCAAGCCGTCGCGCACTACTTGCTCTCTTGAGAATCTATCTCCTTGAGAACTACTCTAGAACTGTATTTTATTTTCTTGCTATGACCAAAAATTGTTTTCCGAAGATACGCCAGACTATCGGCAAGGCTAAGTAAATGCTGACAAGAAAGAGCGGTGGCCTTATGCCGCGAGCCATTGTGTACGGCAAAAATTTCGCTCTTGATGATACAATCGTAAAGCCGGCTAATTCCAGTCCCTCAATCAAAGAAAGATGCGACAGCGGCAAATGATGATCGAAAAAGTCCCAGTAGGACTTCCCGATATACTTGATATTCGGACCTAAGCATATAATTACTCCATTCTTTTTCAGACATCGAAAAGCTTGGTTCAGTGTTAGGAGTAATTCGTTCTTATTGAGTAAACGTTCAAAGAAATTGGAAGTAAAAACAACATCAAGTGATTCATCTTCAAGCGGCCAAGGCTTTGAAGAGTCGACGTTCATAAAGTGAACGTCAGGATTGAGATGGTTTTTTCCGTCTGAGTTGAGATCTATGGCATATTTTTTCTTAGCTTGAACATTATTGATAAATTCGCCCCACCCACAACCTAAGTCGAGAATAATTTTATCTTGACCAATTTTCTCCTGCAAATACTGAGATAGAATAATCTTCCAAACTTCATTGCGATATTCAGCTAAACTGGCAAATCTCCTGTGATATTGCTCTCTAAGGCTTTCTATGACTGATTCCATAGGATTTTTCTATTCCACTCAAATTACCGCAACTCATCTAAAAATTGATGTTGAAATCAATCCGATAGAAGCGCCGATAGACGGCGAAAAACGTCCCAAACTGCGGCGCGCCGATGCTGGCGAAGACGTTCCTCGGATTGAAGTTGTTGGTGACGTTGAAAATACTCACCGTAAAGCTCGCCGAGCGCAAGTCCGCTTTCCTGCCAAAGAAAGTCGGCTTGAGCCAGTCGGAAACGTCGAATGTCTTCGTGACCGCCAGATCAAGCGCCATGAAGCGCGGAAAGCGCGTGGCGTCCGCGTTCCGTTGTCCAATGAAGTTCTGTCCCTCATCCGTCACGCTGTACGGAAAGCCGTCCCGCCACTCGAAAATCGGCGCGAGCTTGATCCGCCACGGCAGCCCAAACACACCCCGTGCAAAAAACTGATTCGGCGCGTTAACCGGCGCATTCCCAAACTGGCCGGGACGAATCATTGGATTGGGCACATCACCAAAGTACGAGATGAAGTCGTTGAGCTGCGACCGCGCCTTGCTCCGCACGTACGACACCATCAGCGTGTGCGCGCTAGAAAACTTCAGATCCGCCATCGTCTCAAACGCCCGATACGTCGCCGTCCCGTGTTGAACAGCCGAATCACGCCGTTCGTCGGGCGCAAAATCGGCTCAATAAACAAATCGTTGAAGGTTCGACTGTCGAGATAGGAAAGCTTCGCCAAAACGCGCTTGGTCACGCGCTGAGCGAACTCAACCCGAAACGTCCGGTTGTACGGCACGCGGAAATCGCCGCCGCGCGCCGGGTCGTTTTCCGGGTCGCGCGCCAAGTCGTACACAAACGCCCGCGCCGGGTCGCGCACCGAGCCGTCCCAGTTGAACGTCGTCACCACCTGACGCGGCATGCTCCGAAAGGCCAGCGCGTTGAGCGGCAACTTCTCGTGAAACAGCCCAAAGCCCGCCCGAAGCACCGTGTTGTCCGTCCCGCCCAGCGCGTATGACAGCGCCATGCGCAGCGCGAGGTTGATGCTTGTCGCCGCCTGCTGCATCTCAATCCACAACCCGAAGTCAAGTTGCAGGTTCAGGCGAAATTCTACTGATCCTGCGCGTAGCCCGAAACTTCAATGTTGTCGGCGCGTAGGTCGCCGCGATGGCGTACGCGATGCCTTGAGTCAGTGTCCCGTCCGTTCGCCGAATCTCTGCCGGACTATGTTACCTCGGCGCTTCGGGAGCGCGTTCAAAGTCGTCCGTGAAGCCGACGCGGACGACGCGGCGCAGTTCCCGCAGCGCCCGCCGTAAGTTGCTTAGAAATTGGATGGACGCAACGGGGCTGGCCGCCAGCAAGGCCGCCATCGCCAGTGGACGTACTTGGTAATCCGCATCGAATCCGGCGTTGAGATCGGGCAAATCATGGTGTGCATCGTCGCTGATGATACGCAGCAGCAGCAGGGGCAGTTCATAGGCCACGGCGGCCTGCGCAACGGCGTAGCTCTCCATATCCACCACCCAAGCCCCGGTTTGCGCGTGAAGACGCCGTTTTTCCGCCGCCCGGCAGACGACATACGGCACGGTGAGGTGGTCGCCCTGATGCACCGTCCATCCGGCGGCCGTCAGCCGCGCCGCCAGTTGCGCCGTCGCCGCCGGACAGCACGGACAACGCGGTTTGTCAGGGGTCAGAACCCCCGTTCCCACAACAACGTCGCCGACGGCAAGCGTCGGCGCGAGCGCCCCGCCAATTCCCGCCGCCACCACAAGCGGGCGAAAGCCGGCCGGCAGCGCGGCGAGCGTCGCGTGCGCCGCATGCGCCGCATGCGCCGGGCCAACGCCCATCAGCGTGATGTGGGCGGCGTTATCCCGAAGCACATCCCAAACCGCGCGGCGCTCACTGGGCGTGGCGACAAACAACAGCATGTGCGGCGGGCCTTGTTTCGACATAAGTCGGCGACTATAACCCAAAACTTTGTGCTTCGGCTTCAGGACGGAACGCGCGACATGTCGTATCTTTGGCTTGGCTTGCAAATTCCGCTGGGCGTCGCCGCGCTAGGCGGACTCGCCTATCTGGCGCTGGCTCTCTGGTCGGCGGCGACATTTCCCCGTCACCGCGCGAACCTCAAACGCCCGCCTAAGAAGCAGCGCCCACCGATGTCGTTGCTTAAGCCGCTGTGCGGCGCGGAAACCGAACTGGAAACCTGCCTGAGCAGTTTTTTCCAACTGAGATACCCACGCTTTGAGCTGATTTTCGCCGTACGGACGCCAGACGATCCGGCGGTCGAAGTCGTTCGCCGGTTGTGCGCGCGCTTTCCCGGCGTCCGCGCCCAGTTGCTCTTTACAGGCGAGCCGCCCTACGCCAACGCCAAGGTGTTTAGTCTGGAAAAGATGGCGCAGGCCGCCGCCTACGACATCCTCGTGATCACGGACAGCGACACCTGCGTACCACCAAACTACCTTGACGGTATCGCCGCCGCCTTCGCTGACCGAAATGTGGGCGTGGTGACGCACCCGTACCGGGGCGTGGCGAGCGGCGATGTGTGGTCGCGGCTGGAAGCCATTGGGATGACGACCGAGTTTATGGCTGGCGTCATCGTCGCCGAACGGTTGGAAGGCATGAAGTTCGCCCTCGGGCCGTCCATGGCGATTCGCCGCGACTGTCTGAAGGCCATCGGCGGGTTCGCCGCCATGCGCGATTACCTCGCCGACGACTTTGTACTGGGGGCGTGGACGGCGCGCGCCGGCTGGAAGGTGCTGCTGCTGCCGCAGCCGGTAGAGCACGTCGCTACGGCGCGTGGTTTCCGCACGAACTTCAAGCACCGGCTGCGCTGGAATCGCAGCAGCCGGTTTTCGCGTCCGGCGGGCTATCCAGGACAGGGTTTCACCTACGGTTTGGTCTGGTCGCTGCTTTTTGCCGCCGTCGCGCCGTGGCCGGTCAACCTTGCCGTCGTTGCGGCGGCGCTGTTGCTGCGGGGCGGTCTGGCGCTCACGCTGGCGGGACGACTCGGTGACCGCACAATCCGGCGACATCTCTGGCTCATTCCGCTGCAAGACCTCCTTAGTTGGGCGTCGTGGATCGGCGGTTTTCTGGGCAAAACCATTGAGTGGCGCGGTGAACGCTACGTTCTTCTGGACGGCGGTCGTTTTCAGCCGTTGTCGCGTCCAATTGAGCCGGCGGGAGCGACGACTGCCGCCTGGTGAGGACAACCCGCTGCCCGGCGTTGCGTCGGTGTCAGATCAGCCTAAGTTGCTTCGGCAGCCGCTCCTCAGCAACGCGACTTTCTAATGGGATGGGCAGTGGATAGTTGGCGATAAAAAGCTCATGACCCGGCGTCGCCCGACCCTGCCTGTAGTTGTTCATGCCATATTGGAGCTTCCAGCCATAGATGTTGGCGAATTTGAAGTTTTCCCTAACTTCAGGTGAGTCGTCATATGTCACCAGCCATAAATGCCTACAGGACTTCATCCGCTCGGCAAACTCACCATGGTCGAAGGTTGTATGTAAGACGCCGTTCTTCCCATACAGCCTTGACTTCGTTGCTTTGAAGTACGGTGGATCAAGGAAGGTGAAGATTTCTCCGCCGCCTGAAGCAAGCACTTGGCGGTAGTCCAGATTAGTAATCTTTACGCCTTCCAGAAGTCGCCCAAGCCTGGCGACACGCAGAATGGAAGATTCGGTAAACCGACTCCTGAACGCCAACTGTGAGTAGCCACCGGCTTCGACAACGCCTGAGAACGTGATGCGGTTGAGGATAAAAAAACGGACGGCGCGTTCAAGTCCAGTGAGGTTTTCCGTCTTGACGGCGACCAAGTCGTTGAACAGTTTCTGCCCATCCGTTCTTTTACACTTCACCCTCAAGATTTCTTTTGCCAGCTTTTCTGAATCCTCTTGTGCCTGTTTCCAGAAATAAAAAAGTTCAGGATTTAAGTCATTAATCCAAAATCTCAAACTCGGATACACTTGACGTAGATAAATGAAAAAGGATCCTCCTCCAACAAACGGCTCTCTATATTCTTCAAAGCCATTAGGCAGAAGGCGCATGATTTGCTGAACTGCGCGAGACTTGCCGCCGGGATAGCGTAATGGACTTTTGAGCATTCTCGGTTGGTTGTGATTCTGATTGGGAGATTTTCGAGCAACAGCTTACGCCAGTGAGATACCTTGTTTCAGGCATGTTCATCAAGCGCCGTGACGAGTGGTTAGTCATCGCCGTAGCGGGTGTTGTGTTTGTGAGCGCCTGTTTTCCACCGCCCCACCTGATGGACGACGTGGACGCCGCTCAAGCGCAAATCGCCCGGACGATGCTTGAAACCGGCGACTGGATCACGCCACGTCTCAACGGCGTCGTGTACCTCGAAAAAGCGCCGCTCAAGTACTGGCTCATCGCGCTGGCGTTCGCCGTCTTCGGCGTTCACGATTGGGCGGCGCGGCTGCCCATCGGTCTGGGCGTCGTGGCGCTGTGTTGGCTGACGTTGCGGATGGGCGTCTGGGCCTTTGGCGCGCGCGCTGGCTTTCACGCCGGCCTTATCCTCGCCACCAGCATCGGCCTCTTTCTGTTTACGCGCATCCTCATCGCGGATGTACTGCTCACGTTGAGCATTGCGCTCGCCCTGTGGGCGTTTCTGCGGGCGACTGATCTGGAAGAAGTCCGGCCGCGCTGCTGGTCGGCCGTTGTGGCCATCAGCCTCGCGGCCGGGTTTCTCTTCAAGGGGTTCATCGGGCTCATCTTCCCATTGGCCGCAATAGCGCTGTACGCCCTGGTCACAGGGCAGTGGCGACAACGCGACCTGTGGCAACGCCTACAGCCGGCGACAACCGCCGTCATCGTTCTAAGCCTCATCCTGCCATGGTTTGTCGCTGCTACGGTGCGCAATCCGCCGTGGTTTGATTTTGCGCTGACCAGCGAGCCGGGCAAATACCGTGGGTTTTTCTGGTTTTTTGTCTTCAACGAGCATGTGTTGCGCTTTCTGGGGCGACGCTACCCGCGCGACTATAACACCGTTCCGCGCCTGTGGTTCTGGCTGTCGCATCTAGTCTGGTTCTTTCCGTGGAGCCTGTTCCTGCCCGGTGTCGCCCGCTTGCGGCTGACACGCCGGCCAGCCAACCGCGCCGAGCGGCTGACGCTATTGGCCGTTGTGTGGATCGGCTTTGTGATGGTGTTTTTTTCGTTTTCAACGACGCAGGAATACTACTCGCTGCCGATTTATCCGGCCGTCGCTCTCCTGTTGGGTGCGGCGCTGACCAAAGACGGTCGTTTCCAGACCATCGCCTGCTGGACGACTTCAGTCACGGCCGGACTGGCGGCGCTGGTCGCCGCTGCGCTCCTCATCGTGAACTGGAACACGCCGACGCCCGGCGACATCGCACAGGCGCTCGCCAAAAGCACGGACGTGTACGCCGTCTATACGCTGTCGCTCGGCCACCTGGGCGATCTCACGGTTCGGTCATTCGCCTACTTGCGCCTGCCGCTGACCCTGGCCGCTGTCGCGTTTCTTATCGGGGCTGTCGGCGTCCACGTTCTTCAGCGACGGACGATATGGCCGCCCATCACGGCAATGCTGACGCTGCTGCTGGTCGCCGCCCGCATCGCCATGACGACCTTTGATCCCTATCTAGGTTCCTATCCGCTGGCGCAGGCGCTCGTCGCTGCGCAGCGGACGCATCCGGGGCGCGTCGTGGTGGACAACCAGTACTACGCCTTTTCATCCGTGTTTTTCTACGCCAACCTCCAAGGCGCGTTGCTGCTCAACGGGCGCACGACTAACCTTGAATACGGCTCCTACGCTCCCGGTGCGCCGGATGTGTTTCTGGACGACAAGCAGTTCGTCGCCCTGTGGCGCACGCCGGAACGCGCCTACCTGCTGGTTGAGGACGTTCACCTGCCACGGATTGAGCGACTGGTTGGCGCGACAGCGTTGTATCCCGTGGCCGCGAGCGGCGGAAAGTTTTTACTGTGCAATCAACCAAAAGTGCAGTAATGGTCGGATTTACTTGCTTCTTGGCATGGCGTAAAGGTGTTGGGCTGGGGTATGACTGCCGAAAGCGCCCCAAGTGGGTTTGCAAACGAACTGAAAAACCAAGGTTGTTCGGCGGCGGTTGGTTTACTTGGACGGTGGTGCGTGCAACCGCTCGCTCAGTTTAGGCTAGGCGTGGAGTCAGAGCTATGACAGATGAAGCTTTGCAGCCGGCGTTGGCAGACTTTGAAGGTTTCCTCGCAGGGGAACGCGCCCCGGCGCTGGTCGCGGCCTCGCTCGTGACCGTTTTGCAGTCGGATATTCGAACGGTCAGTTGGGTCGTTCTCAACTGGGTTTCCAAAGTCGTCCAGCGCCGACCGGATGTCAACCCGCTCGATATCGTCATGGCGGCGCGCGCCAAAGTGTTTGACATTTTTTTCTACCGCGTCGTGCGCTTCAACGAGGTGTATCGGTTCTTCCCAAGCTTTGAAAAGCATCTGGTTGAACTTTGCCCGCCCGCCTACCGGCCGCATCTTGAGGCGCTTCTAGCGCAGCATCCGTGGGAACAACTGCGACCCATCGGCGATGTGCGGGAACGGGTGATGTACGCGCTCGAAAAGCGGATTGAAGTACCGGTCCAGGAAGATCAGTTCAACGAAAACATCTACCGTAACGCAACGCACAATCTTCTGTCCGCTGACCGGCGGTTCGAGTTCGCTGACGAGCAGACCAGCGCCGACGTACGTTCGTATCAGGAAAAGGTCAGCGGGATTGTCGGAGAGTTTGTCGGGCTGGTGACGGACAAGCGCGTCCGGCAGGAAATCATCGCCGCCAACGAAGCCGATAAGGACGCCGAATACGAAAACAAACGACGCTTCAACCTTGAAGAGTACCTCGCGCAGTCGGTGGATTTGGCGGTGGCTTTTTTCAACGACGACTTCCTGCCCCAGTCCTGCCAGATGATGGATTTGGTGGAGCAACTCGCCAAAGCGCGCGGCTTTTCCATCGAAAAAAGCCAGCGACTGCAAAGCAAGGCGAGTCTCTTCAGTGGACGCAAGATTGACGAGTACGGCGCGACGAAACTTTCCCGATTGCTGATGGGCGACATCCTGAGCCGCTTTACCGCGTGGCGGCCCGAGACGTTGTTTCAGCAGCTTTTTGATGAGCCGGAGCGCCGTAAAAGGCGGGTCCTGCTTAGTGTGCTGGAAGCCAACGGGGAACGCATCTATCCGGCGCTGTTGCAGCAGCTTGAATACTGTACGCCGGAGACGCCGTGGTACTACGTCCGCAACCTGATTTTCCTCCTCGGCCGCATTGTGTCGCCGAAGCCGATTGAGCGCGCCCGCGCTGTTACGCTCGTCGGTCAACACCTGCAAGTGCGCGGCGTCCGGCAGGTCAACCTGCAAAGCATCTCGACGCTCAGCTTCATTGGCGGCGAGGCGGCGAGCGAGTGCCTCCGGGCCAAGTTGGCCGAGTTCAAGCGCCACGACGACCCGGTCTCACGTGATCTGGCCGACAAAATCGCCATGGCGCTCGTCGCACTCGACGATCCGCAGGCGATGGAAGCCTCGCTCGACCATGCCCTCAAACACTGGAGCGAGGAGTACGTTGAACGTTTCGCCCAAACTATCCTTTCGCCGCCCACTATCGCCTTTCTGACCGGACGAGTACGGACGGAACTTGCTAAGCTCAAGCGTTCGTTCGCGTTTTTGGGCAATGCGGACGGCGCCGCCAAGATTCTGCGGTGCTTAGCCTATCAGTACACCGATGAAGTCAAGGCGTTATGTCAGGAGATTGTCGCGTCGCTGACGCCGCGCAACGCGCTGCATGTCGCCGCCCGTCAACTGCTGGACACAGCGACGCCGGCGCCGCCGCCCTTAGCTGTAGATCGCAGCCTCAATCGGTTACTGGTGCAAAAAAACCTGCCGGAGGCGTTTGTTTACGCTTGGGAAGCTGGTTTGACCGGTCACTTTCATGTCACGCTGACGGACAACACCGAGTGCCGTGTAGATATGTCCATGGGCAATGTCACCCACGCCTCGGTGCCGGCGTTCTTTCTCGAAGCCGACAACGCCTTCTACTGGCTTTTTATGCTCGACCCGCGTGAGGTCGCGCTAGCCTACTTCGACACCAAAACGCCGCCGGCCCCGCGCAACATTACGTTGGACACCACCCTGCTGCTGCACGAGGCCCTGTTGCAGCGCAGCGAGCTGAAGCAGATCGCTAATACGGCCGTCAAGCCTGACTCCTCCTTCACCCGGCGCTCGGTCAACCCGCTGTTGCTGCATTTCAAGGACAGCCCCGACCCGAAACTGTGCCGCATTGTCTGGGACGCGCTAGCCGAGCCGGCCAACATTGAAACCCTCCAGCAACGCACGCGGCTGGGCAAGTACGACCTCTACAAGCAACTTTTTTACCTCATCCGCCAGAACTTCGTCGCCGTAGACGCCTTGCGCGTCGGCAGCGACGCCGCCGCGTTGTCGGATGGCCTCAAGATGTTGGATGAAAACCTGAAACGCATTCGGCGCAAGCCGCTGTTGTTTGCGCCCTATAAAGCGGCGGCTGAAATCTGTACGGAAACGGCACGCGCCACCTCGGACGAAGCGCTTCAGATCACGTTTACGACACTGGGCGCGTATCTCAAGGCGGCCTACGACGAACGCCGGTTTCTTGTCGCCGCGATGGTGGACGCCTGCGAGCGCGCGCTGGAACTGGTTCACCAGTACCTCAAAACCAAACAGCCGAGCGATAAAAAAGCACTGCTCGACTACATGGGTTTTGCCTTCCAGATTGCCGCCGATGTCACGCCCGTCGCACCATCGGCGGCCGTTGAAACCTCGACGCTTCAGAAGCTCGAAAACATTCAGCTCATCAACGACGCCTTTGACGACGCGGCGGAAGCCCTCTTTGACGACGCCGCGGTGGACGACCTTTTTGACAATCTGGACGCTGTACTCACCAGCCGAGGCCTTGGCGGCGGCGGGAGCGCGACGCTTGATTCCGGCCTGACTGAATACGAAGAGGCGATGCTAATGGAACTGTACGACAACATCGCCGTCGCCTACGTCAAACCGCTCAAGGACTTCATGCGGGAAATCCAACTCAATCAGAAGATCAAGCGGCGTACATCGCTTGAATGGATTGAAATGGTCGAGCCGTCGGTCAACCTGCTGTACGGTTCGGCCGAAAAGATGGGCTACAGGAAAATCTGCACCGCACTGCAAGAGATGCGGCAGGCACTTCAGTCGCAAAAGGGCGTGCCCGACCAGGCCTATTTCACGGAGACAGCGCTTCAGCACATTCAGTCCGCCTACGAGCGACTCGCCCAGTTGCTTCCCAAAACCTTCGCGCTGGATTTGTCGGAATCCGACCTCAACAGCAAGAAGGAGGTGCTCATTGTCAAGTTCATTCTCAAGCAGATTCCCGAAATCAATGAAAAGCTCATGAACCGCATCATCCTGGCCGGGCTTTCGACCTTCGACAAGTTCATGCACAGCTCGCCGGAGGAAATCGCCGCCGTGACGGGCCTCTCCAAACGACAGGGCGAGGATGTGTTCATGAAGTTCTACCAGTACCGGCACATTTACTACCGGCATCAGGAGGAAGCCTACCGCGACCGCTTCTACAACATGTTCGATGTCAAGCTGAGCCTGCTGCGCGAGTTGCACATGGAGATCGAAGCTCTGACGGAGGAGTACCGGCGCACCAAAAAGCCTGACCTCGAAGCCCGCATTGAAAGCCTCAAGCAGGATCGGCAGCGGATGCTGTGGGGGCTGTTCATCCTGCTCTGTATCAAGGAGGAATACGACCTGATTGAGTCCATCCAGCAGTCCATTTACGATGTCCGCATCCGCAAGCTTGAGGAGTATCTCGCCAAGCTGGCGAAAGCCGCCTGAGCCGCCCATTCTTTCCGGGCCGCCGCCGGCAGGTTAGTTGACGGGTGAAAGCCGTGTCGGATCGTCTTCTGATTGCGCTCGGTACGTCCAGCCAAGTGCCGACGCGCGAACGTAACCACAACGGCTACTTTGTCCGCTGGGACGACGCTGGTTTGCTGTTCGATCCGGGCGAGGGCACGCAGCGGCAAATGACGCACTTCGGCGTCGCCGCCGCCGACATCACGGCGATTTTCCTCACGCATCTACACGGCGATCACTGTCTGGGGCTGCCGGGCGTTATTCAGCGGCTCTCGCTCGACGGCGTAACGCATCCGGTGGATTTGTACTACCCGGCTTCCGGGGCGGAGTATGTCCGTCGGCTGCGGCGGGCTTCGATTTTCACGGAAACGGCCGTCATCCGGGAGCATCCCATCACCACGCCCGGTGTCATCTACGAAACGGCGCGGTTTCGAATTGAAGCGCACCCACTTGACCACACGGTGGAAAGTTGGGGTTACCGTCTGGTTGAACCCGACACGCTGACGCTGCTGCCGGAAAAGCTGGCGGCGTTAGGCCTGCAGGGGCCAGCTGTGGGCCGGCTCAAGCGGCAGGGCTTTTTTGATCTCCCCAACGGCCGGCGCATTGCGGCCGCCGAAGTCGGGCGACCCAAACGCGGCGGCTCGTTCGCCTTCGTTATGGACAGCCGTCCTTGCGCCGGTGCGCTACGGTTGGCCGACCACGTGGACACCCTGCTGTGCGAAGCGACCTTTCTAGAGAGTGAAATTGCAGAAGCCGACCGCTATGGCCATATGACGGCGCGGCAGGCGGCGACCGTCGCGCGCGAGGCCGGGGCGAGGCTGCTTGTCCTGACGCACTTTTCACGGCGCTACCGGCAAACGCAGCCCTTCATTCAAGAAGCCGCCGCCGTTCATCCTAATGTCATCGCGCTGACGGATGGGATGACGGTGTCGCTGCGGACGACGGCGCGCGCGCTTGAGCGGGCGGGCAACGCGCCGACGGATTGACCAGTCCTCCGGTATCGTTTACAGAATTTCCGTTTTATTGGACTCTCATGCGCTTTCATCCTTTGAACTCTGGGAGGTGAGCAGCCGTGGAAACCGTCATGGCTTTGCCGCGCATCAACGACCCGGCGCCGGACTTTGAAGCCAAGTCCACCCAGGGCGTTATTCGGCTGTCGGACTATAAAGGCAAGTGGGTGGTGCTGTTTTCGCACCCGGCAGACTTTACGCCCGTCTGTACGACGGAATTCGTTGCCTTCGCCGAGCGCGCCAAGGCGTTTGCCGAGCGCAACGCGCAGCTCATTGGGCTGTCGGTGGATTCCGTCCCGGCGCACATCGCCTGGCTGCGCAACATCGAGCAGCACTTTGGCGTCAAGATTGATTTTCCGGTCATCGCCGACCTCGATATGAAGGTCTCCCAGAAGTACGGGCTGATTCATCCGGGCGCTTCCGAGACGGCGACCGTCCGTGCTGTGTTCATCATTGACGACAAGGGCATTGTGCGGGCACTGATTTATTACCCGATGAATCTGGGACGGAACATTGACGAAATCCTGCGGGCGCTAGAGGCGCTGCAAACGGCCGACGCCAACGCCTGCTCAATGCCGGCCAACTGGAAGCCGGGCGAGAAGGTCGTCGTTCCGCCGCCGCAGACGCTCGCCGACGCCGCCGCACGCGCGCAGTCAAGTGAGTACGAAGTGGTGGACTGGTACTTAGCCAAAAAGGCCATCTAAGCCGCCATGCAGGAGCGCGCCCTCACCTTGCCCGCCGCCATTGGGAACACGCCGCTGTTTCGGCTTCAGCGCGTGACGGCGGGCGTCGTCCCAGAAGGCGTTGAGGTGTACGCCAAGGGCGAACATCTCAATCCCGGCGGCTCGGTCAAGGATCGGGCGGCGTTGAGCATGATTCGCGCTGGCGAGCGCAGCGGCGCATTGACGCCCGGCAAGACGATTCTCGACGCAACGAGCGGCAACACGGGGATCGCCTATGCGATGTTGGGCGCGGCGCTGGGCTACCGTGTGACGCTGTGCCTACCAAAAAACGCCAGCCTGGAGCGCAAAAAAATGCTGCGCATCTACGGCGCGGACATTATTGAGACCAATCCACTCGAAGCCACCGACGGAGCGCAGCGGCTGGCGAAACAGCTCGCCGCCGAGCACCCGGACAAGTATTTCTATCCTGACCAGTACAACAACGACGCCAACTGGCGGGCGCACTACCTGACGACGGCGAATGAGATTTGGGCGCAAACTGACGGGCGCGTCACGCACTTTGTCGCCGGACTAGGCACGTCAGGGACGTTCATCGGCACGTCGCGCCGTCTGAAGGAACTCAATCCGCACATTCGGTGCATTTCAATGCAACCTGACTCGCCACTGCATGGGCTGGAAGGGATGAAGCACATGGCGACGGCGCTTGTGCCGGGCATTTACGATCCGACCGTCGCCGACGCCAACGTGGAAGTGAGTACGGAAGCAGCGCAGGCGATGATGCGGCGACTAGCACGTGAGGAAGGGCTGTTTGTCGGGGTCAGTGCTGGGGCGAACGTTGTGGCGGCGCTGAATGTGGCGCGGACGCTTCCGCCCGGCTCGGTCGTCGTGACGGTACTCTGCGACGCCGGGACGCGCTACATGAGCGAAGACATCTGGGGCGAGGCGCAGACGAGGTGACGGTATGCTGGCGCTGACCGACGAACAGGCGGCCGCGATTCGCGCGCACGGCGAAGCCGATTATCCGTACGAGTGTTGTGGGCTGCTGCTGGGCGTTTTTGAGGACGATGGGCGCAAGACGACGCGCGAGGTGTTCCCGATTTCCAACGCCCGCGAGGAAAGCGCCAAGCGTAATCGGTTTTTGATCACGCCGTCGGAGCTGATGCGCGGCGAACGCTACGCCCGGAGCAAGGGGCTTGACGTGATTGGCTTTTATCACTCGCACCCCGACCACCCGGCTGTTCCGTCCAGTTATGATTTGGAGCATGCCCTGCCGGTCTATTCGTACATCATTGTCTCCGTGATACAGGGGCGGGCAGGCGAGCTGTTAGCGTGGGAAATGGAGGCGGATCGCAGTCGGTTCAACCCTGAACTTCTGGTGAAAGGAGAGGAGAACGCATGCCGGTAACGATACTTATCCCGACCGCGCTGCGCAGCTTTGCCGGCGGCAAGGCGGAAATCGAGGTGACGGCGGCGACCGCCGGCGAGGCCCTGGCGGCGCTTGGCGCGGCGCATCCCGAACTCAAAAGGCATCTGTTCGATGACGGCGGCGCGGTGCGCAGCTTCGTCAACGTCTACGTCGGCGACGAGGACATCCGCGCGTTGCAGGGGCTGGACACGCCGCTCCGCGACGGCGAAACCGTCATGATTGTGCCTTCGATTGCCGGCGGCGCGGCCGACGGTGACGCTGCCGCGCGTCCGCTGCCCGAACTGACGCAGGAAGAATACACGCGCTATGGGCGGCATCTCATCCTGCCGGAGGTCGGACTAGAAGGGCAGCGCAAGCTCAAGCAGGCGCGCGTTCTGATGGTGGGGACGGGAGGGCTGGGCGCGCCGCTGGGGATGTATCTGGCGGCGGCCGGCGTCGGGACGCTCGGCATTGTGGATTTCGACGTGGTGGACGCCTCCAACCTTCAGCGCCAGATCATCCACGGTACGAAGGACATCGGCCGGCCCAAGGTCGCTTCGGCGCGTGACCGGCTGCACGACATCAACCCCAACGTCCATCTGGAGATTCACGAAACGCGCCTGACGAGCCGCAACGCACTGGAAATCATTCGTGAGTATGACATTGTGGTGGACGGGACGGACAACTTCCCAACGCGCTACTTGGTCAACGACGCCTGCGTTCTGCTCAAGAAGCCAAATGTCTACGGCTCGATTTTCCGTTTTGAGGGGCAGGCAAGCGTGTTTTGGGGCGAGCGGGGGCCGTGCTACCGGTGCCTGTATCCCGAACCGCCGCCGCCGGGACTTGTGCCATCCTGCGCCGAAGGCGGCGTGCTGGGCGTGTTGCCGGGGATTGTCGGGGCGATTCAAGCCAACGAAACTATCAAGCTGATCCTAGGCGCAGGGGAGACGCTGATTGGGCGACTGCTGCTGTTTGACGCTTGGCGGATGAAGTTCCGCGAACTCAAGCTGCGCAAAAATCCGCAGTGCGCGTTGTGCGGCGATCACCCGAAAATCACTGAACTCATTGATTACGAGCAATTTTGTGGACTCAAGCCGCCAACCTCTACGGAGAAATCGGCTATGGAAGAAATCACCGCCGTCGAACTCAAGCGCCGTCTAGACTTGGGTGAAGACTTGCAGATTATTGACGTACGCGAGCCACACGAGTACGAGATTGCGCGCCTGCCCAACACGAAGCTCATTCCGCTGGGGCAAATCGTTGAGCGAATGGGTGAAATTGACCCGACGCGCACGACAATCGTGCACTGCAAAGTGGGCGGGCGCAGCGCGCGCGCCATCGAAGCTCTACAGAAAGCCGGATTCACGGGTAAACTCATCAATCTGGCCGGCGGCATCACTGCTTGGTCAAACGACGTGGATCCGAGTGTCCCGAAGTACTGACCAACTCTCCCCTGCCTCTAACGCTTGACGCCGCCTGCCCCAGCGCCTTACTGGGGAGGCGGCGCTGACACACCGTAGTGGAGCGCCTGCATCGTCGGTGGAGCATCGCCGTTCTCCGTTACGCGCCGAGACGAGAGTCCATTCACTGAGCAGTTGCAGCGTGCGTTGGACGGCAAGCTGCATCGGGTTGCGGATAAGCCCTACCGACGCCTGTCCTGTGCGACACCGAGCCGGCGCGCAAACACTGTTTGACAAGCGCATCATGGGACTCCATCGCCGTCGTCGCCGCCCGTAGACGTCACTTGGGCGTCAAGTAAATCGGCCTGACGGATTTTTGGTAGATAACGGCCGCCCTCGGTTGTCGCCAGCCATCGCACGAGGCCCTCGCGTACAGCTACCCGTAAATCAAAAAGCTTCCCCGGATCATCAGCCGACATCGTGGCCCGAATAACAATGGCGCGCTCATTGACCTCTTGGACAATCAACCGACACACCTGCCCGTTCCAGTTCGGATCGGCCTCGCACAGCCGTTGCAGTTCAGCCCGCATGGCGTCCATTGGCACGCTGAAATCCGCCTGCACCAGCACCTGACCGATGAGTTCCGGCGTGTAGCGCGTCCAGTTCTGAAAAGGCCGTTCCAGAAAGTACGACACCGGTAAGATGAGCTGCCGCTTGTCCCAAATGCGGACGACGACGAAGGTGAAGGTCAGTTCTTCAATCTGACCGTACTCGTTTTCGACAATGACCGTATCGCCGACGCGAATCGGTTGCGTAATGGCGATCTGGATACCGGCGACAAAGTTGCCGATGGTTTTCTGAGCAGCGATGCCGACGACAACGCCCACAATCCCGGCCGACGCCAGCAGCGAGACGCCGATGGTGCGCACCACTTGAAACTGCATCAAAAACAACGCCGCCCCAACGACGACGATAGCGATTTGGACAAGCCGCTGCAGAATAGCGATGCGCGTCGCCGCCGACCGGCGGCGTTGTTCATCCATGCCGTTAGCGTCCAAGCGTTGCAGGGAGAAGTCAGCGACGACAGCCGTCAACTCAAAGCCGAACCAGAGGGCGGCCAGCGTCAAAGCGACGCCAAAGCCTGCTTCAAGGCGGTTTTGGACGTTTCTTGGCAGTTCAGCTAAATCCGCGCCGACTGGCAGCAGCAACAGCCAGAGAAAGACTCGTACAGGATGGCGCAGCGCAGTGTAGGGCGGCTCAAAGTCGGCGGAAACCCGGCGAACGAGCGCCCGGATGCCGCGCGTTACGAGCAGAACCAATAGCCAAGCAACAACCGCCCAACCCGCCGCCGCCAGCAGCTCGACGTAGTTGGTCTCAAGAAAGCGTGTGAAGCGCGTCCAGAGGGGAGTCGCTCCAGCCGCGTACCAAACGAAGCTCGTCTTCATCGGCGACTAGGCGACGGCCTCAGCAACCGCCGGCGCTTCCAGTCGGCGGTACGCCGCATTGCGCTTGCACGGAATAAAACCAGCTTCTCGGATGATGCGGACCAACTGCGCTTCGTCGGCGCGGTACTTAGCCCCAGCCGCCGAGACGACATTTTCTTCAATCATAATGCTGCCCATATCGTTGGCACCGCCGCGCAGCGCGCGTCGCGCAACCTCAAACCCCTGCGTCAACCAGGACACTTGCAGGTTGGGGATGTTGCGCAGATAGAGCCGCGCCGCCGCAAACCACCGCAAATACACCTCCGGGGCGACGCGTTCTGGAAAGAGCTTGCCAATGGGAACGGAGTCCGGTTGCAGCGTCCACGGAATAAACGCGATAAAACCTCCTGTCCGCGCTTGCAACTCGTAGATTTTGCGTAGGTGCTCCAGACGGTGCAGGTCGGTTTCGCCCATGCCGTACATCATCGTAGCCGTCGTCGGGATGCCCAACTCATGGGCTGTTTCCATAATCGAGAGCCATTCCGCGCTAGTGCATTCCGTCCGGCGGCGCATGCGGATTTCATCCACCAGAATCTCGCCACCGCCGCCCGGAATCGAATCCAGCCCGGCCGCACGTAGACGCTCAAGCACGACGCGGATGGGAAGCTGGTTGACGCGCGCGAAGTTCAGGATTTCCGGCGGCGAGAAGCAGTGCAAGTGAATCCGATAGCGGGCTTTGAGCTGTCGGAGTAGCTCTTCGTACCATTCGAGTTTGAGATCGGGGTGCAGCCCGCCCTGCATCAGGATGCCGCTGCCGCCGAGCGCCAGCGTTTCTTCAACCTTGCGAAAGAGCGTTTCGTAGTCGTGAACGTAGCCTTCCGGGTCGCCGGGCTTCCGGTAGAAAGCGCAAAACGTACATACAGACGTGCATATGTTGGAATAGTTCACATTCCGGTCAATGACATAAGTCACGACGTTGTCAGGATGCCAGTCCGCCCGCAGGCGATCCGCCCAGAACAGCAGTTCATCCAGCGGCGCGTGATGAATCACGTCAAGCCATTCCTCAGCCGGTGGGCGTTCGCCTTGGTAGAGGCGTTCAAGTCGGGTGGAAAAATCAGCCATGGCGTTACACAACCAACCAGGTTCAGCCGCATACGCTTGACGGGCGGGATGGAAGCTACACGGCGCGGCGCGTCCGGCGCAACGCGACTTGGGACGGCGACACCCGGCGGCGAATAAGCGACAAATTGCTCACCGTCGGGTCCGTGCGCTAGAGTACGCTCCGTACAACCTTAACATTTCCACCGCGCAAACCGGACGCCGCCCGCTTTGTGCAGACAGGCTGGGGCTGGATGGCTGACCGCTTCGACATCGTGATTATCGGGGCCGGCTCTGGCGGACTCACCGCCGCCGGATTCGCCGCCCAACTTGGCGCGAAAGTCGCGTTGGTCGAGAAACACCGCATTGGCGGCGACTGTACGTGGACGGGCTGTGTGCCGAGCAAAGCCCTGCTCAAAGCCGCCAAAGTCGCCCATGAAGTCCGGCGGGCGCATCGTTACGGCATCGCTGTCGAACCGCCGTGCACCGACATGGCGCGCGTCCGAGCCTATGTGCAGAGCGCCATCAGCGAAGTCTATGCCCACGAAGCGCCTGATGTCCTGCGGCGCAACGGCATTGAGGTCGTGCTTGCGCCGGCGCGGTTTCTTGACGCCCAGACCATCGCCGCCGGCGACCGGACGCTGACCTCGAAGTACTTTCTCATCTGCACGGGCGCGCGTCCCATCCGACCGACGCTGGACGGCCTCGATGACACGCCGTTTATCACCTACGAAACCATTTTTGACCTCGACGAGTTGCCGAAGCGCATGGCGGTGGTCGGCGGCGGCCCCATCGGCTGCGAAATGGCGCAGGCGTTTCAGCGTCTTGGCGCACAGGTGACGCTGTTCGCCGAACGACTGCTGCCGAGAGACGAACCGGAAGTCGGCGCGGCTCTGCGCGCTGTCTTCGAGCGGGAAGGCATGCGGCTTATACCCGGCCGCGCCCGCGCCGTGCGGCGACGGGGAGAGGTCATTCACGTGGAAAGTGACGCCGGCTGCGCCGACGTGGAAACGCTCTTCATCGCCGCCGGACGGCGCCCGAACATTGCCGGTCTTGACCTCGACAAAGCGGGCGTTCAAGCGGACGCACGCGGCATTCCGGTGGACGCCAACCTGCGGACAAACGTCAAGCACATCTTTGCCGCCGGAGATGTACTGGGTGGCCATCAGTTTACGCACTTCGCTGGCTGGCAGGCGTTTCTGGCCGTACGCAATGCTTTGCTGCTGGGCGGGTCTGTGGGGTTTACCGACATTGTGCCGTGGGTGACGTTCACTGACCCCGAAGCGGCGCACGTTGGGATGACTGAAGCTGAAGCCCGCGCCAAACACGGCGCGGCGGTCAAGGCGCATCACTGGATGATGAAACGTACCGACCGCGCCGTTTGCGACGATGACACAGACGGTTTTCTGAAGGTGATTTCGCACAGCGACGGCACGCTGCTTGGCGCGACTATGGTGGCGCCGCGCGCCGGCGAAGCGATTACGGAATTCACGCTGGCGCTCAATCATCGTCTGAAGGTGACGGATATCGCGAGCGCCATTCACGCTTACCCAACCTATGCCACCGCCGTCCAGCAACTGGCGGCCGGCGTCGCCGTTGAAAACTTCCTCAGCGGGACGGCCGGCAAAGTCATTCAGAGCTTGTCGAAGATGATGCGCTAGCGCCTTTAGGCCGTCCGTCCGGCGGCTGTTGGGGGTCGAGCGCCAAACACGGTCAAAATATCGAAATCTAACTGCTTGGAGAATCACCAGCCATGAGCGAATCGGCAACCGTTCTTGAAGCCCCGCCCGCTGCGGCCGCGCCGCCGCTTCTACACCCCACCGAACCGCCGCGCAAAAAAGACGCAGACTATGTGTTTCTTGAACTCACGCGCAGCATTTGCCCGGAATGCACCAAGGTCGTGGACGCGCACATCATCGTCCGCGACAACAAGGTCTTCATGCGCAAACGCTGTGACTGTGAGCGGGCGAAGGGAAAGCTCTACGAATCGCTCGTTTACAGCGACGCCCAGGCGTACATCACGAATGTGCGCTACAACAAGCCCGGCACAATTCCACTGCACTACAACAGCGAGGTGGTCGAGGGTTGTCCGTATGATTGCGGATTATGTCCTGACCACCAGCAGCACACTTGTCTGGGCATCATCGAGGTCAACAGCGTGTGCAACATGGACTGCCCGCTGTGTTTTGCCGAAGCCGGCCCCGGCTTCAGCCTGACGCTTGAAGAGGTGCAATCCATCCTCGACGACTTCGTCCGCGCGGAGGGCCGTGCCGAAGTCGTACAGTTTTCCGGCGGCGAGCCGACGATTCACCCGCAGATTCTTGATTTCCTGCGCGAAGCGCAGAAGCGCCCCATCAACCTTGTTATGCTCAACACCAATGGTAAGCGCATTGCGCGGGACGATGCGTTTCTGGACGAGTTGGCCGAGATTCGGCCGGCGTTGTACTTCCAGTTTGACGGCTTTGATCGTGAGACCTACCGCATCATTCGGGGTGAACCGGACATTCTTGAGGAAAAACTTCGCGCGCTTGATCGGCTGGCGGCGAAGGGGCTGACGGCGGTGCTCGTCCCGGCGATTGAACGGGGCGTCAACGAGCACGAAGTGGGGGCTATTGTTAAGTTTGCAATGGAACACCCAGCGGTGCGCGGCGTGAACTTCCAGCCCGCCTTCCACGCCGGCCGCCACCTAGCGCACGACCCGCTCCAGCGGATAACGATTCCCGATATCCTGACGATGATTGAAACGCAGACCGAGGGTTTGTTCCGCAAGAGCGACTTCGTGCCTGTACCATGCTGCTTCCCAACCTGCAACGCCGTAACGTACGCCTTCGTGGAGAACGGGGCAGTGACGCCCCTGCCGCGCGTTGTCAATGTCTATGACTACTTGGACTACATCACGAACAAGGTCATGCCGGACTACAGCGCGGAAATCAAAATCGCGCTTGAGGGGCTATGGTCGTCGTCGGCCGCGCCGGGGACAGCGAAATCCGCCAGAGACCTTCAGATATCGTGTCAAGCCTGCGGTTTTGAGTCGCTCAGCGTTGGCGAAATCGCCGAAAAGATGAAAATGATCATGTTGCAGGACTTCATGGACCCCTACACCTTCAACCAGAAGAACCTCATGAAGTGCTGCAAGGAATTCTTGCTGCCGGGCGGCAAGCAGATTCCGTTCTGCGCCTACAACACTATCGGCTACCGTCAGCAAGCGCGCGAGCAACTGGAGGCCCTTGAATGGGAGCGCAAACTCGCTCGCAAGGAAGGTAAGCCGTTCCAGGTGCGACCCATTACTTTTTCCTTCAAGGAGCCACGTCCATGAGCGCCGCTATGGGAGAGGTAGCCGCCCCGGAAGCGGCCAATCAGGCGCAGGAAGTCAAATCGTGCTGCGCACAGTTTTATGAAAGCGATGTCGTGCGCTTTCTCTTCGGCGAGTCGTTTCATCCAGGGGGCCTGGCGCTCACAACGCGACTAGGTGAAATCCTTGGCCTGAAGCCCAGTATGCGACTGCTGGATGTCGCCGCCGGACGCGGAACCAGTGCGTTGCATCTGGCGGAGACATTCGGCTGCGAAGTCGTCGGGGTGGATTTCGGTGCAGAAAACGTCCGGCTGGCGACGGAGGCCGCCGCCGAGCGTGGGCTAGCGGAGCGTGTCCGGTTCGTGCAAGGCGACGCCGAGCGTTTGCCCTTTGACGACGCGAGTTTTGACGCCGTTGTGTGCGAGTGCGCCTACTGTACGTTTCCCGATAAGCCGCAGGCGGCGCGCGAGTTTTTCCGCGTTCTAAAGCCGGGCGGACAAGTGGGGTTGAGCGATTTGACGCGGCGGGGGCCGCTTGCGCCGGCGTTGGAAACGCTGTTGGCGTGGGTCGCCTGCATTGCCGACGCGCGACCGGTGGAAGACTATACGGCGCTGTTGGCGGCGGCGGGCTTTGCGCCGGGCGTCGTCGAGCCACATGACGCGGCGCTGGGCGAGATGGTCGCAAGCGTTCGCGCCAAGCTTCTTGGCGCGGAACTGATGGTCGCGTTGAAAAAACTCACCCTGCCGGACGTGGATTTTCCCAAAGCCAAGCAGGTCACGCAGAGCGCCGCCGACGCTGTTGCGCGCGGCGAACTTGGCTACGCCATCATCACGGCCGTCAAAGCGAAGTGACGGCGGCCGGCGACTGCGCGCGCCAGACGGTGATGTAGCCAAAAGCCGTCGGCAGTTCGGCGCAGACGGTGACGGCTTTTAGCCCGGCGGCGTGCATCAGGGCGGGGAGTTGACCCTGCACGTTGGCTTCAGTGGCGTCGAAGCCGTCAAAGAAGCGGATCGGCAGAAAGGCCAGCGCTTCTAACCACGTCCGGGGCGCGTCATAGTCGGCCGCAAGCAACACGCCGCCGGGCCGTAGGACGCGCCGGATTTCCGCGAGCGCCTGTCGCTTTTGCGGCGTGGTCAGGTGGTGGAGCATCAGCGAAGTCGTTACGGCGTCAAAGGCGTCGGCGGCGAAGGGCAAGCGCGTTGCGGAAGCGACCGTCAGCGCGAGGTTGGCGGCAGCGGCGGCGGCTTTGCGTTTGGCGATGGTTAGCACCGTCGGGTCGGCATCCACGCCGTAGAGTCGCGCTTGTGGCTGACGTGCATGCAAGCGCAGCAGCAGCGTCCCCGTACCGCAACCGACATCAAGAACCACTTGCCCTGCCTGAAGCGGCAACAAATCCGCCAACTGATCCTTGAGCGCGGCGTCGCGGACGGCGACCCGCGCCACAACATCAAACCACGGCGTCAGCGCTGAAAACGCCAGCGCTGGACGGAAACTGTCATCCGGCGCAACCGGCGCTGCAACGGGCGACGGATTGACAGACGACGGCTTAGCGGGCGCAGCGGCGGGCGGCATCGGTGTTTCCTCCCAGCCTTTGCCTTGCGCTTGGGGGCTCGGCGCGAGGGTACGTCATTGGACAAAAAAATGCGGTGGGAAAAACCACCGCGCAAGCAGAGAGGAGGAATGTACGCTACGCCACGAGCAACCGCAGCATCACCCGCCGGGCGTGCGGCACGCCGCTATTGCTCCCAAGCACATTAAACGTACCTTTCGGCAAAAGTTCCGGGAATTTTCACGGATGAAACGGTTGCTTGGGGTACAGGATTTCCATTCCGCATAGGTTGGGGTGCTTCCCGCGGCGAGATGTTCGCACCCCAGCGCAGAGGTTGGAAGCCCCCATACTGCGGTCAGCGCGTTATAACGGATTTCGCAGCCGGCGACGCCTGCCTGTAAAAACGCGCCTCGCTACTACGCCTAAGTGGAAGCGTGCCGCCACGCCGCCTGTACGGCAGACGACCGGCGCTTGGTCGTGTTGGTCGGCGCTCACCCGCCGCCCTTGGTTACAACCATGAGGTTCACCACAAGCCGCCAAGTTAGCCGAGTAGGCGCGTTGGCTACGGCTCGGCGGGCGGGTCGTCGGTAAACTCCTTCGTTTCAGTGGAGAACTTCCTGTAATCGCTGTAGCGATTTTCGACGCTGATGTTGAGGCCGGCGACAAGCAGCACCTTAATGCCAGCATTAAAATCCTCCCGCAACGGCAGCCAGACGCCCTCGGCGTTGCGCGTCTGCTCGAAGACAAACGCCGCACCACGCTTGAGCGACGCCAGCAAGCCGCCGCCGACCTTGAAATCACTCACAAAACGACCTTCAAGCCGCGCCACTTCCTCGTCTTCGGCGTCAAACCAGACAGTCCCGACCAGTTTCTGTAGAACCTTCTCCACGTCGCTAATTGGCTTGTAGTCGGGCCGCGGGCGAAAGTCACAAACGATGACAGGTCGCCCCCGTAACGTCTCCCGCCGTGGGTTATAAAACTCACACACTCGCAGAAACTGCGAAATGGTCAACCGCCGCTTTTGCGCCTCGTCGTTGTCATCCGCCTTGAGGGTTTGGCGCTTTCGCCAGCGCGCTTCGTTCTCCTCAATGAACCTTGCCACCCGCCGCTGTTCCCTTTCCGCTTCGGACGCCGAAAGCGGCTTACCGTTCACGGCGACCAACTTACGCGCCCGCGCCCCGCCTACCAACGGATACACCTCATAGGTCTTGACTTCTGTTTCTTTGACGCGCCCATCGCCATCCAGTCGCCGAATGGTCTCTGTCAATGTGTAGGTGTACTGTGTCACCCGCTCATCCACCGCCCGCTGGTTGGTCGTGACGCGCGTCAGGAGAGCCGGCAGATCAAGTGATGGGTCGCTGGTCGGAATGTCGAAATGGTTGGCGGCGAAGGCGTTGACGCGCTGCACCTCGTTTACGGTTAGCGTAAGTGTCGGTTCGTCAGGCGCTTCAAGCGTGATCTGAAAAGGCTCGCGGACACCATTGACCGGACGATAGTCCGCAAACTGAAAGACGCACCGGCCTGCGCCCTGGCCGCTTTCCAAGCGCGCTAGGAGACCGGTGTCGGCGGCGAAATAGCCGGTCACCGTCGCTCGTTCTCGCGAAGTGAACACGACACAGTAGTATGGTTTCCCGTCAAGTTCCGTCGCCGGCAACGACCGGGCGGCGACGCCCTGGGCTTTGACGTCAAGGAAGCGACTAGCCAGGGCCCACCCTTCGAGCAGGAGCCGCCGCCCAGCGTCATCCACCAGCGTATAAGCCCCGTCGCGGGTTGTTTGCATCCAGGCTGAAGTGCCAGTAACGCCGAGGCGGCGCTGGTCAGCGTCGAAAATCAGTTCAAGTCGCATCCGGTTTGGGAACGCGCGGTCGAGCGTAAAGCTTCCGGTTTCGCCGGTCGCTGTTTGCGCCGCTCCACGCAGCGTCACGTTACCGGCGGCTCGGACAGCCTTCTCGCCGCCTAGCGCCGCCACGTGGCGGGCAATGACCTTGGAGGCGGGAAGTGGCTTGATCGGACGCGCCGACTGAGCGGCTGTCGGGAGATCAAAAAGCCAACACCAAACACCCATCCACAGGAGTAACAACCAGCAGCTACGGTCAGAAATGTACGGAAACGACATACGCAGTTTCGAGGCTCTTAGAGGCTCTTAGGAGAGTCGTCGGCTTTCGCCAACCAGTGAAAATGGATTTTGCATCGCTAAAGGGATTCCATAAGTTGGAAACAGCCCCAATCAGGGTGCGGGAGGAGGCGTTTGGCCCGTGAAGGAAGGCGTTGCACCGCCATCATCGTTACAGCTGTCGCGGACGGCAGCCCGGCCCTCGACGCCGACGCGCCACAAGGTCGCCGCTTGGGTAGAGCTGCTCAAGCCAGTGACCTGGATTCCCGTTATGTGCGCCTATGTTGCTGGGGCGCTGTGCAGCGCGCAGTTTACCGCCGCTAGTCTGACCGACTGGCGACTGTGGTTGGGGTTGTTGATGAGTGGGCCGCTGATTTCCGGGACGTGCCAAGCTATGAACGACTACTTCGACCGCGACGTGGACGCCATCAACGAACCCTATCGCCCCATTCCCTCTGGGCGCATCAGCTTGCGTGAAGCGACGCTTGGCGTCAGCGTGCTATGCGCGCTCACGCTCGTCGCGGCGTACCTCATCCACCCCTGGATTGTGGCGCTTGCAGTCATTGGGATCGTCAACGCGCATCTGTACAGCGCCAACCCCATCAAACTGAAGCGGGTTGTCTGGGTCGGCAACACTGTCGTCGCTGGCTCATACATTTTGCTCCCATGGATGTCTGGTGAACTGGCGTTCAAAGGCCAAGTCAGTTGGACGGCGACGACCATCGCCGTCTGCTATGTCATCGCTAGTGTCGGCAGCATGACAACCAACGACTTCAAATCGCTTGAAGGCGACGCACGGATGGGCATCCATACCCTGCCCCAGGTTTTCGGTGTTCAGCGCGGGGCCTGGTTGGGGATTTTCGTTCTCGACGCCGGGCAGTTCGCCGCCGCCGGCCTGCTGGCGTTGCTGGGCGAGTGGGTCTGGGCTGCTCTCGTCGCCGCCGTTGTTCTCCCGCAAATGTGGTTTCAGCGCACCTTCCTCGCCGATCCCATCGGGAAGGCCGTCTGGTACAACGCCCACGCCCAAGGGTTTCTTGTTTTAGGGATGTTTTTGGCAGCCTGGGCGGTACGCGCTTGAGCGAAAACCAAATCCTGTCTTGAGCGAAGCCCCCACTGTGTTGTCTGCTTTGCCTGCGCCCGCCCCCGGAACTAGATCGAAAGCAGTCGTCTGACGCCGGCGGACAGCCCCTTGCGCTAAGGTCATCGAGCGGGCGACGACGCCCACGCCCGCAGCGGCGGCGACTCACGGTACTGTAGCTCGTAAAGTCGCCGGTAGATGCCGTCGGAACGGGCGACTAGTTCCTGATGCGTTCCCATCTCGCGAATCTCGCCGCGATGCAGCACGATGATGCGGTCGGCGCGGCGCACAGTGGACAGCCGATGGGCAATGACGACGCACGTCCGCCCAACCAACAGCCGTTCGACGGCCGCTTGAATGAGCGCTTCGGTTTCACTGTCAATGCTGGCCGTTGCTTCATCCAGGATGAGAATCTGCGGATTGAACGCCAACGCCCGCGCCAAGGCAATGAGCTGTTTTTGCCCGACGGACAACGTAGCGCCCCGTTCCTTGACCACGGCCTGATAGCCGCCAGGTAAGCGCCGGATGAAGTCGTCAGCCCGCACCTCCCGCGCCGCCGCAATGACTTGTTCGTCGGTGATGTCAGCCGCGCCCAACCGTATGTTGTCGGCAATTGTACCGGCGAAAAGTGTTGGGTCCTGCAAGACAACGCCGAAGTAGCGCCGGAGTTCAGCAAGGTCAAAGTCGCGTACGTCTACGCCGTCAATCAAGATTTGCCCGCGCTGTACGTCGTAAAAGCGCATCAACAAACTGGTAATGGATGTCTTCCCTGCCCCAGTTGCGCCGACCAGCGCCACAGTTTGCCCCGGCGCGACATGGAATGACACGTCCCGCAGCACCCAGTTCTCATCCTTGTAGGCAAACCACACGCCCCGAAACTCAATTTCGCCGCGCTTGACGGTCGGCCTTTTTGGAACAACCGGCGACGTAATCACCAACGGCTCATCTAAAACCTTGAAGACCCGTTCCGCCGCCGCCATAGCGGCCTGCAAGATGTTGTATTTCTCACTGATGTCCTGAATCGGCTCATAAAATCGCTGCATCGCCTGAATAAAGAAGATGAGCGCGCCAAGCGAGAGCGTCCCTGTGAGCACCTGTCCGCCGCCGTACCAGATAACCAGCGCCACGCCCAGATTGCTGATGAAGCCGATCGCCGGATAGAACACGGCGTAGTAAAAAATCGTCTCGATGTTGACGCGGCGGTGCGCGTCGTTCACGGCGTCAAACGCGCGCAGTTCGCGGGCTTCACGGTTAAACAACTGCACCGTCGCCATACCCGAAAGGTGTTCTTGGAGAAAAGCGTTGATGCGGGCTAGACGGGCGCGCACCTCACGATATGTTCGGGTGGCGTTAGTCCGAAACCATGCCGTCACCGCCGTCAGCAGTGGGACGACGACCAAGCTCACCAGCGCCAACTTCCAGTTGATGAGGAAAAGAAAGCCAAGAATGCCGACGAGCACCACGACATCGCTGAACAGCGTCACAAAACCCGACGTGAACAGTTCGTTGAGGGCGTCCACATCAGAAGTCAGGCGCGTCGTCATCCGACCAATCGGCGTCCGGTCGTAATAACTCAGCGGCAGCCGCTGAAACTTGGCGAACAACTCGCGGCGCAGGTCGTACATCACGAACTGCCCCGTTCCGTTGAGCAACATGGTTTGCTGGTAGGTCAGGCCAAACACCACCAGCATCAAGCCCAAGTAGAGCGCGCCGATGAGACTCACGCCGTCAAAAGGCGAGGGACGACCGCCCAAGAGATCAAAGCTGGATGCCAACATCCGTGAAAATAGCCCCAGTTGACCGTGGGCGGGCGGCATCAGGAACAAGTCCACCGCCGCCATCGTCAGGTTGAGCGCCAGCAATTCAAAACCCGCCGTCAGCGCAATCAGCGGAATCGCCAACGCCACCCGTTTGCGATAAGGCTTGAGGTAAGTCAGGAGTCGTTTGGCCAGCCGGTGATCGTAGGCTTTGCCAAGCACCTCGTCGTCAGGCTGACTCATGTGAAAAACAACATCCTTTCTTGCGCTTTTCGGCTGGAACCGACAGCCGGCCGGCGCTAAAGTACCGAAAATGTCTTTTGTGTGGATAGCCTAAGGCGCTGATGTCCGCCTATCACAGGTTTACGGCGTGCTGTCTGGACGCCGCCGCTTGTCTTCCACAGTTTTTTGCTAATTTTCAACTCTGGCTTGGTTTTCAGACACTGCCGTTTGGTTTAGTTTCACAACAACAAAAAACAAAGAAAGGTTGCTACTTATGTCGGATTTGCTTGAACTTCGCCGGACCTACGACGCATTGCTTGAACGGATTGCGCCGCTGCGGAGGTTTCTTTGACCCGGAAGGTAAACGTCCACAACTGGAAAAGCTCGAAACCCGTGTCGCCGACCCAAACTTCTGGAATGACCAAGAACAAGCGCAGAAGGTGCTCAAGGAGCGGCGGCGGCTGGCCGATGCAATTGAGCTAGCGGCTTTCTATGACCGTGAGTCGGCCGATTTGGAAGTTCTGTTTGAGTTTGCTGAAGCGGACCCAGACTCACTTGCCGAACTGGCGGCCCGCTTGAAGGCGCTGCAAGCCAAGGTCGAAGCGACCGAAGTACAGATGCTGCTGTCTGGGCCGGACGACGCCAACAACGCCATTGTGCGCATCCAGTCGGGGGCGGGCGGGACAGACGCCCAGGATTGGGCGGAAATGCTGCTGCGGATGTACCTGCGCTGGTGCGAACGACGTGGCTTCAAAACCAGTATCCTTGATGTGCAGCCCGGCAAGGAAGCAGGCATTACCTCGGCGGAATTCATGGTGGAAGGCGACTACGCCTACGGGTTGTTGTCGTGTGAAAGCGGCGTGCACCGGCTGGTGCGGATTTCGCCGTTTTCTTCGGCAGGAACGCGCGAAACCAGCTTCGCCTCAATCTTTGTGACGCCTGAAGTCGAAGACGACATCGAGATCGAAATCAACGAAAAGGATCTCCGCATTGACACCTATCGTTCGTCCGGGGCCGGCGGGCAGCACGTCAATGTCACCGACTCCGCCATTCGCATCACGCACCTGCCGACCGGCATTGTGGTGTCGTGCCAGAACCAGCGGTCACAGCACCAGAACCGTGAGATGGCGATGAAGGTGCTCAAGTCACGGCTTTACGAACTTGAGCTTGAGCGCCGCCGTGCTGAAAACGCCAAGTTAGAGGCGACTAAGCGCGATATTTCCTTCGGTTCCCAAATCCGTAGTTACGTGTTACATCCATACCGACTCGTCAAGGACACCCGCACCAAGCTGGAACGCAGCGATGTGGAGAATGTTCTTGACGGCGACCTAGACGATTTCATCAAGGAGTACCTTGTCGCCAAGAACCGCCAGCCGGAGGGCGTCCTTGTCGCTAGCAACGACACCTAGCCCACGCGGCCAAATGCGGCTGTCTCAAAGGACTCGCTGAGGACAAACACGCCGATGACCAACAGCTTGCCCCCAACCGTCACCCCCGCCGACCAAACATACTTCGTGCCTTCGCGTTTTAGCGAAGCCGTCGGTATCCTACTTGGGTTCTGTGCCCTGACGCTCGCTCTCGCCCTCCTCTCATTCCACCCAGACGATGTTTCCTGGAGCGTCAGCGCCTCGGTGACGCAAATCCACAATGCGATCGGCGTGGTTGGCGCGGCGGCCTCTGATGCCCTGCTGCAAAGTCTCGGACTGACGGCTTACGCCTTGCCGCTACTGATCGGCTTTCACGCTGTCCAAGTGTTTCGCGGTCGGGCGCTGTTGGTGTCGGCTGAACAGGCCGCCGGCGTCACCGGCTTGCTGCTTGCGTCGGCCGGTTTTCTCTCCCTGTTCCGGGAGTTGCCCTTGTTTTGGGGGCGCATTCATCCAGGTGGTTTTGTCGGCTTGACGCTTGAAAGCTGGCTTGAAGCGGCGCTCAATCCCCTTGGCGCCGGCTTGGTTCTGATCGGCGCAGCGTTGCTGTCGCTGATGCTGGCTACGACGTTTTCATTTCGGGGCTGGTTGCTCACGTGGCGGCGATTGTCACCACTGGCCCAAACGGCGACGGCGGAGGTCCCCGACCAACCCGCTACACCATCCGCCAACGGCGGCCTCCCCGTCACGGTTGCCCGCCGCCGTAGTCATTCAACCGACAACAGCTATGGTGCTGTCGCCGAGTCTTTGGAGGACAAAAGCCGTCACGAGCAACGGATTGCTGAAGCGCTCTACGGTGGCGACGAAGCGCCCGGCATCGTCTCTGGAGTGCGCCGAACACCGCATAGCGTTCCGGCGGCTGATTTCTCGACCGAGGCCGCCGCCGTGTCGGCTGTACCAGAAGCGCCGGTCGAGCCGACGCCACCTCCGCCGCCGGTCGCGCCCGCGAGCGAGTCGCCGCCGGTTTTAGAGCAGAAGCCATCTGTTTTGGAGCCAAAAACGCCGGCTGCCGCACCGACGCCGCTGGAGATCCCACGCAGTCCTGGCGCAGATGTTCGCCGCTTGGCCCGTGAGGCAATTGAGCGCCGCAACAGCGGCAACAATGCGCTGGTTCGAGAGCTGCAACGCCGAACTGAACCAGAGCCGCCCGTCGCCGGCCGCCGCGCAGGTGTGTCCACACCACAGCTTCAGGACGACGTGCAACAGGAAGTCGCCAAAATGGTGCAGGGCGTTCAGATTGTCCGGCGTCACTCCACACCGCCGACGCCTGCCGCCATCCAACCGGCAGTTGTCCAGCAACCGGCAACTCTAGCCAGCAACCGGTTTGGTGCAGCGGCGGGGACGGCGGCTGCGCCGTCCCCGGCCGAGGCTGCAACCGCCGCGGCCTACGCTCTACCGACCGTGGACATGTTGAATCCGCCCCCGCCGCAGATGAGTCAATCCGATGAGGAACTGCGCGCGCGTGCGCGGTTACTAGCGGAAAAATGCCGTGAGTTCAACGTTGTCGGCGAAATTCAGGAAATCGAACCAGGGCCGGTGGTCACGACATTTGGTTTCAAGCCCGATCCGGGCGTCAAGTACAGTCGGGTGGTCAGCCTTGTGGACGACCTCTGCCTTGGGTTGCAAGTGGAGTCCATTCGCATTGACCGGATGGCGGGCAAGGCGACCATCGGCATTGAAGTGCCGAATACACAGCGTGACACAATTTACCTGCGTGAAATCATCGAGTCGCCGGTATTCCGTGACAATCCCGGACGATTGCCGATTGCGTTGGGAAAAACTATCAACGGCGAGCCGTACGCAACCGACTTGGCGAAGATGCCCCACCTGTTGATCGCCGGCGCAACCGGGTCGGGAAAGTCGGTGATGATTAACTCGCTGATTTGCTCGATCTTGTTTAAGTCCACCGCCAACGACGTACGCCTGATTTTGGTGGATCCGAAGCGCGTCGAACTGGAGCTGTACGCCGGGATCCCGCACCTGTTGACGCCCATTATCACTGACCCGAAGCGGGCCGCCAACGCGCTCAACTGGGCGGTCGGCGAGATGGAAAACCGCTACAAGCTGCTGGCAAGCGTCGGCGTTCGCAACATCGAAGGTTTTAATCGCGCCGTAAGCGAACCGCCCGATCCGATGAAATTTCCTGACGGGCCGCCGCCGCGCCTTCCCTACATCGTCATTGTCATTGACGAGCTGGCCGACCTGATGATGGCGGCGTCAGGCGAAGTGGAGACCGCCATTGCCCGGCTGGCGCAAATGGCGCGCGCCGTAGGAATTCATCTGGTCATTGCCACGCAACGCCCGTCGGTGGATGTCATTACCGGCCTGATCAAAGCCAACTTTCCAGCGCGGATTTCCTTCCGGGTGTCGTCCAAAGTGGACTCTCGCACGATTCTCGACGCCAACGGTGCAGAGCAGCTGTTGGGACAGGGCGACATGCTGTTTTCACCTGGCTCGTCACGGCTCATTCGCATTCACGGGGCATATGTCAGCGAGGCCGAAATCAACCGCATCACAGAGTTTCTCAAGCGGCAGGGCGCGCCCCAGTACAATGAAAGCGTCCAGATGTCGGAAGAGGAAGTTGAGGCGGCGGAAGCCGGCGTTGGGGAGCGAGATGCGCTTTACGACGAAGCCGTACGGATTGTCGTGCAGATGGGGAAGGCTTCGACTTCGGTGCTCCAGCGGCGGCTGCGCATCGGGTACGGCCGGGCGGCGGCTATTCTCGACATGATGGAGCGTGAAGGTTTCATCGGGCCGATTGACGGAAGTAAACCACGGATTGTCAAGCAGGCAGCCTATGACTACGTGGAAATGCTCGATGGGCACGCCCTGATGCCGGAGGATGAGTAGCTGCGCTAACCGGCCGGCCCGCGCGCTCAGTTTGGGCGACCACCCTGCTGTTGAGCGCCTGAAAGCGTCGCGGCTGTTGCCTTCTTGCCCGGGCCTACGGACGGCAGAGCGGCTTGCCGTTCGGATAAAACGCTTTCTACGATAGGGCTTACTTGCGTCCGGCTTTTTGCCCCACGAAGCCGGAGCCAGCCTGCGCCGGGAAAACCGATTGGGAGACGGCGCAGGACAACAAATAGAAAGTGGAGACGACACATGGACGGCATGCTTGGGGAAAGAGTCAGCGACAACGCGCCAGCGCTCACGGTTGAGCGCGTCGCAGAAGCGAATCTCCCCACGGAATTTGGTCTGTTTCGCATTCTTGGGTATCGCAGCCTGACGAGCGACGAAGAGTTTGTCGCTTTGCTCAAGGGCGTCCCCAACCCACAGACGCCCACCCTTGTTCGGATTCACTCCCAGTGCCTGACCGGCGATGTTTTTCATTCGATCAAGTGTGACTGCGGCCCGCAGTTGCAGCGGGCTATGGAAAAAATCGCCGCCGCTGGCCTAGGTGTCATTATCTACCAACAACAGGAGGGGCGGGGTATTGGGATTCTGAACAAGATTCGCGCCTACGCCCTTCAGGATCAGGGGGCTGATACAATTGAAGCCAACCTGCGGTTGGGTTTTGATGTGGACGCCCGCGATTACACGCAGTGCGCGGAGATTCTGTGCGAGCTTGGATTACGAAAAATACGCCTGATGTCGAACAATCCGCGCAAACTGGCGGCGTTGCGCGACGCCGGCTTGGAAGTTGTCGAGCGCGTACCGATTGAACTGTCGCCGCGTGCGCCCTCAATCGGTTACTTGCGCACGAAGAAGGAAAAAATGGGACACCTACTCAGCGTCGTCTGACGACGCTGACAGGTGTGGGCGGGAACGGGCCGACCCCCGGCGGCCCCGTACCGTTTCCCACAATCTTGGCTCAGTCGTCCGCTTGCGAAGCCGCCCAACGCGGCTGAAAATCCTTATCCACCAGCCGCGCTCGGACGCCTTCGGCGTAATCAGGATGCCGAATCGCCCGCTGCGCGGCTTCCCTCTCCTGCGCAAACGCGGCTTCGAGCGACGCCGGGGGCGCGGCGCACACGAGGTCCCACGTCACCTTGAGGCTGTAAGGGGAGGCGGCGCGCAGGTTTCGCCGCGCCTGCCGTGACCACTCGTCATCGGCGGCGTCCAATGACGCCAAAATAGCTTCTAGCGACGCTTGACCAAAATGCTGATCAACCCAAGCTTGACGTTCAACCGGCGCTTTCGCTGGGGTCTCCCAGCGGTCGAGGAACGCCGGAACGCCATGTTCCGCCAAGAGACGAGGTAGGTCGGCCACCTGCTCCGCCGTCAGATGGTGGGTCGCCAGACCGAGCGCCCGCGCTGTCGCGCCGTCAATACTCTCACCGGTCAGCGCTAAGTAACGTCCCCACGCGCCGGGCAGTTGGTTGAGAAACCAACTCGCCCCTACATCAGGGAAAAAGCCGATGTGCACCTCCGGCATCGCCAAGCGCGTCGTCGGCGTAGCAATCCGGTAGCGCGCGCCAATTGCCAACCCCAGCCCACCGCCCATCGTCACCCCTTCCATCACTGCTACGATCGGCTTTGGGAAATGACGAAGCCGCAGGTCGAGCGCATACTCCACGGCGAAGAATTCATCGCCCACTTCCGCGCGGCCGTCGAGTACACACTGCCGAAGCCATTTGACATCCGCTCCAGCGCAGAAACCGCGCGTTCCTGCGCCGCGTAAAAGCACGGTGTGAACGTCAGCGTCGGCGGCAAGGTCATCCAGCGCCTGATCAAGTCTGCGCAGCATGTCGGTGGTTAGAACATTGATGACCTGTGGGCGGTTGAGCGTCAGAACGGCGACGCCCGCCTGCTTCTCAAGATGCACCTGTTCTTCGTTCATAGCCGCTCAAGGGCGACGGCGCACGAAAGCGCGCCGACCGCCGCCAAGGTCGGTGGCATCATAAAGGCGGACAGCGGAATACGCTAGCGCACGTTGGTGAAGCCGACGGCGTTTACTCGGCAATCCACGCAAGCCCGCGTTGCGGCGATCCGAGGCCGCCTGCTCAACCGCCGGGCGCTGTGTACGCCGGCGCACAAAGCGCGTGAAACCGCACGGCGGTTGCGCTAGGCTCGGCCGCCAAGGGCGCACGCCCGTCGCATCCTTCATTTTCACCGCACAGGGGAAGCCATCATGGGACGTAAAAAAATCACCGTTGTCGGAGCAGGAAACGTTGGCGCAACTGTCGCCGAGTTGCTGGTTCTCAAGGAGCTTGGCGATGTCGTATTGGTGGACATTGTTGAGGGCCTGCCGCAGGGCAAAGGCTTGGACTTGAACGAAATGGCTCCGATTGAGGGCTACGATGCGCTGGTGACGGGCGTCACCAACTACGACGCTACCAACGATTCCGATGTTGTGGTGATTACTTCCGGCGCACCGCGCAAGCCGGGAATGAGCCGCGATGACCTTGTGGAAGTCAACCAGAAGATTGTCGCCAGCGTAACGGAACAGGTTGCGCCGCGTTCGCCCAACGCGGTTTTGGTCGTCGTTGCTAACCCGCTGGACGCTATGTGTACGGTTGCGCACCGCGTCTCCGGCTTTCCGCGCGAGCGCGTCGTCGGCATGGCGGGTGTCCTCGACTCTGCGCGCATGCGCTATTTCCTTGCGGACGCGCTTAAGGTGTCGGTGGAAAACATCACGGCCTTTGTCCTTGGCGGCCACGGCGACACGATGGTGCCGCTGCCACGTTACTCAACGTGCGCGGGCATTCCAGTCACGGAACTGCTGCCGGCGGAAACCATCGCTGCCATCGTTGAACGGACACGCAACGGCGGCGCGGAAATCGTCAAGTTGCTGGGGACATCCGCTTGGTATGCGCCAGCTGCCGCGACGGTGGAAATGGTTGAGGCCATCATCAAAGACAAGAAAAAAATCTTGCCCTGTGCGGCGCTGCTGCAGGGGGAATACGGCCTGGAAGGACTGTTTATCGGCGTACCGGTCAAACTCGGCCAAGGCGGGGTTGAGCAGATTATCGAAATTAAGCTCACCGACGATGAAGCCGCCGCCTTGCGGAGGTCGGCGGACGCCGTACGGGAACTAGTCAACCTGCTCAAATAGGCGCGCGGCAGCGGGTGCGAGCGGAGCGGACAGTCGGCGAAAAATGCACGGCGCGGCTTACTGTTCGCCGTCGCGGACGATCCGCCGTCACGCCCAACCGCAGCGCCGCTTCTTGGCGCGGGGTTTCCACTCTGTTCCATAAACGCTGTGGGGCGGGCTTCCCCCGCCCCGTTAGGATAACCGGCGCGATGCAAAAGACGCGGCGCCGCCGTCGCTGAAGCGATATATTTCAAGTCATCGTAGAGGCCAACACCTCCCCGACACGAAACACACACCTGATGACCGGCTCACCACTCACCTACTGGGATTACGTCAAGCTCGACGCCATCCACGACCTGCAATCTGAACGGCAGACCGACTGCTACGACGAGGTGATGTTCATCGCCGTCCATCAGCACTTTGAGTTCTGGTTCGCGCAGGTCATCCGCGACCTTCGGGAAATCATTCGCCGCCTCAACCTAACGCCGCCCGAAATCGTCGCTGCGACCGATCTCTTGCATCGGTGCAATTTGGAATTTGCGCTCGCCGTGCAGGGCTTCGAGGTGATGAAGACGCTCACCCGCGAGAGCTTTCTTGCGTTTCGCGGCGCGCTCCAACACACGTCGGGTCTGCAAAGCGTCCAACTTACGGTCATTGAGCTGCTGGTTGGACGCACGCCGGATACGCTTTACCACCACCTGATTGATGGTCCCGGCATGCGGGATTTCCTCGCCAAGTACGGCGGACCCGACGGGCTGATAGCGCAGGTTATCGGCGAAGTCGAGCGAACCGGCAATTTGCGCCGCGCCTACGAGCGCGTCGCCGCCGCGCCGACGACCGACCCGGGGCAGTTGGCCGCATTACAACGCGAACTCGTGGCGCTGGACCGGCAACTAGCCGACTGGCGGCGGCGACACGCTGAAACGGCCGCTAAGGTACTTGGACGTGACTTCAGCGAATCGGCCGGCACGGTTGGCAATACGCGCTCATGCCGTGACAACCTCGAAATCGGCAAACGCCACACCCGGCGTTACTTCGCCGACCTTGACCCGGAGGCCAGCACACAGGCGACGCCTTTACAGGAGACGCAGCCATGACGACCACACGTATCGTCACCGACCAAGCCCCGGCCGCCATTGGCCCTTATGCCCAAGCCGTACGGGTTGGCGATTGGCTTTTCACATCGGGACAAATCCCGCTTGATCCGGCCACGATGACCATCGTTGGCGACGATGTCGCCACGCAGACTCGACAGGTTCTTAAGAATCTGGCGGCCGTAGTGCGGGCGGCCGGCGGCGATTTGTCCCACGTCGTCAAGACGACGGTGTTTCTCAAGGACCTGAACGACTTTCAAGCGATGAACGAGGTCTACGCAACCTTCTTCCCTAGTGAACCGCCGGCCCGCTCGACCGTTGAGGTTGCCCGGCTGCCCAAGGACGTGCGGGTGGAGATTGAGTGCATCGCCGTCATCCCGTCCCGAACGGGTGGGTAACGCGCCGCGTCAACGACTTGTTTCCAGCCAAACGGCGTCATTATAGTGCGGCTCCGGTTAGGCGTCACATCCCCCACATGGCGAGGGAAGCGTGGAAAGAAAAATTCTCATTTTGACCTCCGACACCGGCGGAGGCCACACAAGCGCCGCTCGCGCGCTCGAAGCTGGCTTGAGCAAGGTCGCCGAAGGCGTCAGGTTTTTGGTTCACATAGCCCATGCGCTGGAAGAGTGCAGCGCCGCAACGCGGGCGGCGGGCAATGTGTACAACTTCCTGCTGCGTTCGCACCAGAAGTACGTCAAGTACTACCATCGTCTCATCAACCGCTATCACCCCGAACGCTGGAGCATCATCAAGCGGTACGCCAAGCCTTACCTCGAACGCCTGTTTGATAAACACTGCCCGAACCTGATTGTTTCGGTACACCCGATGTTCCAGTACCCGATTGGGCGTATCCTGCACGACCTCAACCTGAGCGGGAAAATCCCGTTTGTGACGGTCGTCACTGATCCCTGTGGGAATTCTTGGCGGGCGTGGGGTGACGAGTTTGTTGACCTCTACATTGTGGCGCACGAGCGCGCCAAAGCCGAGCTGCTGGAATACGGCGTCGCCGAGCACCGAATTCGTGTCATCGGCATGCCGATTCACCCGAAGTTTCAGGAAGCCAACCAGCTTGATCCCCAGCTTCTGCGCGCCGAGTTGGGACTCAATCCGAACAAGTTCACAGTCTTTGTCAACGCCGGTTGGGTCGGCGGCGGCAACATCCCCCGGATTTACCGGACGCTGGTGGCGGCTGACCTTGACCTACAGGTGATTTTCCTAACCGGCAAAAACGAGCGGTTGGCGGAGGAGGCGCGCGCACTGGCCCGGCAGGCGCGCTTTCCGGTCAAGGTACTGGGTTTTTCCAACCATATGGAGCGCCTGATGCGCGCGTCGGATGTCATGGTTTCAAAGCTGGGCGGTTTGACGACATTTGAGGCGTTGGCGACGCGGCTACCTATTATCGCCGACGCCGTGACGCCGCCAATGCCGCAAGAAGCTGGGACGGGCGTGCTACTGGAAGAACACAATGCTGGCTTGCTCCTGCGCCGGGCCGAGGACATTGTACCCATCCTGCGGCATTTACTGAGTACGCCGATGCGGTTGAAAGCCATGCGCGAGGCGGCGGCGGCGCTGGGCGTTCCCGACGCGACGCAGCGCATCGTCAACGAAATCTCAGCCCTTGTCCCCGCATAAGCTTAGGAGCGCGCAACCAAACCGCCATGTCGAAATTGCTGGAAGGTAAGGTGGCGCTCGTGACGGGCGGCTCGCGCGGCATTGGACGGGGCATCTGTGAAGTCTTCGCCCGTGAAGGCTGTGATATCGCCCTCAACTACCACACTAACGATGCGGCGGCTGAAGAAGCCGCCGCCGCCGTGCGCGCCTACGGTCGCCGTGTCGTGACTTACCGCGCGTCAGTCGCCGACCGACCCTCGGTGAAGCGAATGGTGCAGGACGCGCTGAACGATTTCGAGCGGATTGACATTTTGGTCAACAACGCCGCCATTAACCGCCCGGACATGTTCCTCACCATGAGTGACAAAGCTTGGGACGAGGTCATGGACGTCAATCTCAACGGCTTGTTTAACGTCACCAAGCCGGTGTTTCGACACATGGCGCGGCGGCGCTACGGCCGGATTCTCAACATCGGCTCGATTGGCGGCATCCGCACTGTTCCGACCAGTGTTCACTACGCCACCTCGAAAGCAGCCGTTGTCGGTTTCACGAAAATGCTGGCGCGCGAAGGCGCGGCGTTCGGCGTGCTGGTTAATGCTATCGCCGCTGGGATTTTCGACACCGACCTTGGGCATACCCTGCCGGATCGGTTCCGCGAAAGCTACGAAATGTGGTGTTCCGTCGGCCGGCTCGGCAAGCCGCAGGAAATCGGCGAACTGGCGGCGTTTCTGGTGTCCGACCGCAACGCCTACATGAACGGCGAGGTCATTATTCTTGACGGCGGCACGGTGACGTGAAACGCGAAGTCGCCTCTTTGCGGCAGCGGTTGCTGGCGTGGTTTGACCAACATCGGCGCGACCTGCCGTGGCGTACGACGACCGATCCGTACCGGCTGTGGGTGGCTGAAACGCTGACCCAGCAGACGCAGGCGGCGCGCGCGGCGGCGTACTACGCGCGGTTTATCAAACGCTTTCCAACAGTTGAATCGCTGGCGGCGGCCGATCCGGCCGAAGTGCTCAAGCAGTGGGAAGGGCTAGGCTACTACCAGCGTGCGCGTCGGTTGCACGAAGCGGCGCGGCTTATCTGCGTGGAACGCGGCGGGGCGCTGCCGCGCGCGGCGGCTGAGTGGCGAACGCTGCCGGGCGTCGGCGACTATACGGCGGCGGCTGTGGCTTCGATGGCCTTTGGAGAACCGGTCGCTGCAATTGACGGCAACGTGCGGCGCGTTGTGGCTCGTTTAGCGGCGACGGCAATTGGCGATGACCATGCGCGCCAGCAGACCGTTGTCTGGACGACGGCGCAGGCGCTGGCGGCGGGCGAGCGTCCGGGCGATGTCAACCAAGCCCTGATGGAGCTTGGTGCAACCGTCTGCCGACCGCGCCGGCCGCGCTGCGACGCTTGCCCCCTATCGAACGCCTGTGATGCGCGGCAGGCAGGGTTGACAGCCCTGTATCCGCTCCGGTCGCCGCGCAAGGCGCGTCCGGTACGTCCATTCGTCTGCCTGCTTGTGCAGTGCGCCGACCGGCGGTTAGTTGTCCGGCGGGCGACGACGAAGCTGTTGGGCGGATTGTGGGAGTTTCCGACCATCGCTTGTCTAGACGGCGAAGCCGACCAAGCGGCGGCTGAGCGATGTTTGCGGGAACTAGGGTTGACGGCGCAACGGATGCAGCCGGGGCTGACATTGACGCATGACTTCACGCACTTCCGGCAAACGCTGCAAATCTTTCTAGTTGAAGTTGAAGCGCCGTGTGACGTTACCGGCGTTGAAGCGCAGTGGGCGACACACAAAACGCTCGATGAACTGCCGCTGACGCAGGTCGCCCGGCGGCTCGCCGCACGGGAAAGCTTGGGACGCAACGAGCGACCGGCCAGTGCGCTTTTCGAGAAAATGTAGCAAGTCAACCCGCCGAATAGAGGCCAACTCACGACATCTTCCTCGAAAGCGCGCTAGTCGCCGCTTCGCAGCACGCTAAGCGGCTTTCTTCGCAAAACATCCCAACTCGCCAGACTTCCGACGGCAACGACTAGAACAACCGTTGCAACAACGCCCGCCAGACAGTCACCCCAGAAAGGTTGCCACTCAATACGGAGGATACGCTGCGCCAGATACCAACTGGCGCCCAGGGCGCTGCCGCCGCCAATGACAGCCGCCGTCACACCTAGCGCCCCATACTCAATGACCGTGACGCCGATCAGCGTGGCGAAACGCGCCCCAAGGGTCTTGAGCAAGGCGGTTTCATACTGGCGCTGGTAGCGCGTCAGGGCGACAGCGCCAACCAGCATAGCAAGGCCGCTCAACACGACCAAGCCGCCGATGACGCCCAAGGCCGTTTGGATGCCCGTTAGGATTTCACGCGCCACCCGCACGGCGTCGCCGGTCAGCGCGACGGAAACATTCGGATACGCCCGTACAACCTCAAGATACAGCTTCTGAAACGTCTCCGGCGATTTTTCAACGGCGGGAGTTCGAACGGCCCCAAAAAGCGTCTGTGGCGCTTGATCCAAGGGACCACCCGGCCGAGCGACGATGGCGAAAAATTGCCAGCTACGGCGTGGGTCAATCCGGCGGATGTTGCGAATGACGCCCACCACCTCACGACCCTGAATATCCAGCGTCAAGCGGTCTCCAACGCGAACGCCGAGATTTCTCTGGGTGAAGGTTTCCAGCGACAGCTCCAAGGTGTCCGAAGGCGATGGCGACCACCATTCGCCGTCTACGAGTTGTTCGCCGGCAAGCAGGTCGGCGCGATACGTGAGCCGAAACTCCCGATCGACGGCGGCGCGTCGGCTGGCATCCTTGATGGCGGCGAAGTTAATCCGTCGATCGTTAATTGCTGTGATGCGCGCCGAAATAATCGGCACTAAAGTCGGTCGCACCTGCACCTGGCGCTCCACCAAGGCGCCGACGGCTTCGGCCTGCGAAGGAAGCACATTCGCCACGATGAGATTGGGAAGATTTTCCGCGACGGCTAGGTCAAGGTTATAGCGGATGTTCCGCTCCAACAAGCGTACTGTTAGGGCGAAAAACACGCCGACCCCGACTGTCACGACAATCGCCGTCGCCTGATTGCCCGGACGCCGCAACGCCGCCAGCCCGTAGCGTATCGTGAAGGAAGTGACCCGCCGAGCCGCCCAAGCTAGGCGCATCAGCGTCCAACCAACGCCGTATAGCCCCGCTAATGTCACAGCCGTTGCCTGAAACACCGCGTTGCCAAGGTTGAACGTCCCGGCCTGCCAGAGAAAAAGCGCATAGAGCACCGCTGTCGCCGCCAGTCCGACCGGGACCGCCCACCGCAGCGGGATGTGGAGCGCCTCGACTTGGCTGCGAAGCAAAACACTGGGTTTGACGCCGCGTGTACTCAGCAGTGGTACGACGGAAAACGCGAGCGCAGCGATCAGGCTAACGCCGACGCCTTGCCCAATCGCCGACCAGGTAAGTTCAAAGGTGACCGGGAATGGAAATCGCGCCGCCACCCGCGGGCCAAAAAGCCGACGGGCGAGCGCTGCTCCCGCCCAGCCAAAGACGCCGCCGGCTAAGCCGAGCAGCGCCATTTGCAAGGCGTACAGGCGGAAGACCAGCCGGCTGGAAGCGCCTAGACACTTCAGAACGGCGATTGTCCGAATGCGCTGGCCGATGATGGTGTAGGTGGCGCCGGCGACGCCCGCCCCGCCCAGCATGATGACGGCGACGCCAACGAGACTGAAAAAATTTTCGGTTTCCTCAAGTCGTTCGGCGACGCGCGCTTCACGCGCGCGCGCCGTTTCGACCCTCACCCCTTTGTCAGCGGCAAGCGCCCGCCGCAGCGCCGCCGCCAACTCTTCAATCCGTTCCAGACGGTCGCCGACACGCAGACGGATAAAGTAGTTCGCCGTCAAGCCGTCAGTGGTGAGCAAGCCTGTCGTTTTGAGGTCGGCGCTGCTCAAAAGGACCGTCGGCAACGCGCCGAAGGCGCGCGAGGTCGTTTCTCGCTTGAGGACGCCACGAATGGTGAACGTCTCTTGTCCGATCTTCAGCGGTGAGCCGACGCCGATGCCTAAGCGGTCAAGCAGCGTCGGCGCGACCACCGCGCCGCGACCGGCGAGCAAGTCGTAGCGGTAGGTTACGCCTTGCAGTGCAACTTCACCTTCAAGGGGATAACGCTCATCCACGGCGCGGACGAAGATACGCACCGGCTCGTCACGACCAGCGACGATGCCGGTTTCAAATTCGACGACATCCGTACGGGTTGCGTCTGGGAATGTGACGAGAACCTCATCCAGCTGTGGGCGCAGTGCTGCGACCCGCCGGTATGGCATCCGCACTTCTAAGTCCGCCCCGATAAAAGCGCGCGTTTGGCGGACAAGCGCGACGCGGATGTTCTGAACCGCTGATCGCAAGGTGATGACTAACCCGGACCCAACGGCAATGCATAGAAAGAAAAACAACATCTGACGCCACAGGGCGCGCGCCTCGCGCCAGAGCATACGCAGGGAAAACAGCATGGCGGGCGACGATGACGGAAAACAGGCTAGAAGATCGTCCAAGATGCGGGGTTGTACAGGTCACCCATCGGCGGCCGCTGGTCAAAGCACCGGTAGGCCAGCATTTGGCGATGCTCATGCCCTCCGACTCGATGAGCGTCGAGCAACACGCGATCCGCCCTGACCCGTATTCGATCAACTGCAAAGCCAACGTCCTCAACCATGAGCTTCAAACAAGCGGAGGTGAAGCCCCAGAAGTTGCTGGGGTCATTGTTGGGCTGCCCATGATCAGGAAAACGCGCCGGGTCGGGCAAAAACCGCATTACCGGTTCGCTTCGCAGTTCCTCCGGCAGGAGGTGGTCAATGCAGTAGGACTCGACTAGCAGGCGCTCGGAAGACAGTTCAGCGCAGTTGGAAAGGGCCCGATAGGGGTCAGCGGTGTGGTAGAGCAATCCCAACGCTAACACGATGTCAAACCGGCCGTAGGTTTCAGGCGACAGGTCTAGGACGTTGACCTGATGGTGGGGGATGTCTACACCCTGGATCCATGACAACAGGGCGAACCCGGAGTTATCCCGGTGACGGTAGTCAAACGCTGTGACCTGAGCGCCGCGCCTGTGCGCCATGAAGCTGAAGTAGCCGTTGGAAGCCCCAACATCCGCCACTCGCAAGCCGGTCATATCCTCCGGCAGCGCCAACTCATGCCAGAGCTCCTCAGGATTGTACGCTCCGTACGTACGCACACCCGGCGCAACTTCAAAATCATGATGCCATTGGTGGGCGGTGACCAACTTTCGTACCAGCTCAGTGTCCATCCAACCCCCTGCCTCCAGCTTAGTTGGACGCCAAACGCTCACGCCGCCGGCGGAGCGCCGCTTTGAGGGACTAAAGCCAACATTCGTGGCCCGGCGATTTCACATCGCTGGGCCGCCATGGTATGTGAACCCGCCGGCGTTTGTCATTGAGCCGGCGACAGCGCCTTGTGTCGGACGGCGGCGAGCAAAGCGCTTCTTCCAAGGCGTGTCGAACCCTCACTGGCGAACTGGATGAGACCGGCCATGCTGTACGACAAAAAAATCGCTATCCTTGGCGTCGGAAAACTGGGCGAAGCGTTGGTTGCAGGCTTGATCCGCCGCGCCGACGTAGAACGCACCAATCTCATCGGCTCGGTCGCCCGTCAATCCTCAATAGCGCGCGTCGAGTTGCGGCTCGGCATCCCGGCGACAACCGACAACGCCGCCGCCGTCGCTGGACGCGACATTGTCATTTTGGCCGTCAAGCCGCAGAACATGACGGCCGTGCTGGAAAGCATCGCCCCGGCGGTCTCCCCGTCACAGCTCTTCATTAGCGTTGCGGCGTCGGTCAGCACTGCATACATCGAAGAACGCCTGCCCTTTCCGGCTCCTGTCATTCGCGTCATGCCTAACACGCCGGCGCTGCTCAACGAAGGCATGTCGGTGCTTTGCGCCGGACGGCGCGCGACGCCGGAACACCAACGCTTGGCCGAAGAGATTTTCAGCGCCGTCGGGCGGACGGCGTTCCTCGAAGAAAAGCTGATGGACGCCGTGACGGGGCTTTCGGGGAGTGGGCCGGCCTACCTCTACGTTGTTCTCGAGGCGCTTTCCGAAGCCGGCGTCAAGCTTGGCATCCCGCGCGACATTTCAACGCTGCTGGCGGCGCAAACGATGCTTGGCGCGGCCAAACTGGCGCTGGAAACTGGGCAACATCCAGCCTTGCTCAAGGACAGCGTGACGACGCCGGCCGGCTGTACCGTGGACGGCCTGCTTGAACTGGAAGAAGGCAAACTCCGTGTGACGCTCATCAAGGCAGTTGTCCGGGCCGCCGAACGCGCCCGCGAGTTGGTCAACGGCTAACGGCTTCCCTTCAAAGTGTGGCCTTGGCGCGCCTTGTGCACTAGACTGCGACCGCTCGCGAAGCGCAGTCGGGCGGCGCTGTCTGTACGCTGATGTGGCTGGAAACCATTTCGCGCCCTGACCCTTTTAGGTTTTGACTATTTTTGAATTGACGCGCTTACCGTTGCGGCGTATCTTCCGCGTCAAAATGTCCAACGTGGCATGGTTTCTCCATAACGCGCTTGGCGGCGCTGCGGCAACCCCATGCCGACCGGCGAAGTTCCCCGCCGAAGTAGGTTTGCAAAAACAGATCTCTTGAGGGTGAGTGCTTGCTATGGCCTTGAAGGTGTGCAACCGGCGCTTTCGTCAATGCGGGACAGGAAACGCTCTCTCGTCCATCGCTCAACAAAACCGATTGACGCAGTCCGTCCGGCGGCGGATGGTCGTCGCCCTGTGGTTGGCGTTGTGTTTCGCTTTGGGCTTTGGCGCTGCGCCCTGTGCGGCGCAATCGGCAAGCACCGGTCAACTGCGCGGTACGGTGCGCGATCCGCAGGGCGCAGTGGTCAGCGGCGCGGCGGTGACGCTTATCGAGCAGGCGACAGGAAGTAAGCGTGAGGCGACGACCGGCGGCAACGGCGACTACGTCTTCACCCTGCTGCCGCCGGGGAAGTATCGGCTTGAAGTCCGCGCTTCCGGCTTCAAGACAAGCGTGACGGAAAACATCACCATCAACATCACGGGCGTCACAACCAGCGATGTCAGTCTTGAAATTGGCGAGGCGGCGTCGGAGGTCGTCAACGTCTCTGGGGAAGCGCCGCTGATTCAAGCTGATTCGGCTGCGCATGGTCGGGTCGTGGACGAACGAAACATCCGCCAGCTGCCGCTGCCGACGCGCAACTTTCAGCAACTTCTAGCGCTGTCAGCCGGCGCGGCGTCCAACGTCTTCAACACGGCGGAAGTCGGACGCGGCGACACGGCCATCAACGTCAACGGGCAGCGCACCACCAGCAACTCAATTCTCATCAACGGGATTGATGTCAACTCGATTGGAACCGGCTCGTTCGCCAACCTGGCCGTACCGGCGACCGACACCCTTCAGGAGTTTATCGTTCAGACCAGCCAGTATGACGCCTCCGCCGGGCGCAATGTTGGCGGCATCGTGGCGGCGGTGACTAAGTCTGGGACGAACGAGTTTCACGGCAACGCCTATTTCTTCCTACGCGATCAGGCGCTCAACGCCAATAACTTCTTCCTCAAACGAGGTGGGATTCCGCGTCAGGCGAACAACCGCAAACAGTACGGCGGCACTCTGGGTGGTCCCATTGTCAAGAACCGACTGTTCTTCTTCGGTTCGTACCAAGGGACGCGCGAAACCAACGGCACTTCGACCAACAACAGCATTGCTCCGTTCAATCCGGCGCCGGACCTGACCGACGACCGCTCACTGGCCGCCATTCGGGCGATTGCGCTGAACCGTGCGCCCGGCTTTGCGCCGTTCATCAACTCGGCGGCTTTTGCGACTTCGCCGCAGGTACGGCTGCTCCAAGCGCGGTATCCCAACGGTCAGTTTCTCATCCCCAGCGGGAACGGCCGGACGACCGGCGTTCAAGTGGCGGAATCCACCTTCCGCGAAGAGCAGTTCAACACGAACGGCGACTGGCAGATCAACGACAACCATCGCGTTTCGGGTAAGTTTTTCTTCGCCAATAATAAGGTCAAGCAGGGGCTGTTTCGGCAGTTCGGGGGCGGCAACCCCCTTCAGCTGCCGGGATACCCGGTGGACGCTATTACCAACAACCGTGTCACCACTGCTTCTTGGACTGGTATCCTGCGTCCAACCCTCATCAATGAATTTCGGTTCGGCTACAACCGGATCATTACTGAAGGCCGACCGACCGAGCCCTTCCGTGCGGCCGATTTCGGCATCAACTCGCCGAGCGCAGCGCGGTTTCCGGGTCTGCCGGGCTTTACCTTTGCCAATATGTTCTCAATCGGCCCGGCGACGACCTCTGAAAGCTCCAACATCACAGAAGGCTTTACGTTCAACAATACGGTGTCGTGGACGGTGGGCAGCCACAGCATGAAGTTCGGCGGTGAGGCGCGGCCCTACCGGCAGCGGGTGTTTTTCAATGTCGGTGCGCGCGGCCTGATTCAGTACACGGGTGCGTTTGCCAACGCCGCCGGTCTTGGCGCGTTTGCTGCCCTGGGGATTCCGCCCGGCTCGGTCAATCGTGCGCCACAGTTTTTGCCGACGCTGCCGTTTACAGAGTTTCTGATCACGGGCGTCAGCCCAGGGCTGTCGTCGGTCACTGGAGGTTTGACCTCGCCGTTTCTGTCGGTGATTTCGCCGGGCGGTGCGAAGCGCGACTTCCGCGCCAACGATTTCACGCTCTTTTTCCAAGACGACTGGAAGGTCAACGACCGTCTGACGCTTAATCTAGGCGTGCGCTATGACTACTTTGGGCCCTTCTACGAGAAAGACGGCCTGATGGCGACCTTTGATGAAGCTGTTGCGCGGTCGGCCGTCGGTGTGGGTCCGAACGGCGTGTCAAATCTCACTGGGACGTTCGCCGGTTTCTTTGTCCCATCGAACAATCGTGTGGGGTTGCCGGGCATCGCCCGTGATCCACGGCGCGGGCTTACTGACCCAGATTGGAACAACTTCGCGCCGCGCATTGGCTTAGCGTGGAAGCCGTTGCCAACGGATCGGTTCGTTCTGCGCGCCGGCTATGGGCTGTACTATGATCGCTTCAACGCGCGCACCGTCATCAACTCCAGCTTCAGTTTCCCAGTCTTCCCGCTCGTGCCGTTTTTCCCGGCGGTGGCGGGCGGCGGTCTCTCAAATCCATTTGCCCCGATTCCGCCGGTTCAGGGACCGATTGACACGGGGAATGCTTCGTTTTTCCCTGGAACAAGTTGCACCGGTGCGCCGGGCCCCAACCGAGGACTACCGTACTGCGTTGGTGGTCGGCAGGTCGCCGTACAGGGTATCTTTCCGGGGCGCAACCTGCGTACACCTTATGTGCAGCAGTACTCGCTTGGCTTCCAGTGGGAGTTCATCAAAGACACCCAGCTGGAAATCAGCTACGTCGGCTCGCAAACGCGCAAGCTTCAGCGGTTCAAAGCCGTCAACCAACCTTTTGAGCCGGGCGGAACAGTTAGCCCCTTCGGTACGTTGCTGTCGCAAGTCATGCAGCCGTCGCTGGTTTCCTTCGCTATTTCCGTTCAGGAGTCGTCGGCTGTCGCCAGCTACAACTCGCTTCAGGCGACGCTGACGCGGCGGTTAGCGAAAGGCTTGCAGGGACTGGTGAGTTACACGTGGTCGCACGCGATTGACGAGTATTCGGGACAGTTGACCTCCCTCGGTACTAGCGACGTGTCAACCGACTTCGGCGATCAGGCGACGTTTCGTGGCAACCGTGCGACGGCGGACTTTGACCGTCGGCAGCGACTCGCGGTGAGCTTTGTGTACGACCTGCCGAAATTTTACAGTGGCGACAACTTTGCCCTCAAAGCGTTGCTCAATGACTGGCAATTGTCCGGCGTCTCCATCATCCAGACCGGACTGCCGTTCACCATCGCCAGCAGCACGGTTTTGAGCGACGGTGCGCGCGCCTCGTACGCGCCCGGTGGACAGGGTAACGGGCGTCTTTCTGGTGACGTACGCCGCCGGCTCGACCGCTACTTTGACACCAGCCGGTTTATTCCTTCGAGGGGCGTCGGGAACTTCGGCACGGTTGGGCGCAACACGCTGCGCGGGCCGGCGCAGGCCAACACGGACCTCTCAATCGTGAAGTTTTTGGTGTTTCAGGAGCGGTATCGGGCGGAATTCCGCACCGAGTTTTTCAACATCTTCAATCAAACGAACTTCGCCAATCCGGGCAATGTTGTCGGGACGCCTAACTTTGGGCGCATCCTCGAAACGACGACCGGGCCGCGGATCATTCAGTTCGCCTTCAAGTTCGCTTTTTAGCGCGCTCGTCGTTGGGCGCGGATGTTCCCGTGAAATGACGTCAAGGGGTTTGGCGTGCGGCTCCGGCCGCCGCCGCCCTGCGCGCGGCGGCGCGTGTGTTAGCGCGACGGAGAGAGCTTTGCGGAAAGCGTCCTAACCAGCCTGTCGTGCCTTCCATGCGGCTTCGAGTTGACCTTTGGCGTAAAAAATAATGGCTAACACCAGCAAGGTTGTCGCTGTACTCTCGACCGCCACTGTCACGGCGGCGAGTGGCAGTGACGTTCCATCTAGAATGTCGAGCCTGACGCCGAACCATCGCCGGGCAAGATTAGCCGTCAACCGCGCCAGCGCCAGAAAAACTAGGCCCGAGGACAGCGTTCCAAAGCAAAACTGAATCACCTGCAGCCAGTTGCCAGCAAAGCGACCGTCAAAATCGCCGTGGGTGATCGTTCCGGTATGGGGGCGAATGAGGTTTGACACAACTCCGATCAGATTACCCAGCGCCAAGGAAACAACCAAGTAGAGGCTGAACCAAATCAGTAAGTCGTTCACGTCAACCGTAAACCGCCACTGCGGGTGGGCGACGGCGAACGCTGTGAGACACATAAAGAAGTAGGCGATGGCCCAGAAGCCGGTAAACACCGAGAAGCGCGCCAGAATTGCGCCCAGCTTGACAACGGCTTGCGGTTTTTCACTCATACGAACGTCCAACTATCAGGCGAAAGTGTAGGGTGCTGGACGGATTATGCGCACGCTGGTTTGTCCCGGACGTAATCCGGCGTACGCCGCCATTGATTCTCTTGAAGCACTTTCCCGAACAAATAGAGCGAGCCAAACCGCCAATCGGCGGCAGCGAGGCAACGATCACAGCGCGTCCAGCAAAACAGCTTGCCCAGTAAGAGTAGCCTTAGCAGGAGGCAAGCGCTTGTGCGTCGCTTCGAGTCACAAACCGCCCAAGCCAACGCGGTGGAAAAAACTAGGTCACTTTACCGTCCTATCCAGCGGAAGGGAGGTGTGTCACTCACTCACGGCCTTGGAGATCTGTCGCTGCTATCCACCAAGCTATGTTGGGCGGTATGTCTCTCCAAAACTACGCTACGCCTTCAAACGGAGGCTAGCCTTAACTCTATTGCAGACGGTCGGTCTTGGACGGCAACCGGTTGACCAACGCCCCGATAGTCACGGTCGCCACGCAGCCAACCGCGTTGAGCCACAAAAAGGCTACGGCGTCGGTCGCGGCAAGCAGCCAGACCCCGACCATCCCCGACAGGAGGCCGGCGACGGCGCTACGTCCGTTTGCGCGCTGGTCGGGCTGCACAGCATGAAGCTTGACCGCACACTATCTGGCAATCAACATTGCTAATCAATTCCTTGTCAAAACCCATTAACTCCAAAGTAACACAAAGGAAATATACTAGGGTATAGTCTCTAAGGACATAGGGCGGCACTGGTGGGGGTTTAGATAATGTGAGTTACTTCTGAAGTAATTAGAAGGGTGATTACTAGGCGGTTTAGTTGATCTTTATCACGCCTTGCTATCTTCCAAAGCGCAATACTACTTTTGCAATTAGTTATATTTTTTATAGCAATAAATTGTCTAAAGACCTTTTTGAGACCAAAACATCATCTCTTACCTACACCAGGCATGTTCACAAGCATCTAGTTGAGCAAAGAGATAACCTTAAAATAATTCATTGTTCATTGATGTATACAAACTTGAACAACAGGAGTGGAAGATGCTGCTCCAAGGTTTTAGAGTTAACGAATAAGGGGTAAGAGGTGAAGATTTCTCATGAGAACGATGAACGATTGATTCTAGAAGATCATTAATCTGACCTTCTTGGATGTGTATCCTTTTTTGGCGCTTTCTTAGCTTTTATTTTAGTTTCTATCACTAGTCTTACACTTCTAGTACTTCTAGTAGCACCAGAGATACCTGGTATTATTGTCGGACCTAGATGTGCCACTTACCGAATCTCGGTAGACTTAGCGACAGCAATAGAAAAGGATTTTAGTAATCAATTGCTCACACAAACTCACTGGGCATAATAGACGATAAATATACTACGCTCTAGCTTTGTCAAAAATTTATAAATATGAAAATTACTTTTGAAAACAGCGAGAAAATAGTTTTGGAAGGATATTATCGTAACAATATACTCGTAGCTGTATTTGTCCTCGGCTTGCCGTTGTTTTCTTCACCGATTATACTTTTTATTGGGATACTTTTAGTAAGATTAGGCATACCAAAAGACACTGCTCTTGCAATACCATCAGCATTTCTCTTAATTCTTGCTTTCATATTACTGCTCAATGAAAAAAATAGGGATAGTAAGAAGAGAAATAGTTATCGACAAAATCGCTCAATGTGTTACTCATCAAGAGACTATTAGAGATATAGTTTTATCCAGAAAAGTATGCCATCTTTCAAGTATAAAAAGCATAGAGTTTCTTGATGATTATTCCTATGATAAATTAAATGTCTACTTAGTTACTAGTTCTTACAAACTTGAAGTTGTTGGAGGAGGGCTAGAACCTACAGGAGATCACAGGAGCAAAATTGCTATCGCACAAAAGTTAGCAGGCTTTATTCAAGTGCCTCTGACTGGAATCTGTAAATAGAATTTTCTCTTGAAATATAGCTTATAATAGAAAAATACACTAGAGAATATCCATTAACCTTCTCAAATGAAGTAATAAAACACACCCGATAAGATGCATGATGACATACAGAACGTGATTCTGCTCATCGGCAACAAATAACTGTAGCCTTATGTCACAATGTAAGTTTAGCTATGACTGACAAAAGATGACATCATCAACTAAGTGACTCGCTAGTGTTAGAATAAGCACCATGGAAATTATAGAATGTAACGCTCAAATATAATACTCAGAGGAAAGCCGGAACTTATTGACGAGGTGCGAACTAATTTTGGTCGCATCTTGCTGCCCTTTGAATTGGTTCGCTTAATTGGAATCCTTTCATTTATTTTATTTTGTATGTTCTTACTTGCCTACCTTACTAATGAAAGCTTATATTCTCAAGGAAATCCATCTAGAGCTTACACTTTTCTCTCTCTATCCCTTCTTGTTATGTCAATTTTGCCATTTCTTTTAATAAAACTATTACATCCTAAAATGCAAATGATTTTTTTGACAAAAATTTACAAAAAATTTATCTCCAGCTAATCCGGCGAAATAACATAGAGCATGAAGTTGTCTATGATTTCTCAAGGATTAAGGGTGTAAGACTTTACCAAGATACTTCTTACAATCGGCTTGATGTTGACCTTCTCGTTGAGTCTCAAGTACATCAAGAGAGCTTCATCCGGTTGGCTTCGGGTAGACTCAAAGCAACAAAAGACCGTCGCAGTAAGATTGCCCTCGTAAATCGTATAGCAACATTTGTCAATGTACCTATAATCGAAAAAACAGTGTAACTTTTACTTATCGAATTGAAAGGGTAGCATCTACTTACTATGCTAGAACACTGCTAACTCATTGCAGATGGTCGGCCTTGGACGGCAATCGGCTGACCAACGCCCCGATGACTACGGTCGCCGCGCAGCCGACCGCGTTGAGCCACAAAAAGGCTACGGCGTCGGTCGCGGCAAGCAGCCAGACCCCGGCCATCCCCGACAGCAGACCGGCGACGGCGCCACGTCCGTTTGCGCACCGGTCGGCGACAGCTAGGACAAACACCCCCAGGAGCGCCCCGTAAAACCACGAACCAAAGCGGTTGACGACCTCGATGAGCGAACCCAACCGCGCGGCGTAAAGCGCCCCTACGCACGCCCACACGCCCCAAAACACCGTCGCCAACTTGCCGACCCCCACCAACTCGGCCTCCGTCGCCGTCGGCGCAAAACGGCGCTGATAAATGTCCAACGCGGTCGTCGTCGCCAGCGCATTGAGTTCGCCCGCGCTCGTGGACATCGCCGCCGCAAACACCGCCGCCAACACCAAACCAACCAGTCCCGCCGGCAATTGCGAGAGGACAAAGGTTGGAAAGACGTAGTTCGTGTCGTCAAAGGGCCGTCCGGTCGCCTTCGTCAGCAGCGCCGTCGCTTCCCGCCGCAGCCGGTCGCATGCCCCCTGCGCCGCTAGAAACGCCTCACGCGCTTCAGTCGCCGCCGCGCCTGCATTCCGTGTTTCTGCATAGCGCAACGCCGCCTGCCGTCGCGCTTCGACCGCCGCTCGGTAGTTCACCGTCAGCTGTGCATAAGCCGCCCGCGCCGCGTCGTCGGCAAGTGTTGCCTCCGCCTGCGGCGTAAACACCAGTGGCGACGCCGGCGCAAATACGTAAAACGCAAAGATCAACACGCCAATCAACAGCACCGCCGCTTGCAGCGGAATCTTCACCACAGCGTTGAGCAACAACGACCGCCTCGCATCACAAATGGACGCCGCCGCCAGATACCGCTGGACTTGGCTTTGATCGCAGCCGAAGTACGACAGAAACAAAAACAGCGAGGCCAGCAGCCCCGACCACACAGTGTACTTCTCCCGCCAGTCAAATCGCCAATCCACGGCGGTCAGGCGACCCGTCGCGCCGGCCGCCTGCAAGCCGTCCCACAGCGAAACCGTCGGCGGCAACCGCGCAATCAGCACCCACAGCACGGCAACCAGTCCCACCCCAATCACCGCCATCTGCTTGACATCGTTCCACGCCACGGCGCGGACGCCACCCACGACCGTGTACAGCGTCGTTACGACGCCCATGACCAGGATCGTGGCGGACTCAGGCCAGCCCAGCGCCGCCGACAACACAACCGACGGTGCGGCGATGACCACCGAAGTCGCCAACCCCCGCGACAGCAGAAAAAAGACGCTTGTCAGCGTCCGGGCGCAGCCGCCAAAGCGCCGTTCCAGAAACTCGTAGGCGGTGAAGACATTGGCTCGGTAAAAGCCCGGTACGGCCGTCGCGCAGAGGATGACCATGGCGACCGGCAGCGCAAAATAAAACTGAATGAAGCGCAGCCCGTCGGCGTAGCCCTGCCCCGTCGCGCCGACCAGCGTGATGGCCGAGAGCTGCGTCGCCATCACCGACAGCCCCACCGTCCACCAACCCAAACTGCGGTTAGCTCGGAAGTAGCCGTCCGGCGTGCGGCTTCGGCGACCCGCCCGAAAACCATCCACGATGAGATAAGCAAAGTAAGCCGCAACGATGGCCCAATCCAGCCCGGTCATGGGACGGCCGCCCGTCTTTTTCCGGCCAGTGCAAGCTCAGGAATCCCAGCACACAGCATCAGATTCGGCGCATCGTCGCTCGCCGCCACCACCAGCACCCGTCCGTCCGGCGAGAAGGCGAAACTTTCCGGCGGCGAACCGAAGATGTCCCCCACGAGGCGGCGGCGTGTGGCTGTGGTGTCCGCGCCGGGACGGAACTCCTGCATGAAAACGCCTACCTCGCCAGCGGTTGAGACCCAAGCAATGTGTCGGCCATCCGGCGACCACCGTGCGCGGCCATGGCTCAAACCGCCCAACCCCGTCTCGATGGAAAAAACCTGCGCGCCGTCGGTCGCCTGTACAACGCGGATGGCGTTGCCGTTGCCTTCGCGCATCGTCGTGACATAGAGCACGTAACGCCCATCCGGCGACACCTCGGGCCACCGCGCCGGCATGTCGGCGACAAGCCGCCGACCGTCTGCGCCGTCCACCCCCAAGCGCCAGAGGCCGTAATCGGGATGGTCGCTGACAGTAAAGAATATTGTCCGGCCGTCCGGCGAGACAGTCGGATTCTGGGCGCTCGCGTTGAAAGCCGTCAGCGCGCGCCCGCGCGTCCCGTCGGCCGCCGCCGTCCAGATTTCAAACTTGCCGGTCCGGTTGGAACTCCAATACAGCCGGCCGCCGTCCGGCGACAGCGCCGGGTCCCAGTCGGTGGCTGGGTGTGTCGTGAGGGGCGCAAGACGGCCGTCAGCGAAGGTCAGTCGCCAGACATCGTTGTTGCCCGTTCGATTGGACGTAAACACCAGCCCGTCGCCCTTTGGCGTGTAGCGCGGTTGACGGTCAATGCTCGTGCCGCGCGCCAGCACGCGCAGCTGCGGCGGCTCGCCGGGCCGCACGCCAAGCCGTACTTCAACGAGATTACCGCGCCGTGAACGGGCTTCGTAGAGCAGTCGCCCGTCCCGCACGTCGCACACCGGCGTATCGTGCGGCAGGGCGGCGATGACACGAACAGTGCGCGTCCGGAGGTCAAACGCCAGCACGCGCGCTGGCGTAACGATGTTGGGCGCTTCCGGCGAAGTCGCCTGAACGGCGACGATGGTGGCGCTGTCTTCAAGCCAAGCAGGGCTGGACAGATAGCCGCCGCGTTCTGTCGGGTCAAACTGGCGCACTTCGCCGGTGGCGACGGTGGCGACCCAGACCGACGAGATCACATTGCCCGCGACGACATCCTTAGTCAGCGCAATGAATTGACCGTCCGGCGACCAACGCGGACGCCGTAGGCGCAAACCCGGCAGACGCACAACGGGGCGCTGGTTGCTGCCGTCGCTTTCGACGCTTTCCAGCAGCGTCGAGGTAACGCCCTGCTCCCGAACCCAACGGATGAAGCACAGGCGGCGGCCGTCGGGCGACCAGTCGCCTTCCACGGCGTCGTCCACCACCTTGCGCGGCTCACCGCCCAGCGACGACACCACGTAAAGCGCCGTTGAACCATCGCTTGCACGACGTGTAAAGACAATCCGCTGACCGTCAGGCGAGAAACGCGGCGCACTGTCTTCCCCTTCGGTAATCGCCACCTCGACATCCTCGCCGGAGAGACGCTTGATCCAGATGCGCTGCCGGCCGTCGCGCTGTGAAGCAAAGGCAATGCTTTGACCATCCGGCGACCACGCCGGAGTGGTGTCGCTCCCGGCGTTCGTCAGGTAGGTATAGGTCAAAAACGGCGGCGCTGAGCGACTACCCCATATCCAGCCAGTGAACATCCCTGCCAGCGCCGCCGCTACGAGCGCCCCTGCGCCCCACCACAACCAGCTTCGGTCGCCGACCAGCGCAGCATCTTTGAAAACTTTTTGCGACAGCGGCGGGACGGTGGCATCGCGGCGCGTTGTCTTCGCCGCCGGAGCGTTTTCCGTTGTCCCCGGCTGGAGAGTGCGTAAGACAAAGGCAAGGTCGCAGGCGCTTTGGAAACGCTGCTCTGGCCGGCGGTGCAGGCACCGCGCGAGGATGCGGCGCAGATCGGCCGGCAGGACATCCGTCTCACTGAGTTGCGCCAGCGGATCGTCGCGCAGGATCGCGGCGGTGACTTCCGCCGGCGTCGCGCCTGGAAAAGCGCGGCGTCCCGTAAAGACTTCAAACAGCACCGCACCCAAGGCGAAAATGTCGCTTCGGCCGTCGAGCGGCGCACCACGTACCTGCTCCGGGGACATGTAGCCAACAGTCCCGACGACCATACCGGGCGACGTGGCAAAGGTCTCTGACGCGCGTACCGTTTTCTCCTCTTCTGAAAAGGGTTGTGGCTTCGACATGCGCGCCACCCCAAAGTCAAGAATTTTGACCTGTCCATCGGCCGTCAGAAAGATGTTCTCTGGCTTGAGATCGCGGTGAACGATGCCCTTCTGGTGAATAGCGGCGAGTCCCTCGGCGACGGCGACGGCGATCGTCAGCCCTTCTGTCCGTAAGACTGGGCCCTGACGCAGGCGTTCGCGCAGGGATTCACCTTCAAGGTATTCCATGACGGCGAAGGCGCAGTCACCTTCCACGTCAAAGTCGTAAATGGCGCGCACGTTTGGATGCGTCAACTGGGCGATGGCCCGGGCTTCGCGCTCAAAGCGCAAGCGTACTTCCGGGTCATTGACCAGATGGGGCGGCAAAACCTTGATAGCGACATCCCGATTGAGTCTAAGGTCACGCGCACGATAAACCTCCCCCATGCCGCCGGCACCAAGCTTTTCACAGATTTCGTAGTGCGCAAGGCGTGTTCCGACGGCGGGCATAGACAAACTTTGTCACCTCGTTTCAGTAGTTCACCTGAGACTGAGGCAAGCCAGCTTGTAACCACGGGCTGAGTATACTGGCTTAGGAAGCTACGTGAGCAGATAAATTTCGGTCAATCAGCTGGCGACTGTTGTCAGGATTGGCTAGCAAGCGCACCTTTGAAAAAAAGTAGTGTTTGGCAGTGGTTGACAGGCTTGAGGTTGTTGAAAAGCGCTGCTGGACACATTGTGCGCGTCTGAATGGGGCGTCTTGCGCATCGGAGGCGCTGCATAGCCAACAGGGCGCTCAAGTGAACTAGGGTCGTCTTTGGACAAGCGCATATTGCCATGCCACTGGACGCACTCCCGGCCAGAAAGAGCTCCCCTCAGCTCGCTTCACCTTGTGCCCTAATCTTTCCCAACCCAGTACGGCTGCGCCCGGCGGAAGTCTCGCCATAGCCGTTCAAGTTCTTCCAGCCGCCGGGCCTGCTCACAGGCTAAGAATCCGGCGACAAATCCAGCGGCTTCCCAGACGGCAGGGCCGCCGTTTTGTTTGATGGCGTCTAGGCAGCGCATTGTCACAGCGGCGTCGTTTAACACACCCAGCACGTCCTGCAAATCAGCCAGACATCGAATGAAACGTCGCGCCGACTTCGGATGCCGCCCGGCAAAAAACTCCGCCCCATAGCGCAGTTTCTTGGCGGCGATGCGCAGCGCATGCCGCTCGGCTGGGCTAAGACTGTTAAGGCGCTCTCCCCGGCGCAACAGTTGGCGATGGCGACGGTGCAAGGCCGCCTGCAACCATGCCGTCGCCGTCATCACCACGGGCGGTTGGGTCGCCAGTTCGCGCTCCAACTTGAGCCATAGCCGCACCAGACGCGACGAACCAACCGCCGCACGCGCCCGGAGGTTCGCTGCCCGGCGCAGCGCCGCCGCTACGTCCAGCAACTCATCCAGTCGCTCTGGCTGTTCAAGGCGCGTCCGAACGCGCGTCAGCGTTTCTGTCACAAATACGTCCCAGTCACGCGCCGCCGCCAGCTCGCCCATCAGCCATTTGAGTTCTCCCAGCCAGTCTGGCCGGCTGCACTCCATAAAGCGCAACAGACCAAACGCCGCCCGCATCCGGCGTAGAGCGACGCGCATCTGGTGTACATATTCTGGGTCGGGATCGGGAGTGTTCAGAAAACCCGACAGATTCGCCTCAAACTGCCGCATGCAGCTGCGCACGATTTGCTGGAACGCCAGCACCGCCGGGCCGTCGAAATCCAGCGTTGGTGGCACGGCCTTGACGGGCGTTGGCGTAACGGCTCCAGTCAACTGATAGCCGCGCTGCGCTTTACTGCGCGGTTCAAGAGACACCGGGAACGCTGTCGCCAACTGTTCCGCCAACTCAAAAAGGCCAATCGCCTCGCCGGTCTTTAGTTCCAACTCAATCTCAGTAAGCGGCGCAACTTGCGCATTCCCACGCACTTCGCCTCGATCTAGCGCAACTTCAATCTGGGTCTCATCCCGGACAACCTGCCAAGTCTCACGCCAGACGTCCGTCTCAAAACAAGGACGTAGCTCCGAGACGACTTCCGGCGGGAGACAGGCTCGGATGTCCGGCGGCAAGGCGTCGAGCGCAGGGCCTTGACGCGATATCGGGGTCTCCCACTCAAATCGCCGCGAGAGAACGCCGCCGGCACCCTGCCACCCTTTTACGGTTTGCACCCACCGCCGTCCAACGCGCCGCAAGCGTAGAGACAGCCCTCGCTTGAACAACGCTGCTTCAGGGGTGTCGAAGTAAATGGTGCGCAGTCGGGCGCGGGTTCGCGGCGCCTGACGCACAACAGGATGCCGTCTCAACCGGCGTACTTGGTCAGGCGCAAGGGCCAGCCTTATCTCAATTTCAACCGGAGAAACCTGAGTAGCGACCTCCGCGATCGGCGACGAACCCGCCGCAGATTTTCCCATAGCAAATCACTCCCTTGATCGTCTTGGGTAGGGCGGAGCGTGGCGCACGCGCTCCCTAGGCCGTCACACAGCTTCTGAGCTTCAGAGGACGCGGTAGGATTCACTACCTCAAGGTCAGCGCAGGTTTGAAGTCGAAGTCGGCGTAATCCGCGCCAGCGCCAGTTCGGCCGTCTCACGGACGCTGAAATGTTCATCCTCAATCGCGGCGCGCTCCAACGTTGGACGCACGTCCATTTCACTGACGCCCACAAGCAACCCAAGGCCGCGAGCAGCCGCCGCACGAACGCGCCACTCTTTGTCGTGAGTCGCTTCAGCCAGTGGGATGACCGCTTTTGGATGGCGCGTCGCCGCCAACGCATGCACGTAGCGCCAGCGCATGGGGAGTTCCGTGTTTTTGAGGTTCGCTGTGAGCGTGGCGAGGTCCTGCATCTCGACGCGCACCGGCGCGACCGCCTTTGCCGCCGGCGGCGGCGGCAGGGCTCGGATCGTCCGTTCGCGCGCGATGGTGAAGTTTTTCAGGCTATGTCTGGCGGCGGCGCGCACCAGCGCGTTGTCGTCACGGACAGCCAGACGCTCAAGAACACGCTGCGCTTGCTGGTATGGCTCAATGCGCCGCATCTCCATCGTACCGAGCATGGCGACAGCGTGAAAACGCAGGTTGGGATGTTCCTCCTCGGTCGAAGCCACTAGATTCTCGACCAAGCGGGCTTCTTCGTCAGGGATGTAGCCGAAGCTGGCCAGCGCCAGCATAGCCTCGACGCGGACGCCCGGTTCTTTGGCCTTCCGCATATCAACCAACAAGGGCGAAACCGCGCGCTCGTCCACTACACGTGACGCCGCGTCACACAGCCGCAGGTGCGCCCGCCAGACTTCCCGATTACGTGCCGCCAGCAGAGTTTCTAGGGCTTCCTCCCGACCGAGCCGCACCATCTCCGAAGCCGTCCAAGCGCGAATCGTCCAGTCCTCATCGTCGAGGAGGCGGATGATCTCCGGCAGGGCCGCGAAGTCCTTGAGGCTGACCAGCGCCGAGACCGTTAGGCCGCGCACTTCCGCCGAGTCGTCATGCAGGCGCTCCCGTAGCGGTTCGCTCGCACGTGGGTCATCGAGTTTCCCTAGTGAGTCCACTACCACAGCACGCACTTCCGGTTCGGGATCGGACAACCGCTTGAGCAAAGCATCCACGGCTTCCTTTGCCTCCGAGCCTGAGCACTCCGCCAGCTCGCTGGCGGCGCGCACTCGGCGGGTCGGTCGCTTGTGTTCAAGATTCCGCAACAACTCTCGGAGGGGACGCCGGCGCGGCCGGGCAGCGCGGCGGTATAGCCAACGCACGGTCAACACAATCACGGCGGCGGTGCAGAATGAAGCAAACAAAGCCCAGAGGACAGGGAGGCCCTTCATGATACGCTTTTCCTCAGAAACGATGCAGCGGCCGTGCGCTTGCGAAGTGATGACGCCTCTAATCTACGACAAATTCCTCGGTATTGACAGTAGCCGGGCGCGGATAAAGCGCCTTCCGAAAGGTCGCTCTGTGTTTAGTTCGGTTTGAGCGCACGTCCCGCCAAGGCTGAAAAACAAACCAAAAGCAGATTGCTGAAAGATACAATCTATAACTGATTGGCGGTGACAACGCCGACCACCAGACAACCTAATTTCCTTAGCAAAGCCAAGCCATGTCATGGGCAAAACGGTTGCTTCAGGACTCGACGCCGGCCTTCCTGCGCCGACGGTGGAGATGGCCGACGCTGGTGATTATTCTCGTCATTGGAATGAGCCTCTGGCAGCCGGCTGAACGTACAGTCCGGTCACAGGAACTGAGTACGCGCGTTGGTACGTCGCAGCCGACGCGCGTTGTGCGCGTTACACCGAAGCGGGCAAAGGCGGTTGTTCGTCTCACGGAGGAAGACCGCGCCTGGAACGCCATTCGCCATAGCAGCGACCCGGAAGCTTTCAAAGCCTTTCTGAGCAAGTATGGGCCGGACAGTAAGTACGGGCGAATTGCCGAGCGGTTGGCCGAAAACGCCGAACTGGAACGGCTGCGCAGCCGCAACAAAGGCGGCGGTGACGCCCCACTCATCATGCGTGAGTTGGCCTTTGATGAGTTCCAAACCGTAGACCTGACCCCAGAAGGTCACATTGTTAACCCACGCATTTTGAAGTCTGAGCTAGTAGCGATTGAACTTGACCGGGAAAAGGGGGTCATCTTGGAGTTGGTGCGGATTCCGGGCGGCGAGTTTCAAATGGGGTCGCCAGAGCATGAGGTCGGCCGGTTGCCGAACGAGAAACTGCATGAGGTTACTGTCCCGGAGTTCTATCTTGGCCGTTATGAAGTCACCCGCCGGCAATGGGCGTTTGTCGCGTCGCTGCCCAAAGTCAAAGACGACCTACCGCTTGATCCTTCGCCGTCGGACACGCCACGACCGCGACGCTCCCCGCGCATGGCACTGCAGAACACCGACACGTTGCCGGTTGAGAACATCACGTGGTCGCAGGCGGTTGAGTTTTGCCGGCGACTTGAAAAAATCACTGGCAAACATTTCCGGCTGCCAACAGAAGCGGAATGGGAGTATGCCTGTCGCGCCGGGTCGTCTAAACCGTTCGCATTCGGCGACACCCTAACCACGCGCGTCGCCAACATCAACGGTGAAATTCCCTATAGCAAGGGCAAGCCGTCAGCAACCGTTGGCCATCCATTGCCGGTGGGGTCGCTAGGCATTGCGAATGCGTTCGGCCTTTTTGACATGCACGGCAACGTCTGGGAGTGGTGTCAGGACGCCTTCGTTGAGGACTACGACCATACGCCGACGGACGGCAGCGCTTACGACGTACTCAATCCGGTGTATCGCGTCCGACGTGGGGGCGCCGCGACATACAAGGCCGAGTTATGCCGGTCGGCGATGCGCGGCCGCGCCGAACCGGAACGACTCGGCAACTGCCCGACTTGTGTTGGTGGGACGGGTCTGCGTGTGGCGATTCTTGCTGAGGACCTGAAGCTGACGGATGATGATGACGAGTAAACGTGGCTGGCAGACCGCAGCGGTGGACGCCCTGCATCTCCTGGTGTGTTTTCCACCAGTGGAGGGCCGTGCGCCTAAGGGATTTTAGATGGCTTGGGTGCGTTAGGCTTGACCAGAATTGGCATGACGCGCATCTTTTTTGAACAGCCTTCGTAAACTGCGAACTGCCGCAAGGTGGCGGCACTAAAGACAGGGCTTTGCACCATTTTCTGTCCAAACCGACGGCTCACCATGCCCATTCTGGAGTTTCCACCGGTCGAAGAAGCCGACGAGCATGGTCTTTTGGCAGTCGGCGGCGACTTGCACGTGTCATCGCTGCTGCTGGCGTACAGCAACGGCATCTTTCCGTGGCCGCACGAAGGTTATCCGATGCTGTGGTTTGCTCCGGCTGAACGGGCCATTCTCGACTTTGCGGATTTTCACATTCCGTCCCGGCTGGCGCGTTACCTCAAAAAAGCCAACTTCACCTTCCATATCAACACTGACTTCCCTGGGGTCATTCGCGGCTGCCGCATGAGCGTCCGCAAGCATCAGCAAGGGACTTGGATTACGCCGGAGATTGAGGCGGCCTACACGAAGTTGCATTACGCCGGTTACGCGCACAGTTTTGAGGCGCGCAATCCTGCTGGCGAGCTGGTCGGCGGGATGTACGGCGTTATGATCGGACGCGCGTTCGCTGGAGAGAGCATGTTTTACCGCGAGTCCCACGCCTCAAAGTTTGTCATCATTCAAACCGTAGAGTACTTCCGTCGGCACGGGATGACCTGGTTTGACATTGAAGTGATGACGCCGCACATGGCGATGTTTGGGGCGAAGGAAATTCCGCGCGCCGAGTTTATGCGGCGACTCAAGCAGGCAATCGCCGAGCCGCCCATTCCATTGCCGCCTCCGGCGCGACGCCGTCTGCTCCATCCCACCTCGACGGCACAAAGACCCTGAGCCGTCATGTGTCATGGGACAAGCGTCAACGGCAGGCAACACCCCGCTGAGCCACTGGCTTGTGCAGCGAGCGAGCCGTCACCATCCACGTCCGGGATGGCGGAGAGGCGTTCAGACGGATGACTGGGGCGTACGCGAGTTGACACGAAAGCATACCCCTAGCCGGCTACGGCTTTTTACTCTCTAAAAGCGGCGCAGCCCACGCGCCCAGTCTTGCTTACGGTACGGAGACGGGCGGTGGTTTGGGCTGTCCGTCCCAGTTCCCAATCAGCGGCACGTCCCCCGGCACGCCGTAGTTCACTCGAATCTCCGGCGGCCCGCTCGTGTTCGACGTCCGCAACTGAAACTGGATCGTCCCCCCAAGGTTCACCACCACCCCCACCGTCGCAAATCCCTGCCGCGTCCAGTCCCCAGCCACCGCCGCCACGAACGTTCCGGTCGTCGTCAGCGTGAAGGTCACGTCCGGCGCCCCGCTCGTGTTGGCGTTCTTCAGCAAAAACTGCCCCGTACTCGGCCGATACAGCCCCACCCCCGTCACACCGCTCCCGGCCGTCCACCGCCCCGCGACCGGCACGTCACCCCCCTGCGCCCCTGCAATCACCACCGCCAAGTCCGGATTCCCCGCCGCCAACGCATTCCGCAGGAAAAACGTCTGCACGCTCGGTCGGTACACCCCCACCGTCACCGTCCCGTTCCCGTCCCAGTCCCCAGCCAGCGGAATGTCCCCTACACCCCCAAACGCAAACGACACATCCGCAAAACCGCCCGTGTTGTTGTTGATGAGGAAAAACGTCATCGCTCCGTTGACATTCCGGTAAATCCCCGGCGTGTCAATCCCGTCCCCATCCCAGTCCCCAGCCAACGGCACATCGCCCGCCAAACCATAGAAGAAATCTTGGTCGGCGAAATCCGAAATCAGCCGGTTCTTCAAGTACATATACCCGTTCGACGGCCGAAACATCGCCATCGTTGAGCCGATGGGCGCGCCCGGTCCGACCGACCCAGCTTGCGTGACGGTCACGACCTGTCCGGCGACGAAGAACGTGCCTGTTCGGGGTGTGGCGCGCGGGTTGCGCCCAACGGCAAAGGTGAGCGTCGCGCTGCCCGCCGCGGAAATGGCCAAGCGGCGATTGACATCGCCGAGTTGACCGACCATGCGGGGCGTAACGACCTGCCCGCTGGCCAACTGGGCTGAAATCAGCTTGATCCACGGCGCGTCAGTGTTGCGCACCGTCGCTTCCCACGTGCAGTTCGGACTCGTTGTGATGGTGAGTGTCGCGCTCGGCACAACGTCACCCGGTAGGTTCACCACCGTCGGCGTCACCGTGTACTCGCACGGCGCACACGGTGCACAACTCGGCAACTGTGCCTCCAACCGCAGCCCAGCTGTAATCACCCCCTGATTGAACGAAAACTGCGTAAACCGATTCCCGCTCCCTGCCGCCTGCACCCCTACTGTCGCGCTGTTCCCATTCCCAGGACCCGTCTGCGCATACCGATACTCAAAGCGGTTTGACCCCTCCTGCAACACCACCGCTACGTGAATCTCCTCACTCGTCCCAAACCGCACCCCGCGCCACTCCACGATCCACTGCCGGTTCGGTGCGGTTCCTGTCACCTGTGTGAAAATCCCCCGCGGCCCGCCGCCCTGCTGCGCCGTCAGGTCAATATCATCCCAGAACACAAACAACGCCGGCGCGCTCCCCGTCCCAGCCACCGGCAGCGGCTGATTGGTGAACAAACTCTCCCCTCCACCCACCAACCGCAAAATCCCGTTTGTGTCCGCCGTCAATGTCGCCCCGCCGGCGACGTTCGTCTCGTACACCGAAAACCCAAACGGCGCCGTCAGCGTCACCAGCGCGTCATCCTGCTGACTCCCCACCACCAACTGCCCTCCAGCCGGAATCGTCCCACCACTCGACGACGTGAACGTGTAGTTCCCCCCCACAAAACCCGTCGGCACGCGCAGCGTCGTTACCAGCGGCCCGCCCCCGCCCGCATAGTTGACTGTCAACTGAAACTCAACAACCTGCCCGCACGGCACGCCTGCGCCCAGCGTAAACCGAAACGCTGGCGTCGGCCCCGTCACCACCTGTCCCGTCCCTACGTCGGGGAACGTCCCTGTCCCACTTGTCACCACCACCCCAGGCGTCACCGCTGTCAGCGTCGCCGACAACCCCGTCGCCAGCGTGCCGTCGTTGCGAAGCTGTACCGTCAGCGTCCCACCCTCGCACGGCTCAATCACACCATTCCCGTTTCCCCCTTGCTCTGTCGCTGTCACACCCAGCACCCCCAGCAACGGCGCTGTCGGCGTTACCGCCACCGCGTTCGACACTACCAACCCAAAATGCTGGTCCGTACCATCCGCATTCCCCAAAATCCCGTTCCCGTTCAGCGCCGTCGCCACCACCCGCACCACCACCGGCGTCCCAGCTGGCTGCGGCGGCAAAAACACGTTCTCCACGTTGTTCCGGTTGTCCGCGCTCCCGCCGGTTACCGACACTCCATCCGCCAACACATTCCCACGATATGTCTGCCCGCCCACCGTCACCACCAGATCAAGGTCGTTGACTAGCGCTGGACTTGCCCCCGGCGCTCCCGGTGCGTCGCTGTACGCCAGCGTCACCCGCACCGGCTGACCCCCGTTGACCACCTGCCCCGTAAACACATAGGTCTGCCCTACATCCAGTAGCGCAATGTTTTCATTGACGTACACCGTCGGCAGCCCGCCTGGTATTGTGCGCCGCAGATTCACACGCCCCCACCCTTCGCCCGTGTTCGGAATCGGCACCGTCGTACTGCTGCTCGGTGCGCCCGGATGCTCGGCGTTCATATCCACCGCCCCATTGATGAGCGCCGCCTTCACCAGCGCCGGCGCGGGCGTCTGTCCTCCGTTGTTCGCCCGCCACCATCCCGTGAACACTGCCGCCGCGCCTGCGACGTGTGGCGCTGCAAACGATGTCCCGCTCCCGTGAACGTGAACCCCATCCCCAAGCTGCGTCCCAACCTGCCCCGAGGTCGTCCGCGGCCCTGTAATCCGCTGTCCCGGCGCGCACACATCCGGCTTCACCCGTCCATCCGCCGCCGGCCCGCGACTCGAAAATCTCGACAAAAAATCAATGTTCGTGTTCGGAATATCTGAAAACGCCGGCAACTCCGGCCGTAGGCCCACCGACGACCCCACCGTGATGATGTTTTTCGCCGCCTTCGGCCGTGTCAGTGTCCCCTCGTTCGGCCCGCTGTTCCCCGCCGAAAACACAAACAGCAGCGGGTCAATCGTCTCACCTTGTGAAGCGTCCTGCGTGAAGGCGTCGTACTGCGCTTCCCGTGTCCCGTAGTCCGTCCCAACCCCCGCGCCCCAACTGTTGTTGGAAATCGTCGCCCGCGCCCCGTTCGGCGGCAGCGTCGTGATTGTGTCGTTGACCGCCGTCGCGTCTCCGCCCTGATACGCCCCGCCCGTAATCAGCGGCACGCTCACCAAGTGCGCCCCCGGCGCCACTCCAAGCCCGTAGTTGTAGTTGCGTGGGTCCAAAAGATTCGGAAACGGCGTCGTCCCCGCAATGATGCTCGCGCACAGATGCCCGTGTCCGCCACGAAACGAACTCGCCCCGTCCGCCCCGCGCGGCGGCCCCGCCACTGCGTTTGCCGCCGTGATGTAAAATCCCTGCGGCCCTGGAATCTCTACCCCGTCGTCCACTACGCCGACCGTCACCCCATTTCCATTGCTTCCAAACTGCGCCTGCGGGTTGTACCCCGGTCCCGCCAAGTTCTCGATCCCCGTCCCGGTGTAGTTCCCGGCCGTGACGTGCGCGTTGCGCTCGTCTTCCGGCGTCGGTCGCACGTACGGCTCAATCGCCAGCACCGCTTGCAACTGCGCCGCCGCCGCCACCCCCTCTGGCGTCAGTTGGACGCGCAACACGTCAAACGCAGCCCCGGACGGCATCGCCTCCGCCGTCAGCACCTTCCCGACCGTCGCCACTTGTCGGGCCGCCGCTTCCAGCCCTTCGCGCTTGAAGGTCGCCACAAGGTACGTCCCATCCCCTGCCGGCTTCCTTGCCTTCCCCGTAAACACCCACTGCAAGTCCGGGCTGAGCTTGTAGATGGGGTGGTACGGCCCCATCCACCGCACAAACGCCAGCCCGGTCGTCGTCTCACGCGCCGTGGCCGGGACATAGACCAAGTACGCCTGATGCGGTACGTACTGCACCGGCTCGACGCCCAACGCCTGCAACTGCGTCAGCCAAGCGTCCCGCGTCCGCCCTGTGAACTGGACAAGGTAGTAGCCGTCGCCAGTGTGTTCGGTTAGGTAGCCGCCGCGCCGGGCGCATTCGCGCGCCGGGTCACTCGTCGTGGGGTCAAAGCAAAAGCCGCGCAGCGAAATCGTGAAATCGGTCGGCGGAGTCAACTCGGTCATCGTGTGCGCTCCAGAGGCGGCGGCGCGCTGCCGCGCCGGAAAACTAAGCCAGATCAAGGCAAACAACAGGCAGGGCAGCGCCGCCAAACCAAAACGACGCGCGGTACGGGAATGGAAAACCAAGTGAAGGGACATGGGCAGGCTTCAAAATAACAGAGAACGGTCGAGCACCACAAAAGACGTAGGGCGTACGTGGTTGAGACGACAAAGTTTGGTTAATAAATGCACAGAGTATGACGAGGTGCAAAGACACACGTCAAGGCAAACGTCGCCCTCCGACGAACTCGACCTGCAAAGTTTGCATGGCGGTGCAACCAGTTTTTTCGGCCTCACCGCCACAGGGTGCGCTCCAAAAAACCGGCGCTCACTTTGAGTCGGCGACTGATAGGCCGTCTTCAAGAGAGTGTGTACCAAACGGCTGACAGAAAAAGCTTACCCAAAACAATGAGCATTCCTATGCCTCAACTTCAGATGCCTCCCAAATTATTGAAAGGATCGGGCAGCGTCGCCCACGCCCTCAACCCGCGTCGCGCTTCGGCTTCCGTCAACAGACAGGCGTCGAGCGCCGCTTCGATGACATCGCGCCGCATGCGCCGGTCGCCGATAAACACAAGCTCCTGCCGTCGGTCGCCGCACAGACCGTCAAACAGCGACCGAATCTCAGCCCGCAGCGCCTCATCCGCTGGCCAGGCTTCTTCCGGTTGCGTCGCCCACCAGTACCCGCCGGGTTCGACGCGACATGCGCGCCTGCCTGACTCCAGATGCCGACCGCGTCCATGCGCGTCGCCAACCAGAAAAAACCTTTTGATCGTAAAACGCCTTGCCACTCGTCGCCGCCCGTCTCGCCATGGAAAAACGCCCACAATCGTTCAGGATGAAACGGACGGCGGCGACGATAAACAAAGCTCGATATGCCGTAGGTTTCGGTCTCCGGCGGATGCTCGCCGCGCAGTTCCTTGAGCCATCCGGCGGCCTGACTGGCGCGCTCAAAACTAAAACGCCCTGTCCCCAACACTTCCGTCAGCGGCGCTTGTCCAAATTGGCATGTCACCAGACGCGCCTCCGGGTTGAGCCGCCGTAGAACGCCGCGCAGTTCGGAGAGTTCCTCCGCCGAAACAAGGTCGGCTTTGTTGATGAGGATGACATCGGCGAACTCAACTTGTTCGGTCAGCAAGTCGCGATTGTCCGGTCGTCTTCCGGGCCAAGTTCAAGACGACGCTCCGTGAGGCTTTGCGCCTCACGGTAATCGCGCAGAAAGTGCTTCGCGTCCACGACCGTCACCATCGTGTCCAGTCGGGCCACATCCGATAAGCTCCGCCCGGTCTCATCGGTAAAGGTAAAGGTTTCGGCGACGGGCAGCGGCTCTGAAATGCCGGTGGATTCAATGAGCAGGTAATCAAACCGTCCTTCCCGCGCCAACCGTCCGACCTCGATGAGCAGGTCTTCGCGCGGTGTGCAGCAAATGCACCCGTTCGACATTTCCACCAACTTTTCTTCAACGCGATTGAGCGCCGCGTCGCCGTTGGCGACCAGTTGTGCGTCAATGTTGACCTCGCTCATGTCGTTGACGATGACGGCGACGCGCTTCCCTTCGCGGTTGCGCAGGACGTGGTTGAGGGCTGTGTCCATCAATGATCACCAGCGTCGGGCGTGGCAGGGCGGGGGGATTGTACCTCATGTGCAAACAGGTATACTCCTTATCCATGCCGCGCCCAGTCATCCGCTTGCAAGGACTCGTTCAATCGCTCCGCTTTTGCGGACAACCTACAGAACTGCCCGTTTATGACTGGAGCGGATTCGATATCAATAACGCCCGCCCCGCCTGCAAGGTGCGCCTGCCTGACGGTGCCGAAATCGCCCTGTCCAAGTGGACAGGTCCGAAACGCACGCGCACCTATCCGCTGGCGAAGGTCTACGACACTTACTCGCACAGCGGCAAGATTGTCACGGTCATCCCGATTATCAAAGATGAAGGCAAAGGCGAACGCGAGAATGACACAAATCTCGATCAGGTGAATTTTATCACGCTATCGTGGATGAACTTGATGGGGGTGTATGTTGTCCTCGCTTGGTATAGCGACGCCAGTAAGAAGGATTCTTATCGCATCACTCACCAGCGCATGGAGAACGCATATGTTCACCAAAAAATTGAGGAGATAGCGCGCTATAAAATGGACGCGCACCACTGGAACCGCGACCATTTTGTGGATAAGTTCCTCTGCATATATGAACGCGCTATTCAGAGCTACAGCGCGATTGCTCAGAGACTAGGAGTGCAGTTGCATTCACAAAGAGGGCTGCGCTCGTTTCTCGACACAGTGCGCTCGACGGAAAATCCACACAAGTTAGATCTCGCCAAGTACGCTGAACATTCCCTTTCTGCATCTGAACGCGCAGCCCTGCGAGAGACAATCACAGAGCATGCACTGGAACGCAGTCAGGCGGGAAGCGCAAAGGGATTTTTTGAGATACGCAACTACCTAGGAGGCGTATATTACCTGACCGCCGACGAGGTTATCTTCGAGTGCGAAAATCAGATAGTCATTCAGGAGAGCAAAAACAGCACAAAGCATTTCCTACCGTCGCTTAGCGATGTCAAGGACGGTCTGTTCAAACTCCTGTTGTTCTCTCAACTTCAGCAGCTGCAGTTAGGGAAAACGCCCTTGCTGTTTCGCACACGTCTGCGATTGACAGGAGCGTTCAGGGGCAAACTAAGTTTGCCTGCGGAGACCGAAGTGTTGGAAGCGTTTTGCAGAGGACGGAAGCAGCCTGCACGCTCGAAACTGACTTGGCTGAACGAGGAGCTGCGACGACTGGGCATAGAAGGCGTTCTGGAGGGTAACGATGCTTAAGAGTCCCCTTCGCTTCCCTGGCGGCAAATCGCGGGCGATTGGGCAGATTCTGCCCATCGTGCCCGACTTTGAGGAATATCGCGAGCCGATGGTGGGCGGCGGATCGGTGTTTCTTGCGGTGCGCCAACGCTTCCCGAACCGCCGCTACTGGATTAACGACCTGAACTACGAACTCTACTGCTTCTGGAAGGTTGCGCAGGAACGCGCTTATCAGCTCGCTGACGCGCTTCACCAACTGCGAGCGGAAACTCAAAACGGGAAGGCACTCTTCTACCGCTTGCTTGACCGCTATGGGCAGGGCGACGAGTTCGAACGCGCCGTCCGCTTCTTCGCGCTTAATCGGATGACCTTCTCTGGCACGGTCGACTCAGGAGGCTACTCGGAACAGGCGTTTCGCGGGCGGTTCACCAGTTCCGCGATTGAGCGTGTTCGGCGGCTGGAACCTTTGCTGCAAGGGGTACAAATCACGCACGGAGACTCTGAGCTTGTAGTACGCGCAGAGGGGGCGGGGGTATTTCTCTTTTTAGACCCGCCCTACTACTCAGCAACCGATTCGCGCCTTTATGGCAAGCGCGGGGAGCTACACACAGGCTTTGATCACCACCGCCTGATGCGCGTATTGCGCGAGACTCCACATCGTTGGTTGCTGACTTACGACGATAGCCCCTTCATTCGCGACTTGTACGCCGAGTACACACAGGTACGCTGGACACTGCAATATGGAATGAACAACTACAAGCAACTAACCGCACGTGCGGGCGAAGAGTTATTTATCGCCAACTATCCTATTCAGTCGCGAGGCAGCGCGCAGCTTTGCCTCGTATTCGAGCGGCGGATGCGAGAGTATGCTCCATAAGGCAGGCAAGCAATATCCCATAATCCTTCTCGGCCAAGGTACAATCCTTCCGAAATACCCAACGACACGCGCCCTGAGATAGAGCAACGGCTCATCCAGCGTTATCGCCAGATGACGCCCAGCGAGAAGCTGTGCATGGTCGCGCAGATGGCGGAGACGATATGAATAGCCGCACGCTGAAAAGTTGTCCACCGCAGGCCATTGAACGCGCCGAAGAGGATGAGCATCGGCAGCGCCGCCAAAATCAGCCACGCGGTTTTTTCCACAAAAAGACGCCGCCATTCGCAACGGAAAATCACTCGCCACATCAGCTTGGCTCAGTTCAAAACGACCATGCGGCGCATCGCCCAGTAGAGCGCCGCCGATGCGACGCCGCACCATACGCCGAGCATCGCTAGGGCCAACCACTGCCGGCCGAGCGCCGGTCCAAGCGGCGGCGGGTTGTAGGCAAATGGAGGAATGGCGGCCCACAGCCGGGCGTCGGCCTTGTAGGTTTCATCGGTCGCCATCGTTGACTGATACGCCAAATCCTCGTTGAGCTTTTTGATGAACGGCTGCCGGTATTGCTCGGCCGCTTCCACGAAGGCGATGTGGTGAAAAACGTCCGTGCCGGCCAGCGCCATTGAGAGACTGCGCATAGCCAGCGTCGGCGAGAGCGCCGCCGCCGCGTTGTACAACCTGTCCTGACGCTCAAACGCCGACCACAAACCCGCGTAATGGTGGGCGTACACGCGGTTGCCGTGTTCCTCGCTTTCCTGCATCAACAAACCGGTCGGGTTGATCGGCAGGTCTTCCAAACGCTTTGCGTTGTACTGCGTCAGCAAGCGCGCCTCAAACGCTTTGAGGCGTTCCGCCTGCGGGTCGTAGCCGTCAATCCCATCGCGCATACCGCGCGCAACGGCCTCGTCAAACGCCGCCCGCGACGGCGTTGGAAACCAGCGCGCCGCCAAGTCGGACACGGCGCGCGGAACGACAAAGCCGCTCACAACCCAGAAGGCCAGCAAACTCAACAGCGTCAGTCGGGACGACAACCGCGCCGAAACCGCCAGCGTCAACGCCAGAAAGATCAACCCGTAAAGCGTATAGCCGCCGACCATCAACGCGAAGCGCCCTGCTTCCCAGCGCGCGCCGTCGAGCGTCCACAGCAGCGTAACGCCCGCCAACGTCGCCGGGAGGAGCGCCAGCCCCAAAGCGCCGCCGACGCCGAGGAGTTTTCCGGCGACCAGCGCGCCGGGACGCGCGCCGAGACTCACGGCCAACCGCAGCGTTCCGCTTTCGCGCTCACCGGCGAAGGCGTCAAACGCCAGAACGATGACGAGCAGCGGCAGGACGTACTGGAGCAGTCCCGCCGCCGTCAGCGCCAGAAACCGTTGGGCGCGCCCGTCCTGCGCCGCCGCTCCGGTCAGGTCGTTGCGGTGGTGCGCTTCAAGGTAGGCGACGACGCCCGCGTAGTCATCCACGCCGGCGTCCACAAAGGCCAGCGCCGTCTGTGGCTTGAAGGCGTACACCCCGTAGTGCGCCGCGCTGTGCGGGTCTTCGGCAGCTGCGTCACCCAGTGCTCACGAGCCAGCGCATTGGCGGCGGCGCGTTGTTGTCGGACGGCGCTGACTTGCCGCCAACCAACAACCGTCGCCGCCAACACCAGTAGGCCAACCGCCCCGCATAGCCAACGAAAGCGTTGGTCGCGGAGCATGCCCTGAAACTCGCGCCGCGCAACGATCGACCAAGTCCTTATACTCCGTGCTCCCCTCGGAGGGCGTCGCCCCCTTAGTTCCGCATATGTTCAAGGTAAATCGTCTCAAGGTCGCGGTGCGTCAGATCGGCGCTTGTCAGCGTCGTTAACAGCCTGCCCTGCCGCATAATCCCAATGCGCGTACCGACTTCCTTGGCCCGAAACAAATCGTGGGTCGCCATCAGGATGGCTACGCCCTGTTCGGCTAAGCGCGTGACAGTTGGGAAAACTCGTTGGCCGCCTGTGGGTCGAGGCCGGAAGTCGGCTCATCCAGCAGAAGCGCCTTGGCTTCATTGGCCATAGCAATGGCAATTCCGACTTTCTGGCGCATGCCCTTGGAATAGGTTGAGACGCGCCGCTCAGCGGCTTCGGCCGGCAGGCCGGCCTTGGCCAACCAATCAAGCAACTCGCGCTTGGCGTACCGCTTGCCGGCCAGTTCGCTGAAATAATCCAAGTTTTCAACGCCGGTGAAGTTCTTGTAGAGCATCACCTGTTCCGGGATGTAGGCGAATCACTGCTTGGTTTCGAGCGGGTGCTCGGCGACGACATAACCGTTGACGCGCGCCTCGCCTTTGGTCGGCGTTGTGAAACCCAGAAACAGGTTGATGGTCGTCGTCTTGCCGGCGCCGTTGGCTCCCAGCAGACAAAAAATCTCGCTGGGGGCGACCGTGAGATTTAGGTCGTCCAGAGCCGGATGCGCGCCGTACCCTTGTTCAAGTCAATAGCTTCCAGCATAGCGGACATGGAACGATACCTTGGCAAATACCAAATAGGAATAATCTGAATAACAAATCAAGGTAACGGCGCGCAAGCCGCCCGGCGCGCGCCCGATAGCAGTCCCCTGTTGGGATTCTGGAGGCGACGTGTTTACTGGAGGCGCAAACCGGCGAGATTGCCCAACGTTACGTCACGCGCAGTCGTGTCAACCGCTGGGTTTACCATGGGCTGCACGGCTTTGGTTTTCCTGTTGCTCTACAGTTCGCGCCTATTGTGGGAAGTGATTGGGTTAAGCTTGGGCGGCGCTTGGTTGAGCACGCTCGCCGTTCGGACGACTTGGAAACGGCTGCGCGCGCCGTACCGCCGACATTTTCAGCTGCCCACCAACCTTCGCGCGGCTGCATCCGCCGCACCATTGCTCTGGGCGCGCAAATGTCTTGCCCAGCTAAGGGCTGCGCACTGACGGCGTTCTACAACCAAGCGACGGGACGCCGCTCAGCGCGCTTTCCGAGCAAAGTAGCGAGTCACCCTGTCAGTCAGCGGCCCTAGTGCGGCGTGACAGACAAACAGTCTAGGCTGTGGGTGTGAAGGCGTCACGACGCCATCCGCGCGCTAGCGTGATGGGGCTAATCTTTGCCCAAAAACTGCTCTAGTTCAGCTCAGCGTTGGCTTCATCAATCTCCCGGAGGGTGTCAAGCGTCAGGCTGGCGTTGCTTGTCGTTACAATTGTGACCGGAAAGGGCGTCGCCGAACGTTCCACATCAAAAAACCCCTCTGTGAAGGTGACAAACTTGCGGAAGGCTTCCAGTCCGCGTAGGTCGCCCACCTCGCAGGTCACAATGAGGCCGTCGTTGAAGCCAAGCCACCCGTGGCCTTGCGCGGCGCGTACCGTAAACGCCGCCGTCAGCCGGTTTGCTTCAATGACCTGAATGACATCAAAGACCGAAATCCGACTTAGATCGCCGGTCAAAAACTTCGAGCCGCTGCGCAGCGGCAGCACAAAGACGAAGGTATGTGACCCGATGGTGAAACGGTCCCCGTCCGACAGCAGACAACGCTCGTGCGGCGGCAGCCGCCGGCCGTTGAGGAATGTGCCGTTCGTACTGCCCAAGTCGGTGAGAAAATAACGCGCCCGCTCCGACGCCTCCGGCGCAAGGTCCAACGTCACTTGCGCATGCTCGCGCGAGGCGACGACATCGTTTTCCAGCATAATGGTCGCCGTCGGCGCACGTCCGATGATGGTCGTCGGCGCGTCAAGAATGTGAGTCCTTTTGACGCCGCCCCCCTCTAGAACCAGCAACGTAGCAAACCGCTCGCTCGGCGACGAGGCACGGGACAGAGCTTCTATGTCCAGCCGGGTGGTTTTGATCGTTGGCACTTCGGAATGTTCCGACATCTAACGCCTCCCTGCCCGCGTACATCGTTTCGGTGGGCGACTATTCCGATGTTCGCGCCGACGCCCGGAGCACCTCGCACATGGCGTCATGCAGCAGCCCATTGCTGGCGACAATCTCGGCCACGTATGGACTAAACGGCTGCCCGTCAAAGGCTGTAACCCGGCCGCCGGCCTCCGTCACCAAAAGGCTTCCGGCGGCCATGTCCCATGGCGCGAGATTGAGTTCCCAGAACCCGTCAAACCTTCCCATCGCCACATACGCTAAATCCAGCGCCGCCGACCCATCCCGCCGGATGGCTTGTGCGATCTCCAGAAACGCGCTGAAATGGTCCAGATTCTTCCGTGGCGACGATCTGACGTTATAGGGAAATCCGGTCACGAGCAAGGCTTGTTCCAGAGTTGGTACGGCCGAGACTCGCACCGGATGGCCGTTGCAGGTCGTTCCCTGCCCCCGCGCCGCCGCAAACAGTTCATCGCGCAACGGATCATACACCACGCCGACAACCGTTTCGCCCGCCTGCTCCAGCGCAATGGCGACACTGAAAAACGGGTAGCCATGCGAGTAGTTGGTCGTTCCGTCTAGCGGATCAATGATCCAACGAAAGGCTGAGGCGCGTTCCACCAAGCCGCTTTCTTCAGCCAGGATGGCATGGTCGGGAAAACGCCGCTGGATGCGGCTACGAATCAGGTTTTCCGCCAGTACGTCCACTTCTGTCACTAAGTCGATGCGCCCCTTGCGACGGACATCAAGCGGCGCGCCGAACCGTTCCCGCAAAATCGCGCCCGCCTCACGCGCGACCTGTTCGGCGAAGCTCAAAAACTCATTCATTGGCGCGATCCTTACGAGGCGGTTCGGGTTCTAGCTGAAACGCCATGTTGCGCGCCTCCCGTTTCTGTACGTCCAACGCCTTGGTCTGCGTTCGGTAGCCTTTGGCCTGCGCCGTAAGACGATACACGGCGTCCGCGCCGGGAAAACGGAAGGCAAACTCACCAGCGCTGTTGGTAACGGCCGTCCCAACCTTACCGGGCTTGAGGCTGGGATCAGAGGACGAAACCCGTTCGGCGACCACCGTGACGCCAGGCATTGTCAGTCCGCGTTCGTTGAAGACCGCGCCACGAATGACCGAGTAGGTCCGCTCAACTTCCAGTTTGAAAGGCGTCTTGAGCGCCGTAGTCTTGCCGGCTTCAACGGTTTGCAGCACGTTGAGACGAATGCCTGTGCGGCCCTCAGCGTCAATCTCAACAACGTAGTTGCCGGGCGGCAGGTCGCCAAGCCGAAACTCGCCCTTAGCGTCGGTTTCACCCGTGTAGGCGTCCTTCGTCACCGAGCGCGTGACAGTGACTTTTGCGCCAGCAATCGGTTGGTTGCTTTCACGCGCAACGACGCGCCCGCTCAGGCTTCCTGTCGGCGCTTGCGCCCATCCGACGCCAGTTAAGACGACGCCCGCCGACCACATCCCTAGTCCCACACACAAGCACGACATTCTCAACAATCCGGCAGTCATTGAAAGCACCCTTGGCGAATCACCGACGATGAACACGTAGCGCCGCAATGGAATTTTGGTTTTCGGACGGCGCGCCCCTAACCCTTTCAAAGAAGGCCGCACCTCTCGGCAACCCAAACTTGAAAACGCGCTACAGGAGTTTGAACATACTTTTGAGCGCGCTGCCGACAATATCCGTAAGCGTATGCGTCGCTGCACCCCACCACAAGCCAATGAACGCCGTCAGCCACACTTTGCCGTCCACGGCTCGAAACAGGCGCGCCATGTGATGACCGGCTGCTTGGAGCGTTCGCACGGCTTGGTCGCCGTCGGCCGGTAAGCCCTCCAACCAGACGGCGCGCGCGTAGAGGACGGCGGCCAGCGCCAGCGTGACCATGAACGTGAAATAGCCGACGCGCAGCCAAGTACTCCACAGCAGCCCGTGCGTCCAGTGTGACCGGTGCGGGAAAAGCTTTTTGTAGGGATACCACAACCAGCGCAGAACGCCCCAGCGGGTGTATTGCTTGCTGTGGGTGTCAAGGTCAGGACCGAACATCAGACCGCCAAAGAGCATCATGGCCGTTCCAAGCACCGTTAGACCGGCATGGCGCGTCAGCCAGAAGAAGCCGACCGCCGTTGGAACAGCGAGTACATAGGTGACAATGTCGTGGGTACGACCGGAAGGCATGGCGGTGAGAAAGTCAGCGGCAATCGTAGCAGCGTGAGCATAGAAAGCCGCCGACTGACGTTTCAAGAGCAGTTCACGCCACAGAACTGTCACTGCAAAGAAAACGCGCGGGGACGAGCCCCGCGCGTCGAAACAGCACGTTTGATGGAAAGCCTAGCGAGCGGTCTTCTTTGCCTTCTTGCCGCCGGTGCACTGACCGTCCACGCAGCAATCGCTCCCCGGCGCGCAGCAATCCGCGCCCATATCGCACGCCTGCCCGACGCAACAGCCGGGCTTGGCGCAGCAGGCGGCCGTATCGGCTTTTTTCTTCGTCGCGCAGCAGGCCGCCGGCGCTTTTTTCCCAGTTTTCGGGGTTTTGGCTTCAACAAACGCGCCGCCAAAGGTCGTGACGGCAAGCAACAACGCTGGAACAATGGCTTTCAACATGATGTGTCTCCTTTTTCAAAGTCATTCGGTGTGTCTTTCGGCGCTCCACGTGGAAGCGCCGGGTGGGCAAAGCCAAAGCGACACAGCCGTGTACTAAATGCGGAAGACACAGCACCTCAAATAGGTCTCACGGTACGAGGGAAGATACGTCGTCGTCCGCAGCCGTGTCTCTAGCCGTGACGCCGCCGTACGTATAACCGGCGGCTCAGCCGGCGACGGCAAGGGGACGGTAAGCGTCAAGAACGGCGACGCCGTGAAACGATTCGGCTCGGTCAAACGGCGACAACAGCCACAGCCAACGGTATCCCAGTCTGTCAGGTGCGCCGTCGGGTATTGACGCGCGACGACAACCGGCTCGTCGGTCGCCGTTTGCGTAGCCGCCAGCAACGCCGGTTTACCGGCCGTCTTCGGCCGGCAGGTTTTAGCTCTTGTCGCAGCACAGCAGCGTGCAGTCGTCTCCGGCCGATTTGCAGAGGTCGTTGACGGACGCGCCGCCGCCAAGGCCGCTCGGCGTGACACAAGGACTTCCACAGTATGCGCCGCATGCGACCGAGTGGACTGCGCGCAACCACCTAGCAGGCAGGTCAAAACGCACGCCAGAGGCGACAGCCAAAGGCTTATCACAACTGGCGCGATCATCATTGGCGACCAACGGGAAGCGCGCGTCATAGCGCAAACTGTACCGAGTTCAGTTTCGCTCCACAAGAGAACTTAGGATTCAGCCTGCTGGAAGACTTCTAAGACGATTTGATCCGCTGTGGGCGCTTTCACTCGGCAGGCGACAGGCGTCTCCATCACGCCGCCGATGAGGGCTTCAAAAAAGCCGGCGAGTAGCGCATCCGCCCCGGCCGGGATGTCGCGGAGGTGGACGGCGAAGGTCGGCTCACCCGCAACAAACACACAGCTTCCAAAGCCGTATGCGCGCAGGTAATCACGGCACAAATCAAGGAAGGGTTCGACCGGGGCCTGCGCCAACACGGTCGGCAAGCCGGTTCGCAAAGCGAGTAAACGAGCAAAACGCTCGACCATGCGCCGCCCCCAAGCCTGTCCAATCGCGCGCCAACAATCCGACTGATCGGCTTCTGTTTCACCCAACGCGGACGCCAGCGTGTCTAATTCCGGCGCCGCCATGCCGGGCGCGCCGGTCGCGTCAGCGCACAGACCGCGTTTGCCGTCCCGCTGAAAGAAAAGTTCGTCCGCCGTGAGCGTCATCGGCGCATCCTCACCCCTGTGCTCCCGCCTATCCGAAGCCGAAGCCGCCGCGCCCAAACGAACCTGACCGTCCCGCCCGCGTTCCCGTAATGCGTCCGCCGGCACCGACCCGCACTGTGCTGCGCCCAAAACCACTCGGCTTGCTCCGTCCAACGCCCCGCGCGCCGCCTACCCGCGTGCTTGAAAACATCGTCTGCCGTGGGACTGGCGTGTAGCTCGGTACGCGCCCAGCCATCGGGTTCGTCGCCGGTGTGATTGTCCGGTAGTAGGGCGTACGGCTGACGTACACCGGCGACGGCGCATAGCACGGGTAGGAATAGAAAAACCAGACGCTGCCGAGCGGATGTCCGCCGTAGTAATAACGCGGACGGCCGCCGCTCGCCGTCGTCTGGTTCGGGTCAGGGACGAACTCGCTCGCCGGGAGGATGGCGACCTGAATGCCCGCGTCCTTGTAGGCCACAAAGTCCTCGTTGAGGTCGTCCATCTCATGCTTTTGAGAGCTATTAGGCGTCACATAGATGATGTTTTTGACGCCAGCGGCGCGGAGCTTGTCCGCCGGCGGAACCTTCGCCAGATAGCGGTTGTCGAACTGATTGTCGGCGTCCTTGTACTCATTGAGTCGGTAGGCGTCGAGCAAAAACACCGGCGGCGCGTCTTCGGGCAGCGTCGCCTGCTTGGCGGCGATTTCGTCGGCGTAGTACAGCATCGCTGCTAAGGTTTCGTGCGACGGGACGACGCCCAGCGGATGTGGGTAATTGTCAAAGGTCGTGATGAGCCGACAGCGGGCCGCCAGACCTGCACCGTAGGCGACGCTGTCACGCCCGATGAGGTCAACGAAGATCGCCGTTTCATTCGGGTTGGAGGCGTTGGCGAGAATGTCCTCAGCCAAGGCCTGACCACGTCCGTAGCTCGCGTCCATACTCGGAGAGAATATCGGCGTCAGTTGCGACCGGAGCGATTGGGCTTGCAGGGATTGGATGAGCGTCGGCACAAAGTAGGGCTGCCAGCGGCCGCGCGGTTCAAACGCCCGCAGCATGGCGTCGGCAGCAAGATATTGCTTCCAAGCGTCGCTGTTGCGTGAGTCGAGGCGTGTCTGGGGAACGCCGAACGTCAGCGGCCGGTTTTCCGAACCGATGTTCCAGCCGCTTTTCTTCTGAAGCTCAAGCGAATCGGTGTCAATCTCCTCTTCCCCGAAGAGCGCCACCAAGCCCGCAATGCCGCCAACGGTGACGACGCCGGCTGCAACGCCGCCGATAATCCAGCCGCGCCGCGAAACCTTTTGCCACCAAGGTTTTGTGCCGCTCACATAGCCGCCGGCCGGCGCGGCGTACGGATGGTACATCGGCGGCGCATAGTTGATGCGACCAACGCCGCCGGGGCCGGCAAACCACTCACTTGCGCCGCCGGAGGTATTGGAAGGCGCTTTGGACGCCTGCGGTATCTGAATCGGTGGTTTAGATGACGAAGGATATTGTTCCGACATAGGCGCGTGGCGGAGGCCCGTGACGGAGGCCGAAGTGGAGGCGGTGGGGCGGTTCAAGCAGGCGAGCAAGGCTTGACCAACGGCTTGAACGTTACTTAGCACACTTTGGCCCGCCCGTGAATTGTTTTTCGTCCTTCCTCAGACTGCTTACAAATGCCGTTCACCGTTGCTCCCCGTTGCGCAAAGGCGCTGGCAGCCTGCGCCGGTTCAGGGTAGACGCTCCACCGAACGCAACACGGCGTGCGCGCCACCGACTCGGCAAAACGGGCAATTCCTACCGCGCAAGCCAATTCCGAACGGTCGACCAGACGGTCGTTGTTGCGCCCCGTCCGACCACCAGCGCCAGATGCCCCAAGCGCGCTTGGTATTCCACATATCGCGCCGCCGGTAGTCGCTCCGCCAGCGCTATAGCGCTCGCCGGATGCACAATCTGATCCAATGACCCGATGATGTTGAGTACGGGACAGTCCAGCGCGTCAAGCGCCGCCCGCTGCCCGTCAACCAGTAGCTTTCCTTCCCACAGGGCGTTGTCCTGGTAGTAGGTCGTCACAAAGTCAGCGTAAAACCTTCCGGGCAGCGGCACGGCGTCCGCCAGCCACACTTCGACCGCTAGATGTGTCTCGCGGTCGGCGGCGTCCAGCCATATCAGCCACGGCTTTGTCGCGTAGGTCGCTGGCTTGACGCTCCGAAATGACGCGCTTACCAACCACCCCGGTAGGTTTCCGAAAATCTCCGCTATGCGCTGTGGCTTGAATGTCGGCGTGGTCAGCCATGTGCGCAATGGCGCATCGCGCGTGAAGTCGGCCGGTGTCCCTAGCAGGATCAAACTCGCCGCCCGCGCCGGGGACAACGCTGCGTAAGTCGTCGCCAAGACGCCGCCCATCGAATAGCCAAGTAGATGCACAGCGCGCGCGCCGGTTTCGCTACCGACCGCTTCCACTGCGCGCCCGACAACGCCCACCACATCCTCCAGCCGCCACGCCTGCGCCGCCGCTGCGGGGCAACCCCAATCCAGCGCGAAGACCTCCTGACCGGCCGCCGTCAGATAGGCGATAAAACTGCGCCCAGCATACAGGTCAAAAATGTAATGGCGGTTGATGAGCGAGTTGACGATCAATACCGGCGCACGCTTGCGCCGTCGGCCGTTTACGCCCGCCGGCGGATAACGCCGTAACCACGTATGCCCCACCAGGGGCACCATGGCGCAGGGCGTCGTCGCCGTCGGCGGCGCAACAGCCCGGGCCGCCGCCAACAGCGCCGCCTGCCGCACTTCCTGAGCCAGCGTGAACGGATGCCACGGCGCAGCCGCACCAGCCAGCGCCACCCAATCCAACCAATGATCAAGCGTCCAGCCGGCTGCGTGCGCCAAGACTGGGGTTCCAGCGATGCGCAGCAACCGGTCGTCCAGCGCCCATTGCCAGTACTCGACAAACGCGCTTAAGCGCGACGCTTCAGTTGTCACGATGAAGAGGATGCGGCGTCGGAAGTGGAGATCGTCTCAGGCACAGAAGCCGCCTCAACCGCCTTGCGTGCGGCACGCTTGCGGCCCGACGGGGACGCCGGTTTCACAGTTGGCGAAGGCTTCTCCTTTCGGCCGGCGATTCCTTTTGCGCTTGAAGCTCTCTGGGCAGTCGTCGCCCGCGCTGCGCGCTTCGGAGCAGCAACGTCGGTCAGGTGCGCCGTCAGGTCGTCCAGCCGGTCGTGCAGCGCCGTCAACTTGTGGTCGAGGGCGGCAATTTCCTCGCGCGTCGGCAGGTTCATCATCCGCAGCCCGAAGCCCATCAACGCCCGCGTCCGTTCCAACAGCGTCAAAACGCCGTTGATGTAGAGTGATACCGGACGCAAAAACCACGGATGGCGCAGCACGGCGTCCCACTGCGCCGCCGAAGTTCGGGTGAGCATGTCGTAAAGCGCCTGCGGAAAGGATTTGGCGGACTGAGACGCTTTTGCGCCGCCGGCGGCTTTAGCCATTCGGGAAAGCCTCGAAACCGTGAAAGTGAAGATAAAGGGGGCGCTTGTCCGTGCTGAAGCCTGACGGATGAGCGCCCACAGGGATTCTACTTGACGAATTGGTTGATTGGAAACGCCAGCAAGTCCATCTGCTTGCGCAGGCTGTCGCCGACCAGCACGTTCCATTGCTCAAACGTGGCGCGTACGGCATCGGCCCCGGCGGTGACAACTTCACGCGCCGCATCCCCGGCGGCGGCTGTCGTCCGGTCGGCGCCGGCAATCATCGTCATCGCCGACTTGAGGGCCTCTTCCTGCACAGCTAGTCCAGCGCGCAGGCTGGTGAACGCAACGCTTCGCAGGGACGAAGCCGCGTCCAGCATGGCGTCCGTAGCAACTCGCATGGCTTTGGTCATTGGGTCGAGCATGGTTGATTGCCGCTCGGCGGCTTCGTTGGGTTTGTCGGTCTGCTTTGACTGCGCCATAGTGTACTCCTTGCTGAAAGGGTGAAAGCCGTTTGGCTGCTCACGAAGCTATCCCCGCCTAGCGCGGCATGTCAAGGTACTTTTTCGCATTTGCACAAAAATGTCGCTAAGTGCCCTTTGAAGAATGGTTTAGCTCTGAAAATATTTAGCCGAAAATGTGATAGCCCTTCAAGATGACGCGGTTTTGCGCTTGCAAAAACTGACAAAACTCCTTTACTTCGAGTACTTTATAAAAAAACTATTGACGATATTGAAGCCAATTGCGTAAAAACGCCCATGACGCGACGTACACCCACGCATAACGCGCTCATCATCAAGCGATACGGCAACCGGCGGCTTTATGACACGGAATCCGGCGGCTATCTAACCAATCAAGATGTCATTGACATCATTCGGCAGGGGCGCGACATCCGTGTGGTGGATTCCCGCACCGGCGAGGACATCACCAAAATGGTGCTGGTCAACATCATCCTCGAAGAAGAAAAGCTCCGGCAAAATCTCCTACCAGTGTCGTTTCTCTTGCAGCTGATCCGCTTGCAGGGTGAAACCATTCAGGATTTCTTTCAGAACTACCTTACGGCGAGTCTGGAAGCGTATCTGAAAACGCGCCGGGAGTTTGACCGCCGCTTCCGCGAGTGGCTTGACCTTGGGGCGGCGATGACCGCCTTTGCCAATCCGCCGGAGCGCCCTGCCGTAACTGACGACGTAGAAGATAAGGACGCCGCTGCGCCGGTCAAAACGCCACGTCGAACCACGAAAAAGACGGCGCCGAAGTCCCGTACGAAACGTTCCCCGAAAACGCCATGACCGTTTCCACGTGCCCACCGACAGCTTGGCTTGCCGCCCGCGCGCGCCTGTCGCCCGACAAAACGGCGCTCATTGACGCGCAACGCGGCTATGCTCCGGTCACGTACGGCGCATGGTTTCGGCGTGTCAACCAGACGGTGCGTTTTCTGCGGGATGGGTTGGGTGTCCAGCCCGGCGATCGCGTCGCCGTCCTCGCCCGCAACCGGGTTGAATACCTTGACGTGTGGTTTGCGCTTGGACATATCGGCGGCGTACTCCAAAACCTCAACTGGCGTCTGAGCCGACGCGAACTGGCGGCCATTCTTGCCGACGCCGCGCCGGTCGCCCTGCTCTACGACGCGCCACATGCGGCATTGGCCGCCGAACTCGCCGCCGAGCAATCGCCTCCCCTGCGCCGCGTCGCCTTCGACGCTCCCGACGCCGACACCCTGGCCTTTGGCGAACGCGATACACTTTCCGCCGAACCGCCGCCGCCGCCGTCCATCACCGCTGAAGCGCCGTGGGTGCTCTGCTACACCGGCGGCTCGACCGGCACGCCTAAGGGGGCCGTCTTGTCGCACCGCGCCATTTTCGCCAACGCCGTCAACACCGTTCTGTCGTGGGGACTGCGTCCCGATGACGTGACGCTCCTCGACGCGCCGCTGTTTCATACCGGCGGCCTCAACGTTCTGACCGCGCCGCTGGTCGCCGTCGGCGGGACGAGCATTGTTACGGGCGGTTTTGCGCCCGATCAGACGTTTGACGCTGTTGAACGCCACGGCGTCACCATCCTGTTCGGCGTCCCGACGATGTTTATTGAACTCCAGCGTCATCCGCGCTGGGCGACAGCCGACTTCAGCCGCCTGCGCTTCATCATCAGCGGCGGCGCGCCCTGCCCGATGAGCGTGTTTGAGGCCTTCTGGGCCAAGGGTGTCGCTTTCAAAACCGGTTATGGGCTGACCGAAGCCGGGCCGAACAATTTCTGGCTGCCTGAAGAACAGGTGCGCGAAAAACCTGGCGCCGTCGGCTATCCGCTCTGGTCGGTTGAGGCGCGCATTGTGCGATCAGACGGCGTAGAGGCTGCGCCCGATGAAGTCGGCGAACTTTGCCTGCGCGGGCCGCACCTGTTTTCCGGCTACTGGAACAACCCCGCTGCAACGGCCGCCGCCGTGGACGCCGACGGTTGGCTTCACACCGGCGATCTGGCGGCGCGCGACGCCGACGGCTGTTTCCGCATCGTCGGCCGCCTCAAGGAAATGTTCATTTCCGGCGGCGAAAACGTCTATCCAGCCGAAGTCGAGAGCGTCTTGCACGAGCATCCGTCCGTCGTCGAAGCCGCCGTCGTCGGTGTTCCTGACCCCAAGTGGGGCGAAGTCGGCGCGGCGTTTGTCGTGCTCACCGGCGACGCAAGCGACGATGAGCTGACGGCGTTTTGCCGGGCGCGCTTAGCGGGCTACAAGGTTCCGAAACGCTTTATCCGTCTTCCGGCGCTGCCGCGCACCGGCGCGCACAAGATCGACAAAGCGGCGCTGCGCCGCCGCATCACCGAAGAAAGGCTATAACCCATGCCGTACGTTACGACCAACGGCGTCAACCTCTACGTCGAAGACACCGGCGGCGACCTCCCGCCCGTCCTTCTCATCACCGGTCTGGGCTACGACGAGTGGTTCTGGATGGAAACCGTCGCGCCGCTGCTGCGCGACCGCTACCGCCTAATTGCGCCTGCCAATCGCGGCGCGGGACGCAGCGACAAGCCGGCCGGTCCCTACACAACAGCGCAGATGGCGGCGGATATGGTCGGCGTGCTGGACGCGCTCGGCGTCGAGCGCGCCATCGTCGTCGGTCATTCCCTTGGCGGCTTCATCGCGCAGGAGCTTACACTTGCGCATCCGACGCGCGTCACCAAGCTAGTCCTAGCCGGCACAAGCTTTGGCGGCCCAGAAGCCATCCCGCCGACGCCGGCCGCCATGGCCGTGCTGATGCTTGACCGGACGATGGACCCAATGGAGTTGATCCGGCGCGGCCTTGAAACGGCCGTTGCGCCGTCGTTTCTTGCCGCCAAGCCGCCGATGCTGGAGCGGCTCATCGCCTACCGACTGACGACGCCTGTGCCGCCGGAAGCCTTCCAGAGTCAGATGCTGGCCGGCGCGACGCACAATGCCGCCGACCGCATTGCGGCCATCACCTGCCCGACGCTGATTCTCGCCGGTGAGTTGGATCAAGTTGTACCGCCCGGCAACGTCGCCTTGCTCAAGGCAAAGCTGCCGCAGGCCGAAACGGTCATGATTTCTGACGCCGGGCACCTGTTCCCCATCGAGAAACCCAACGAAACGGCGGCGGCGCTGGCTGCCTTCTTCGCCGCCTGAAGGAGACGCGCCTATGACGCGCTACGCCCACATCCTGGCCACCGGCAGTTACGCGCCCGCGCAAGTCGTCCCGAACGCCGTTTTTGACGCCCGCTTTGGTGAACCGATTGACGCATGGCTTCAGGCCAACGTTGGCATCCGCGAACGGCGCTACATGGCCGCCGACGAAACGACCTCCGACTTAGCCGTGGCCGCCGCCCGGCAGGCGCTGGAGCGCGCTGGACTCGACGCCGCCGACCTTGACCTCATCATTGTCGCCACCGACACGCCGGATTATCTCTCGCCGGCGACGGCTTCAGTCGTACAGACCAAGCTTGGCGCGCACCGCGCCGGGGCGTTCGACCTCAACGCCGCCTGCGCAGGCTGGGTGACGGCGCTCAATCAGGCGGCGCTGATGATGGCCGCCGACGCCGACTATCGGCGCGTCCTTGTTGTCGGCGGCTACGGGATGAGCCGCTTTCTCGACCCGAACGACAAATATACGGCGACGCTCTTCGCCGACGGCGCGGGCGCAGTCATTCTGGCGGCCGGCGACAAGCCGGGCTTTTTGGCCGGCAAGCTGCAAGCCGTCGGTGGATTTCATGACGCGATGGGGATTTACACTGGCGGCGCGTTTCGTCCCTGCACGCTGGAAACGCTCGCTGCTTTTGGTCCGCCAAAGGTGCAGTTTGTACGAAAGTTTCCGCGCACGTTCAACACCGAGTACTGGCCGGCGCTGATTCAGGCCACGCTGGCCAAGGCGAAACTGACGCTCGCCGATGTAGATTGGTTCCTGTTCACGCAAATCAACCTGCGGACGATTGAAATGGTCATGGCGATGCTTGGCCAGCCAGTCGAAAAAACGCACTGGGTAATGGACAAGTGGGGCTACACCGGTTCGGCCTGCCTGCCGATGGCGCTCGACGACCTTGCCACAACACGGCGCGGCTTGAAGCCGGGACAGACCATCGTCTTTTGCGCCAGCGGCGGCGGCATTGCGCTGGCGGCTTCCGTGTGGAGGTGGGTCTAGCATGCTTGTCGGACTGGGCGACTATCTTGGACGCCGCGCCATTTATTCGCCGGACGCGCTGGCCTTTGTCGACGCCGGCAAGGCCGAACCGCTCCGGCTGACCTTCGCTGAAGCCAACGTGCGCGCCGTGCGCGTCGCAGCCGCGCTGCGGCGGTTGGGCGTCGGCGCAGGTGATCGGGTGGCGCTGCTGGCCCGCGACGGCATTGAACATCTCGATTGTTTTTTCGCCTGCGCCAAGCTCGGCGCGCTCCATACGCCGTTCAACTGGCGACTGCACTGGCGTGAGAATTTGGCAATCCTGAAACGGCTTGAGCCGCGTGTGCTGCTGTTTGGAAGCGACTTCGCAACGGCGGTTGCCGAGATGCGCGAGACAGGTGAACTCGGCGCGACGCGGTTGGTTCATTTGGACGGCGAGCCGGTCGCCGACAGCGTGGCATTTGCCGAGTGGCTTGCGGCGCCTGCGCCTGATTTCGCGCCGACGCCGGTGCAGCCGGAGGACATTGCGGCGCTCATCTTCACCGGCGGCACGACCGGGACGCCCAAAGCTGCCGCGATTTCACACCGGCAAATCGCGTGGAACACCCTCAACACGGTCATTCACGACCTACGGCACGGCGACCGCTACTTGAACGTGTTTCCGCTGTTTCACACAGGCGGGTTGTTTGTCTATACCGTGCCGCTTGCGCTCCTCGGTGGGACGACTGTACTGATGCGCCAGTTTGACGCGGCGCAAACACTGAACCTCATTGCGCGCGAACGCATTACGGTCTTTGCGGGCGTGCCGACGATGTACCAGATGATGACGGCCGCGCCGAACTGGCCAACGGCGGATTTGTCGTCGCTGCGCTTTTGCACGAGCGGCGGCGCGCCGCTCCCGTTGTCGCTCATTGAGACCTACCGCGCCGCGAAGGGTGTCTGTTTCAAGCAGGGTTTCGGGATGACGGAGTTTGGTCCCGGCGTCTTTGCGCTTGCGCCGGAGGACGCTGAACGCAAGGCCGGCTCCATCGGGCGTCCCAACTTCTTCATTGAGGCTGCCGTGATGGACGACGCTGGGACGCTATTGCCGCCTGACACGGCCGGTGAACTGGTTTTGCGCGGCCCAGCGGGGTCGTCCGGCTACTTCGGCGCTGAGGAAGCGACGGCCGCAAGCCGCGACGCCGACGGCTGGTTTCACACGGGTGATGTCGCCCGCTACGACGCTGAAGGGTTCTTCTTCATCGTGGATCGCAAGAAGGACATGTTCATTTCGGGCGGCGAAAACGTCTATCCGGCGGAAATTGAGCAGGCGCTATATGCGCATCCGGCGGTCGCCATGTGCGCCGTCGTAGGCGTCCCCGACGCAAAATGGGGCGAGGTCGGCGCGGCTTGCGTCGTGTTGAAGCCAGGCGCGACGGCGACCGAAGCGGAACTCATCGCGTTTTTGCGCGAGCGGCTGGCAGGCTACAAAACGCCGAAGTCGGTGCATTTCTTTGACGCGCTGCCGATGAGCGCCGCTGGCAAGATTCTCAAGCGCGATCTGCGCACGCTCCTAACGCAGCCGCCCGAAGGCCAGTCCGACCAACCGTAAAAGGTTTAGCCCAAAATACTCAGGAGTAAGGAGTTCACCCCTATGCACTGCCGATTGTTGCGCCTCTGTCTGGCGCTGCTGCTTGGCTGCGCGGTGGGCCTGCCAGTTTGGGGGCAGGTTTCAACTGGGCAGTTGAGTGGAACTGTCACCGATCCGTCCGGGGCGGCCATTGCCGGGGCGACCGTGACCGTCACCCAGAAGGCAACGGGGGCGACGCGCACGGTCACGACCGGTGAAAACGGCGCGTATGTCGTCCCGTTGCTGCCGCCGGGCATGTACAAAGTGGAAGTCACCGCCCCCAACTTCCGCAAGACGGTGCTTGACGAAGTGCCCGTGCGGATTACTGAAAACACTACTGTGGATTTGACCTTGCAGGTCGGGGAAGTCGGCGGCGAAGTGGTCGTCGTCTCCGCCGAAGGCGCGCTTGTCCGCACCGACTCGTCGAGTCAGGGGCGCGTTATTGAGGAGCGCAGCATCCGCCAACTACCGCTCCCGACACGCAACTTCCAGCAACTGCTAACGCTCAGCGCGGGCACTTCAGCCAACATCACCAACACGTCGGAAGTCGGACGCGGCGACACGGCCATCAACGTCAACGGCCAGCGCACGACGAGCAATTCCGTCCTGATCAACGGCATTGACGCTAACTCCATTGGGACCGGCTCAACGCCGAACCTCGCCGTACCGGCGACCGACTCGCTTCAGGAGTTCATTGTGCTAACCAGCCAGTACGACGCTTCGGCCGGGCGCAACGCGGGCGGCATTGTCACCGCCGTGACCAAATCCGGCACGAACGAGTTTCACGGCAACGCCTATTTCTTCCTGCGCGACACCTCGCTCAACGCCAACAACTTCTTCCTCAAGCGGCAGGGGATTGATCGGCAGACGAACGAGCGTTACCAGTACGGCGGCACGCTGGGCGGCCCCATCGTCAAGGATCGGCTGTGGTTTTTCGGCTCCTATCAGGGGACGCGCGAAACCAACGGCACGTCGCTGACCAACAGCTTAGCTGTCATTGGGACACCCCCGGATCTGACCGACGACCGTTCGGACGCGGCGCTGGCGGCGCTGTCGCGGGCGCGCGCGCCGGGCCTCGCGCTGTTCGGGCAACTGGGCTTCGTCAATCCGGTGGCGCGGCGACTGCTTCAGGCGCGGTATCCCGACGGCTCGTTTTTGATTCCGTCGGGCAATGGGCAGATTGCGCGCATCCTACCGACGCTGTCCAAGTTCCGCGAGGAGCAGTTCAACGCTAACGTGGACGCCCAAATCGGCAGCGCCAACCGGCTGGCGGTCAAGTTTTTCTTCGCCAACAACCGGACCGACCAAGGGCTGTTTAGCCAGTTTGGGCTGGGGAACGCGCTTCAGACGCCCGGCTACCCAGTGCGCACGGAAGCCAACAACCGCTTCCTGTCCGTCACCGATACGCATGCGTTTGCAAGCGGCTTCATCAACGAAGCGCGGTTCGGCTTCAACATCATCCCGGCTAAGGCTGTGCCGACCGAACCCTTTACAGCAGCGCAGTTTGGCATCAACTCGCCGAATCGCGGGCGGTTTCCGGGTATGCCGGCCATTGGCCTGACGAACCTGTTTACGGTTGGCCCGTCTGGGTTTTCGGCTAGCGACAACCAAGCCGATACGCTGACGGCGGGCGACACCGTGACCTACACCCTCGGCAACCACGCCATGAAATTCGGCGGCGAATATCGCTACAACCGCGTCCGGGTGGATTTCGACGTGTTTGCGCGCGGCTCGATCACCTTCACGGGTGCGCTGGCGAATCTGCCGTCGCTGGCGCCGCTGTTTGCACCAGGACGCCGCGACGCCTTCACCGAGTTTCTCGTTGCGGACGCTTTTCCAGGCTTCAACCCGACGTTCTCCATCATCGGCCCCGGCGCGGCCAAGCGGCAGGTGCGCGCCCATGACTTTGCACTCTTCTTCCAAGACGACTGGAAGATTCACCCGCGGCTAACGCTCAACCTTGGCGTTCGGTATGACTATTTCGGGCCATTCTTCGACACCGAAGGGCGGTTTGTGACCTTTGACCCGGATCGCTTCCGCGCTGGCGCGCCTGGCAACGGCTTTTTGCAGGCTGGGAACGCCAATCCGGGTGTTCCGAATGTGCCGAAAATCGAGCGCGGGCTTGTTCCACCCGACCGCAACAACTTCGCGCCGCGCACCGGCTTCGCCTTCCGCCCGCTGGAAAGCAATCGGTTCGTGATTCGGGGCGGTTACGGGATTTACTACGACCGGCCAAACTCGCGCGTGGTCAACAATCAGGCGCTGACGTATCCCTACTACACATTGGCGCTGGCGCAGTTTTCGCGGCCGCTGGCTAACCCATTCGTCCCGATTCCGCAGCAATACCCAGTCGGCTTTCCGTTTATCGTCCCGAACGATTTGTTCAATCCCGCCCTGCCAGTCGGACCGACGAACCAACCGACGATTGTCATCCCAGTGCAGGGCATTTACCTCAACCGCAAGCTGCGCACGCCTTACGTCCAGCAGTACTCCCTTGGCTTCCAGTGGGAGTTTATCCGCGACACGCAGCTTGAGATTGCCTATGTCGGTTCGGTGGGCCGCAAGCTCACGCGCTTCCGCAACCTCAACCAGACGACCTCGCCAAACGCGGTCGGGACGTTCACCCTCAGTCCACTGCTTTCGACGATTCCCACTATCGGCTTCGGCGTCCATGCGCAGGAGACGACGGCGAATTCAAGCTACAACTCGCTGCAAATCAGCGTCACGCGCCGACTGTCGAAGGGCCTGCAGGGGCTATTTGCCTACACGTGGTCGCACACGATTGACAACTACTCCGGTCAGATTACCTCGCTGGGAACGAGCGACGTATCCGCCGATGTGGGCGATCAGGCGACTTTCGCCGGGACGCGCGGGACGGCGGATTTCGACCGGCGGCACCGCGTCGTGGCGAGTTTTGTTTATGACCTGCCGAAGTTTTATCAGGGCGACAACTTGGCGGCGAAACTCTTGCTCAACGACTGGCAGATTGCAGCGGTGAGCATTGTTCAGTCGGGGCTGCCGTTCAACGTCATTTCGGGACGCGGGCTATTTGACGCTTCGCGGGCGGATTACGTTCCGGGCTTCCGGGGGAGCGCGGCACGCAGCGGCAACGTCCGTAACCGGTTGGACAACTACTTCAACACGGGAGCGTTTGTCGTCGCGACGGGCGTCGGCAACTTCGGCAACACGGGACGGAACATCCTGCGCGGGCCGGCGCAGGCCAACACGGATATTTCCATTGTGAAGTTCTTCCCAATTAGCGAACGGCAACGGGTGGAGTTTCGGACGGAGTTCTTCAACGCCTTCAACCAGACGAACTTTGCCAACCCGGTCAGTACGGGTGCGCCGCTTGTACCAGGTGGGCCGCCGCTGAATCCGAACTTCGGGCGGATTCTCTCGACCTCGACCGGACCGCGGTTGATCCAGTTCGCGTTCAAGTACAACTTCTAAGCGCTTTCCGCCCAAGGGGTCGCCTTGCGCCTGTTGGGCGTTGGAGGCGCGGCCGGCAAGCAAGCCATCCTTCAGTGGCCGCCGCCCAGCAGGGCGGTGGCCACAGCTTTTGCAAGGCGTCCACAACAAAATACCCCGTACGACTTGCGCCGTACGGGGCGTCGTCACCCACGAGCACAGACGACTTTAGAAGGAATAACGCAAGGCGAACACGATGCGCCGGTTGCCGCCATCCGTGCCCCACTGGTTGAGAAACGCGGCGGAGGTGCGGACGGCGACCGGAATACCGAAGTTGCGCGTGTTCGTCATGTTGAAGAAGTCCACACGGAGTTGGATGTTGTGGCCTTCCACGATGCGCGTGTTCTTGGCCACGCTGAGGTCAATGTTGCCGATACCGTCGGCGCGCAGGATGTTCCGTCCGGCATCGCCCACGCGCTGACCTGGCCGCAAGGGCGCAAAGAGGCTCGCACCGCCCATCCGCAAAATCTCAGCCACGTTCATTCGGCTCAGATTCCGCGTCGTGTTGAGATTCGGACGAATCGGGTCGCCGACCAACCCGTTGATGCCGGACAGACTCTGCAACGGATCGGAGCCGTTGAAGACCGTGAACGGCGCGCCGCTCTGGAAGGTGATGAAGCCGGAAGTCTGCCAGCCGCCCAACAACCGACCGAGCGCGCCCTGCTGCGCACGGAAGAACGGCAACTCATAGACGAAGTTGCCTGTCAGCCGGTGCGTCCGGTCGTAGCTTGAGACGGCGCGGTCAGCGCGGCGATTGAACGAATCCTGCGGAATGGCGACCTCGCCCGTCGAGGGGTTGAAGATTTCCGAGGCTTCATCAATGAACTTGCTCCACGTGTAGTGGACGCCCGCACTGAAGTCCTGGCTTAGGCGCTTGTCCACGCTGATCTGGAGCGAGTGGTAAATCGAGGACGCCGCGTTGGCGCGCAACCGGACGACGCCGCGCGTTGGGTCCACACGCACGTTGGGGTCAGTCGCCGTCGGTGGCGTCGTACGCGGGCGGTTCGGGTTGGCGTCAATCGTCTGGAACAGCGCCGTCCCCTTCGTGCCGACATAGCCGACGCGCAACACCACGTCGCGCGTCAGTTCGCGCTGGACTTCGAGGCTGTACTGCTCGGCGTAAGGCGACCGGAAATCCGGGGCGACCGTCGTCGCCGCCAGCAAACGCGGGTTGCCAGTGAAGGGCTGCACCGTCCGCAGCGCCGCAAAGGAGTTGGTTGAGGGCAACGTCACTAGCGCCACAAACGGCGAGGCGGTCGCCACGTTGAGCGCGATGTTGAGGAACGAGGCGTCAAAAGCGCGCGCGTAGCCGCCGCGCACCACAAGCTTATCGCCGCCTGTAATCGCGCCCCAGACGCCGCTCCCGTCGTTGCGCGGATTCCAGTTGAACCCAAACCGGGGCTGGAAGTTGTTCATGTCGCGCCCCGGCCGCTCCTCCAACCGGAAGCGCGGGTCATTGCCGTTGGCGGCAACGATCCGGTCATTGAGGCGATAGAGGTTCTCCATCGCGTTGCCGGGCGTTTCATAGCGTAGCCCATACGTGATGGTGAAGTTCGGGCGAATACGCCATTCGTCCTGCCAGAACAAGAACACGTCGGTGAAGTCGTAGTACTGAATGGCTTGCCCGCCGCGCAGCGGGAGGTTGATCTGCGCTGCGAGCGTCGCCGAGTCGTCTACGAACGCCTGCAACGTCGTGTAGTGCAGGCGGCCGCGCAACGTCGGCAGGAAGAAACTCCGAATGTCGCGGTTGGTGATATCCGCGCCAAACTTTAGCGTGTGGTTTCCAACCGTGTAAGTCATTATGTCCTGAAACTGATAGGTGTTGTTCAGGCGTGACTGCGGCAGGTTCACCGCCAGCCCAATCGCCGTCCGACTCACCGCCGCGTTGAAACCGAGCATGCCGAGTTCGCTGATTTCAATCGAAGGGATTTCCTGCGAGGTTGGATCATCGGCGTTGGTGATCGAGTTGAACCGGTTGTAGGCGGCGCGAAACTCATTGACCCAGCGCGGCGAGAAAACATGTGTCCACGTCAGGTTGAGCGCCTGCTGCCGGCCTTTGACGCGGGTGGTCAGCCCCGGTGGGGTGACCTGCCCAGTACCGGATGAAAGCTGGTCGTTGAACAGAAAGCTGCCTGAAACCCGGTTGCGCTCATCAAACTGTTGGTCAATGCGGGCTGACCACTGCCAGTTGTCAAACTTCTGCGACGCCGATCCGGTAAGCGAACCCAGCGGCACAGTGAAAGTCTGACCGCCAATCGTGAAGGTGGCGTTGCGCCCGATGGGAGCCTGCGCGGGCGGCAGGAAGCGGAGCAGCGCCGCCACCTGCGGACGGTCGCCGGCGGCGGCTCGAAGCACCTGCCGCCCGGCCTCGGTCGGCGCCCCGTTGAGCGTAAAGCCCGAACCGAGCGCCCGGTCGGTCCAGCGTTGAAGTGTGCCGAAAAAGAACGTCTTGTTGCGCCGGATGGGGCCGCCCAACGAGCCGCCAATGCGGTTTTCCACGCGGAAGGGCGCCTCCGTCCGTCCGGCGCGTTTGTCGAGGTTGCTGCGCGCGTTGAGCGCGTTGTTGTTGTTGAACCAGAACAGCGACCCGTGGAACTCATTCGAGCCGCTCTTCGTGACTATATTCACCACCGAGCCGCTGTTGCGCCCGAACTCCGGCGCGAACTGGCTGGTGATGATGCGCACTTCCTGAATGAGGTCAGGATTGTTCAGCGGCTGCTGGACGCCCGCCACGCTGGGGTCATTGAGGTCCTGCCCGTCCACCATGAAGTTGTTCGAGCGAACGCGCCCACCGTTGGACGAAAAGCTGATCCCATTGGCGAAGCCCGTCTGCCCCGAACCAAGCTGGCTGACACCCGGCACGGACAGCAGGATGTTGTACACGCTGCCGTTCGTCGCAAACGGTAGGTTCATCAAACGCTTCGAATCAAAGCGTGTGCTGACTTCGGCGTTGGAGGTGTTCAAAATCGAGGCGTCGCCCGTGACGGTGACGACTTCCTGTGTCGCCGCCACCTTCAACGTCACATCCACCACGGCGACTTGGTTGACCAGCAGCTCGATGCCCTGCTGAATGTATTTAGCTTGTCCGGTCGCCTCGACAGTTAGCTCGTAACTCCCAATTGGTAGGCTGCTAAAGCGAAAACGCCCTTCGCCGTCGGTTTGGGTCGTCCGAGTTAGTCCTGTCCGCGTGTTGCGCACCGTAACCGTAGCGTTGCCGACCACGGCTTTTGATTCATCCGACACCGTACCAGTGATCGTTCCGGTGTCGAGTTGAGCGTACCCGACCGTCGCCAACCCACACACCAGAACGAAGCCCTGGAGGAAGCGGCTGATCCAGTTTTTCATACCTTGTGCTCCTCTCTGCTTCGCGGAACCCACCGGCCGCGCCGTTATGGTCAGGCGACCGGCTTTGCTGGCCACAAGAATGCAACTTTGATGCCAACGTGGCGTTACCTCCAAAACAGACGACGGGGGCGCGGGACGCTCGGAAGATTCATGACCCACCGCCGATGAGAACCGGTGTAGGCATAACCACAACCTTCGCCAAGCCTTGGGGTTGCCCGCGAGAGCAGCAGCGCCGTCGCCGCGCCGGAGAACAGTTGTTGCCCGGACGGCATGCAAAGTTTTCGAGATGGCATCCAAAAACTTGTTTTTTTCGGAGAAGTGAGAGCCGCGCCGCGCTATTCAACCCAGACGGAGAAGGCGGCGGCTGGAAACGGTTTGCCCCGTGTCCCACGCTGCACGAAGACCACAGTCGTATAAACGCCGCGTTCCTGCTCGGGGAACGTTAGCTCGAACTGGAAACGGCCACGCGGATCAACGTCAATCTCGCCGGTTGTCCCGTCAGTGTATTGTGCGCCGTCCTGAGGCCTCGGTTTGAGCAGGCGGGCTTTTTCCGGCAGGGTGTAGGGGCGCGGCTGACGAAGTTGGTCCAGGGTCATTGGCTGCGGCAACGGCTCGTGATGCACGACCGCGCCGTAACAAGCAAACTCGGATGGCTCCAGCACCTGCCCGACAATGGTCAGCCGCTCCGTCGGACGCGCCTTGGTCGGCGGCGGCTCAAGGCGGACATAGCGGCTCAGAAACTCCTGCGCCATGCGCAGTTCCTTGCCGACGACGGCGAACCCCAGACCGACATGGGTGTGCTCCGGGTTGAGGATCGTCCGCCGGTGGCCGTCGTTGGGCGGCTTCTCGTCGTGCATGAGGTTGTGCAGCCGTAGGATGGTCGCCGCGATTTCCGCCGGCGTCGCACGGGGGGACAGGCCGGAGAACATCGAAACATTTTCGGCTGAATAGTCCGTGCCGCCCTGTAGCGCAAACCGTAAGTAGGGCGGCAGCCCCTCCCGATTCCAGTGACTCAGGTAGTTGTACTGCGCCATGTCGCGCGCATGGGCGTCGGCAACCCGGTTGGCAAGGTCGTCCAACACGACCGGCGGCGCACCGACGCGCGCCCGCTGAGCGTTGATGACGGCCAGCAACTCACGCCGAACGGCGTCAACATCGAGCGCGGGGGCGTTCAACTCTTGAACCGACGGCTGTGCAGCGGCCGGCTCTCCACTCCGCCCGCAGAAAAGCGCCACTGCCGCTAAAGCTAGTAAGCCGATCCAAAAACGCCGCATATGGGGCATGCTTTTCCAAACTTGGCAAAGCATGGTTTTCAACCGCCGCTGGCAAGATTACCATCTCAGTATTTCTTGCAGGAATGCTGTTTGAGAGCCCATGCCGGATGCGGAGACTGTTTCATCATCATATCGCCTTTTTGAGTCGCCCCATGCGCGAGATCAGTTCGTCGCCGAGCTGGTTGCACAAATCGAACCGCGCTTGATCGCTATCCGCCGGGAGTTGCACCAGCACCCGGAGCTGTCAAACCGCGAAGTACGGACGGCACGCTACCTTGTCCATCGTCTCCAAGAACTTGGCATCACGGACATTCGCGCCAATATCGCCCACCATGGCGTTGTGGCGACCATCCATGGGCGGCAGCCCGGTCGGATTGTTGGCGTTCGGGCCGATATGGACGCCCTGCCGATTGACGAACCGCCGGGGCTTCCTTTCGCATCCGCAACGCCGGGCGTCATGCATGCCTGCGGCCACGACATCCATATGACCGTGGCGCTTGGCACGGCCGAAGTGTTGCACCGCTTGCGCCGGCACTTTTCCGGCACGGTCAAATTCTTTTTCCAACCGGCTGAAGAAGGGCCGCCGCCGGGTGAGGAAGGCGGGGCCAAACTCATGATTGCTGAAGGCGCGCTCGGCTCGCCGCCTCCCGACGCCATCTTTGCGCTGCACTGCTATCCGCCGCTTGAAGTCGGGCGACTTGGCTACAACGCGGGCGTGATGATGTCGAGCTGTGACCGTTTCACCATCACGATTCGGGGCAAGATGGCGCATGGGGCCTACCCGCACCGGGGCGTGGACGCGATTGTGGTCGCTTCCACCGTCGTCATGCTGCTCCAGACGATTCGCAGCCGCATGATCGACGCCCAGCAGCCGATGGTGTTGACCGTCGGCAAAATGCAGGGCGGGCGGCGTTACAACATTGTCGCCGACGAGGTGGTTCTGGAGGGCACGGTGCGGGCGTTTGACGAAACCGTGCGGGTGGATACCGAAGCCTTGATCCACCAGATTGTCGCTAACGCCGTGGCGGGCAGCGGCGCAACCTGCGACATCCGGTACGAACGCCTTGTTCCTCCGCTAGTCAACGACGCCGCGCTCGTCAAGCGCATGCTACCCACACTGCAACGGGTCGTCGGCAGCGAGCGGGTCGTTGAGCATGCGCCGCGCATGGGAGCGGAAGACTTCGCTTACTTTGCGCGTGAGACGCCGGCTATGTTTTACTCGCTAGGCGTGTCCAATCAGGCTGCCGGGATTGGCGGCGACATCCATACGCCTCAGTTTGCGGTGGATGAAGCCTGCATTGGCGTCGGCGTACGGGCGATGACGGCGTTGGCGCTGGATTTCCTCGCGTCATAGCTCCGTCACACAAGGCCTGTAACCGGGCGCACGTCGGCGGCTGACCTTCTAAGCTTGCCCCCCAATGCGACGCCGATTGGGCGTTTGTGAGGTGACGGCCATGAACATGGAGTACTGGGAAGCCACGTTCCCCAAGGCCGAAGCCCTTGCCATTGCCGGACTTGAACCCTACGCTTTCGCTCTGCTGTCGCGCTGGCGGCAGGCTGTTCAGGACGGCTTTGCGCTGCCCTTTCTGGACAAGAAAACGCTCCCGGCACGCGAAGCCCTTGAGGCGCAAGGCTTTTTGATTATTGGTTCCGTCGGAACGCTGGTGGTTGGGATGAACCACCTTGTGATCGTGGCGGTGGGAAGCCTCGACCGCTCCGACGCCTACTGGAGCGTCAACGTCACGCCGTTGTTCCCGGAAGAATTCCATCCACCAGCGTATCCGCAGTAAGGTTCCGCCGCCGGTCGCCGCAGCGTTTGGCGCTCACCGGCCGCCGTTGAGCGTTTGGCGGAAGGCGCGCCCGGGTGTGCCTCCGCCAAGCTTCACCAGTCAATTCGCACCCGGCGACGCCGTTCGGCGGTTCGCCTAGCGTCCGCTGCTTTCGCCGCATGTCTGCACGCACGAGTAAGAGCGAGGGTTTATCAGCGCCCGATTACCTGCTGCCGCACGATCTGGACGCCGAGCGGAGCGTGCTGGCTTCGATTCTGCTTGACAACGAGGTGTGCTACGCGGCGCTCGAACTGCTCAAGCCGGAGGATTTTTTCCGACGAAGCCACCAGCAGATTTTCGACGCGATGCGCGAACTGGCGGAACAGAATCAACCAATTGACCCGACGACGCTAGCGACCGTGCTCCGCCGACGCAATCAGCTTGACGATATCGGCGGCATTCCGGCGCTCTCGGCGCTGCTGGACGCCTACGCCCTACCGTCGAACCTCGAAGCCTACGCCAAGACAGTCAAAGATAAAGCCCTTTTGCGGCGGGCGCTGGAAGTTTGTCGGCAAGGGATTGACGCCTGCCAACGCGGAGAGAAAGAAGCCCATGCCATTTTGGAAGAACTGGAGCGCGACATTTTTGAAGTCGGCGAAGAACGGATTCGGGGCGGCTTTGTCCCTGTCGCCGAGGTCGCCCGCACCCAGTTGCACCGTGTGGAAGCCGCGCAGGAACACAGTCACCGCCTGACAGGATTGGCCACGGGTTTTACGGATTTCGACCGGCTGACCAATGGATTACAACCTTCCGATCTCATCATCGTCGCGGCGCGTCCTTCGGCCGGCAAGACGGCGTTTTGTCTCAACATCGCGCAACATGCGGCGGTCAACGAGGGCAAGTGCGTTGGGATTTTCTCACTGGAAATGTCTAAGGAATCGCTCGTGATGCGCCTGCTGTGCGCTGAAAGCCGCGTGGACTCCCAGCGGCTGCGCAGCGGCTATCTCAACCGCGATGAATGGAAACGATTAGCTGAGGCGCTGGCCGTCTTAACGCAGGCGCAGATTTTCATTGACGACACGCCGGCGGTTTCCGTCGCCGAAATGCGCGCCAAAGCGCGCCGCCTCAAAGCTCGGCAGGGGCGGCTTGACCTCCTGATTGTGGACTATCTCCAGCTCGTCCGCGGACGCGGACGCGCGGAAAACCGGCAAACCGAAGTTTCGCAGATTTCGCGTGACCTCAAAGGGCTGGCCAAGGAGCTCAACGTTCCGCTCATCGCCCTCTCGCAGCTCAGTCGCGCTTCCGAAATGCGCGCCGACCACCGGCCGCTGCTGTCTGACTTGCGCGAAAGCGGCAGCCTCGAACAGGACGCCGACGTGGTGGCCTTCATCTTTCGGGAAGAGATGTACAACCCGACGGAGGACAACGCCGGGCGAGCTGAACTTATCGTCGCCAAGCAACGCAACGGGCCGACCGGCACGGTTTATTTGACGTTTATCAAAGCCTGCACTCGCTTTGACAACTTCTGGGAAGAACCTCTATGAAGTGCCGTCGTGCGCCGCCGGTGCAGGGTCGGAGACGGACGCGCGACGGCTGTTCAGCGGTCATCCCTAATGGCCGCACTGTTTTTCGGGAGTTTGGTTTATGGATGTTCGGTCACGACCGCTGTGCTGCCGCCCTGTCACCAGCGAAGAGCGCGCGGCGCAACTCGCCGCCGTTCGGCACTGGAAGGTTCAGGGTAGTTTGATTAAATCGCGCTTGCTGTATCTGCAAATGAAGCATGGGATTGCCACGCTCAAGCGCATCCTCAACGACCTTGACGAAGCCGATCGCGCAACGCTGACTAAAACAGTGTTTGTCGGCGAATGGTATGATCTTGGGTTACTGATGCGGCTAGATGCGGCGATTGCTGCGGCGCTGGGCGACACGACGCCCGATGTCGTGGAAGCTTTAGGCGCGTTTTCAGCCGAACTCAACATCGGCGGCACGTATGAAAGTCTCGTCCAGCGGGATGTGGACGGTTTCTTACGGCTTTCGGCCGTCGTTTCCCCAACGTTCCAGACCTTCGGCAGCGCGCGCTACGAACCGGAACAAACGACCGGGCCAGTACGCGCTGGCACGGTTTGTCTGGCCTATGACCTGCCGCCGCCGTCACAGTACTGCCAATCCGGGATTGGTTACTTTCGCCGCGCCGTTGAACTCTGCGGCGGCGTCAACCCCGACGTGACGGTGACAGCTTGCCGGCGCGAAGGCGCCGCCGAGTGTCGGTTTCGGATTTGCTGGCAACCGAGCGGTGGCTCTACGCTCCCCATGGCCTGACGCGCCCGCCGTTGAAGAAGCGTCCCCATCGCTCCCGCAATTTGTTCCCGCACTGTTTCCGAGCGGTTTCCTATGCAGCGGCATCATTTGTGCGAAGTACGGCGTTCTCCGATCCATGGGTGGGGCGTGTTCGCCACGACATTCATCAAGGCGGGAACGCGCATCATCGAATACAAGGGCGAGCGGATCAGCCGCGCCGAGGCCGACCGACGGTACGCGCGCAAACTGCAGTACACCACCCACACGTTTCTCTTCATCATTGACGAGCAGACGATGCTGGACGGCGGTCGCTTCGGCAATCTGGCCCGTTACATCAACCACGCCTGCGAACCCAACTGTGAAAGCGTGCAGGACGCCAACGGGCGGGTGTTTATTGAGGCGTTGACCGACATTGAGCCGGGGGCGGAGTTGACGATGGACTACCATTTGCAGGTGGTGGGGGGCGACCCGGAAACGTGGCGACGCGATTATCCCTGTTACTGTGGGGCGGCGACATGCCGTGGGACGCTGGTTGGCCCGCGTCCGGGAGCGGCCGCTGCGTCGCCGGCGTCTACACAAGTTTTCACGCCGCCTAAGGAACGTTTCCATGGATACCGTCTATGACCGCGCGCGCCGTATTGAGGTGCTGCTGATGGACTGCGACGGCGTCCTGACCGAAGGCTTCATCTACCTTTTACCGGACGGAACAGAGTTCAAGGCTTTCAACTCGCAGGACGGCCATGGTCTCAAACTCGCCCGGCGGGCGGGGCTGCGGACGGGGGTGATCAGCGGGCGGCGTTCGACGGCGTTGGAGCAGCGCGCCCGCGAAACCGGCGTTGAGTTTCTCTGTCAGGCGGCCGACGACAAGGCGCAACGTCTGACTGAACTGATGGCGGCGCATGGCTTTCCGCCCGAAGCCGTCGCCTTCATTGGGGACGACCTGCCGGACGTGCCGGTGATGGAACGGGTAGGGCTGGCGGTGGCGGTCGCTAACGCTGTCCCAGAAGTCAAGCAGGTCGCCCACTACGTGACGACCCGCCCCGGCGGACGCGGCGCGGTACGGGAGGTTGTTGAGCTAATTCTGAAAGCGCAGGACAAATGGAAGGCTGAGTTTTTATTCATAGCCTGACCATGACGCTCCATCAGCCGCCGACGCCGACCGCCACCGGGATAGCGACTAGAGCGACGCGAGCGCACTGCACCGGCTGGCCGCTGACCAGGCCCGCAGTTTGGCGAACTGACGCGCAGTGAAACCGTCTGGCCGAACGGCCCGACAAGTTGGGAACCGGGACCAGTCGGCAGGCGGACGGAACAATCCGTGTCGTCCTCACCGCCTCCGGTTCGGCGCGACAAAACGCAGGCCCAGCGGCAAAACACGCCACTTCGGCTTGCTGAACGATGTGCGTAGCCGCAGGAGCGGCGCGTCAGGCAAAACAGCCCGCCGTGGGCGGCGGGGACTCTGGGCCTGAGGCGAATGCGCCGCGCGTCACTGTGATTTATCCCTGCCCTGCAATTGGGAGGCGGCGGCAAGCTACCTCCCAAAACCGTTGAAACAGTTCGCCGGCGCGTCGCTTGACTCACGCGGAAGCAACTCTAGTAGCCAATCGCCAGCGCGTCCGGGTTGCGCGGATCGGACGCCCCTAGTCTGACGCCGGTCGCGTCAATCATGATGCCTTCAGCGTCGCCGTTGTAACGCGGTATGACATCCAACCGATGACCTTTGGCTTCCAAAGCGCGGCGTGTGTCTGCTGTCATCCCGTACGGCTCCCACATCACGACATCTGGCAGCCACTGGTGATGCAAACGTGGCGCATCAATCGCCTGCTGCAAGTTCATCTTGTGATCAATAACGTTGATGATGATCTGAATCACCGTGGAAATGATGGTCGGCCCGCCCGGACTGCCAACCGCAAACCATGGCTTGCCGTCCTTGAGAACAATCGTCGGCGTCATCGAAGACAAGGGCCGCTTCCCCGGCGCAATGGCGTTGGCTTCACCCTGAATCAATTGAAAGGCGTTCGGCGAGCCGGGCTTGGCGGTGAAGTCGTCCATTTCGTTGTTGAGCAGAACACCCGTGCCGGGTACCGTCACGCCAGCGCCGTACGGGCCGTTGAGCGTATAGGTGTTCGCCACAATGTTGCCTTCAGCGTCCACAATTGTGAAGTGCGTGGTTTCTGCCGCCTCTGACACTGGCGCTTCCGGCCCCGCTCGGACGGCGGCGCTCGGCGTCGCACGATTCGGATCAATCGTTGCACGCCGTTCCCTGGCGTAGCTCTTAGAAATGAGCATGTCTACCGGTACCTGCACAAAATCCGGATCGCCCATGAGCGCAGCGCGGTCGGCGAACGACCGTCGCAGAGCCTCAATTAGCAAGTGACTCGCCTCGGATGAACCGGGACCTAACGCCGCCAAATCGTCGCCCTCAAGTTGGTTGAGGACATTGAGCAAGACGACGCCGCCGGAACTGGGCGGCGGGAACGTCACGATTTCATAACCCCGATACGTCCCACGCAACGGCGTGCGCTCGACTGGGCGGTAACGCTTCAGGTCGTCCAACGTGATAAGGCCGCCGTTGGCGGCCATGGCGGCGGCAATCCGACGGGCGGTTTCGCCTTCGTAAAACTCACGTGGGCCGCGCCGTTCAAGCCGCTCCAACGTATCCGCCAACTCCGGCTGACGGAAAATCTCGCCTTCCGCGTAGTAATTGCCGTTCCGATGGAAAATTCGCCGACTTTCGGGATCGCGCGCCAAACGTTCGGCGATCCGCAGACCCTGCGCCATAGCGTAGCTCACCGGAAATCCCTCGCGCGCCAGTCGTCGCGCCGGAGCGACGACCTGCGCCCATTTGAGCCGGCCGTACTTGCGCAGCGCCAAGTCAAAACCCGCCACCGTGCCGGGCACGCCGACCGCTGCATAGCCCACTGTGGACTTCTCCACCACGTGGTTGCCGTCCGCGTCAAGGTACATGTCGCGGCGCGCAGCAGCCGGAGCGGTTTCACGGTAGTCAATCGCCGTCGTCCGGCCGTCGGCCATCCGAATGAGCATAAACCCGCCGCCGCCAAGGTTGCCCGCGACCGGAAACGTCACAGCCAATGCCAGTCCGACGGCGACGGCGGCGTCCACGGCATTGCCGCCGCGTTGGAGAATGTCCACGCCGACCCGTGACGCTATGGCGCTCGCCGACGCCACCATCGCTTTAGGGGCGCGCACCGGCTGCCGCGCCACTTGCGCACGGACGACGGCCGGCGGCGACGCTGCGCTGACCAGGGCGACGGCGCACCACAGCGCCGTCCACAACCGCGAATAGGGTGAGCAAATTCTCATCTCATCTTCCTACCGTCATATCCTTAGGCCGTGGTCACGGCTTGGGCTTGACGCTCAACGCTACAAAATCGCCCAGTTTGCCGTAGCGCGCCGCATCAAAAGTTTCTGGGTCGGCCTCCTCCGCCACGACGGTCACAATCAGCATGCGCGTCCCTTTGCGATAGGCGGCAAGATGCTCCGGGACGCCCAACCCTTCCTCGCTGTGGAAGCGACCGTTGATGTGAACGACGAGAGGGTGTGGGACGCGCGCCAGCGTTTCAGCAATGGCATGCGCCATACTCGCGTCCCACAGCGACTGTGAATCCAGCATCCGCGAAAGATTCGACGTGGGATGCGTCCCGCCGCCGGCGCCGTGCAGGTCGGTCATCAGTCGCCGGAACTTCGCCTCATACGCTTCTGAGGCCAACCCGTAGGGCAACGGCGGCAGAAAGGCGCGCGCCGGCGCGGAGAGCTTCGTCAGCGCCTCGCGCCCTTCGCGGCCGACCAAGTTGACGTAGCGGCGCGGCGCATTCGCCGCCACCACGGGGAGTTGGTGCGCTTTGGCGAACTCCACCAACGGACGATAATCACTCTGGTAGTTGTTCCACGGCCGGCTGCATGCCAGAAACTGATTTTCGGGTATCAAGCCGGCCAAGTATTCGTCCAGTACAAGTTGTACGTCGCGCTCAAACATTTCCAGCGACAGCACGACCTGCCGCTTATCCACGGCGGCGTCCGCGCCGTAGCGGGCGTAGGCCGCGCGCAGCAGGTCGAGTTGCAGAGCATGCGCGCCGGGGTCGTCGTGGGACTCGCCAATGAAGACCACCTCCGTGCGGGCCAGCGCCCCAACCAAGTCGTCGAGCGTCGCCGGCTGGCCGTCGGGTTTGTACAGACGATACGCCGGCGTTGTAGATTGTCCGTACACAGGTTGACTCAGTCCTCCCAGCCAACTCGCCAGCCAACTCAGACTCGCCGCCCACAGAACCAGCCGCTGGAGTCGTCGTCTGCGTCCCCACACCCTCATAGTCGTTTCTCCGGTCGCTGCGCCGACCGGCCGGACACGGCCGGGGACAGCGTACGCCAGCAAAAGGTGAATGCCGGTTCACTCCGCGCCGTCAAGAAAGCCCAGCCGTGACCACCGGGCGCAAGCGTAAACTCGTGCGGGATGTTCAACGCCTCCAGTGTTTCGTGCAGCCGTTGGTTGCCGACATCAAAACGGTAACGGTCTTCCGTTCCGACATCAAAGTAGATCTTGAGCCGCCGGATGGCGTCGGCTTGCGCCCGCGCTATGGCGAGCGGACTATGCGCCTCGAAAAACGCGGCGTCCGGCGGGTCGCCGTAGAGTTTGGTCGCCAGGCTGTAGCGCCACGCGCCGATGCGATCCTCGGCCGACTGCGGCGGGCGCGGCGGCTCCGTGAAAATGGCCGCGCAGTGCGCCGCGACGCCCGCAAACAGCGTCGGGTGCTTGAAGGCGATCAGCAGCGCGCCGTAGCCGCCCATCGAAATGCCTGCAATCATTCGCCCTTCGCGGACGCCGAGCGTTCGGTAACGCCGCTCAATAAAGGGTAGAAAATCCCGCACGATGGCGTCTTCATACCGGTCGCCCTGCTTGGCGTTGATGTAGAAGCTGTTTTCGCCGCGCGGGATGGCGACGATGAATTCGCCGACCCGTCCTTTTTCGCGGAGCGCGTCAAGCGCCGCCTGTACGCCGCGCGTTTCCCAGTCACGTTCGTCGTTGAACATCCCATGCAGGAAAATCACCAGCGGGTAGCGGCGCTCCGGCGACGCGGCGTATGACGGCGGCAGCGAGACGGCGTAGGGTACGTCGCGTCCTAGACTCTCCGAACGAAACGTCCCGTACTCAACCACGCCGGGCGATGCAGCGTGGCCATCCGGCCCATCCGCCGCCGCGCCGCCCACTGTCCCCACCCAGCCGGCCAGCCATAGAAGGGCGACGCTAATGACCACCGGCTTCATGACGCACTGGAAGAGGACGCGGCGGACGGCGTGTTGGGGAAGTGATTGAGGTTGAGCCGTTCGGCGCAGCGATCCGACATGTCAATCATCGCCGCCGCATTGATAGCCGCCGCGATGCAAATCGTCTCGCTGATTTCCTCCTTCGTCGCGCCAAGTTCGAGCGCCTTCTTCATATGACCGTCAAGACAGCCCTCGCACTTGGCGACGAGCGACGCCGCAATTGAAATGAGTTCCTGAATTTTCGGATCAAGAACGCGCCGCTCCGGCGTGTAGTACAGCTCTTTGTAGTACGCGCCGTACACTTTTTTCATGCGCGGCTCAAGCATGGAATACGACCTGCTCGGCGCGTCGCCGGAGGTTGGAATCAATGGTTCGTTGACATCAGGCATGATCATTCCCTAAGCGGACGGAGACGCCGGGGCGTCTCCAAAATGCATCTTGGACAGTGGAGCAAGCCTGGTCCGGCGGCGAGTCGCCATTCACCGTCGGTCGGTTACTTCACCAGTGTCAGCTTTTCCGTAAACGAGCGGTCACCGTAGTTGATGGTCATTTCGACCATGTTCTTCTTGGCTACTAGCGAAATCCGCATAGCGTCGCTCTGAGGCGCGCCGGGCTTGAACTCCACTGGACGCGAGGCGAGGATGGGGCCATCCGGCGTCTCCGTAAACACGTTGCCGGGGACAAGAAACGTCCCCCTGTCACCGCTTGGCTGGAAGCTACGTACTTGCATGCCCATCTTGTGGGCGAGACCCTTCGGCACAATAACAAGGACATAATCGCCGGGATCAAACTCACGGCCGAAGAACTTCGCCCGCGCTTTGAGCGTCAGGTGCGCGATGGGCCATGTGCGCGTACTGTAGAACTGGTTGCCGCCGTTTTCGATGTAGCCAAACGTCTGCGCTCCCCACGGCAGATTCAAGTAGCGTACAGTGACGGCATCGGCGACATTACCCAGCTTAGCGGAGGCGGTTTGAATCGTCGTCGCCTTGCGTGGATCGTTCTCGCCTGTATTCATCCCTTCCTGAACGGCCGCCGCCAGGGTGGTGGTCGGCGAATGCGTGACGACCGGGCCGAGACCAAGTAGGGCGGCTAGGGCCAGAGTTCCGGTGCGAACAGGTGTCATGGTGTCTCTTCCTCGCGTGAGAGTTTTGAGATTCAGAGGCGGCGCGTCGGACGCGCTGCTGCGCTTACCTACGGTATCATGACTGCCTGCTGAAGAAAGCCGTCTATAGCCTCGATGTACCGCTGGGGCGAGACGGCGTAGGCTTCGCCGTGCGCCGCGCCGCCGATGACCAGCTTGCGGCTGGCCGGGTGCCGTGCCGCACGGTAAAGCGGTTCAAGCGTGGTTTCAACCGGCATGCGCCGGTCGCGTCCGCCGCCGATGAATAGGATTGGGACGGTGATGCGGCGGGCGACGCGCTCTAGGTCGAAGTCGCCAACGGCGAAGCCCATCCGCCACGCGGTCGTATAGGTCAGCACCGGGGCTAGCGGCCAGTGGGGCAACCCCAAATAGCGTACGTCGTTGCTAACGGCGTCCCGAAAGGAACGAAAGCTGCTGTCGCTGACGACGGCGGCGACTTCCGGGGTTTCAGCCGCCGCCAGCAGGCTTGCCGCCGCGCCCATAGAGACGCCTAGCAGCACAATCCGGTCGTAGGGCGCACGCCGCCGGACAAACTCAACGGCTGCCCGTACATCGCGGCGCTCAACATAACCGACGGTGCAGAACTCGCCCCGGTGTTTACCGTGGCGGCGTACGTCGTACAGCAGCACGCCGTAGCCGAGCTTCCAGAGCGCCACACCGCGCTCCAACATTTCATAGCGCGAGCGAAACAGCCCGTGAGTCAAAATGATGGTGACCTGCCGTGTCCGTGCCGGCAAATACCAGCCAGTGAGCGGAATCCCGGAAGATTCAAACCTAACATCCTCATATTGCGCGCCCAGCGCCGCCGGCGTATCCGTGCGGCGACGTTCATCAGGGCGCGTCCGTGCTTTGGTGACGGCGACGCCGGCAAGGTAGGGGAGTCCCAACCCGATGATGAGCAGCCACGCGGCGACACGCCGCAACAACCGCGGGTAGAGACGTAGCTTTGGTGGGTCCACCACAGCGCGTCCCGTTTGCGGGTCGTCCAGATTGCGCAAGCAAGCCCAGGCGACGATGGTGAGGCCAGTGCAGACAGCCGCGACCGCCAAGAAGCCGCCGGACGAATAAACCAGCCCGGCGAGGACGACGGCGGCGACAATCCCCAGTTGGGAGAAGCCGTTGCGCAAGGCGATGAAAGCCGGGCGCTCATGCGGAGCGACCAGTTCCGTCGTCAGAGCTTGAAGCGGGGCGACACGCGCGGCAGCGCAAAAGGCGGCGAACGCCGTCGCCAGATGGAGTCCCCATGTCCAAGCGAAGGTCGGGACCAGCAGCAGTCCCACCGCCATCCACCCATTGGCGAGCACCGCCACCCGTCGCTTGCCGTAGCGGTCGGCCAACTTGCCGCCGACGAAGCCGCCGCCGACGGCACCGACGCCCGTCACGCCGAACAGCATGCCGATGCGGAACTCGTCGGCGCGGAAGGCGTCGGAAAGCCACGTCCCCAGAAAAGCCGAGAAGGCGACGAGACCGCCGGAGACGAACGCCGCGCTGATGAGCGCCAACCCATGCGAGCGGGAGCGTGTCGCCATGCGCCACAGGTCGCGGACGCCGCCGACCTGCGCGCCGGATGACGTTTGAGTTGCCGGGAGCGGAAACCGCAGCACCAGCCCACCCGCGACGGCCGCCGCCGCTGCTGCGAACCAGAACGCCGCCGTCCAGCCGAAGCGCCCGACCAGAAACGCGCCCAGTGGAACGCCGATGACTGGTGCCAAGAAGTAACTGACCGCCACGCCGCTCATTTGCACGCCGCGCGCAGCGTAACTTGAAGCGTTGGCCAGCGCCGCAATCGCCAGCGCCGACACCAGTCCGCCGGAGAAACCGGCCGCAGCCCGCGCCAAGTAAAACACCCATATGTTCGGCGCGAGGGCGGCCGTCAGCGCCGCCGCCACGGCCAGCAGCCCCGCCAACGGCAAGCCGCGTGTCGGGCGCAGTGTTCGCCCTGGGCCGACCAACCAAAACGCTGTCGCGGCGTTGGCGAGTGAATACACACCGGCGCTTTGCGCAACGGCCGATTTGGACGCCCCCAACCCAGCCGCAACGCCGGGGGCGATGGCGCCGATGAGCTGGGAATCCACAAGGGCCGCCAAGATCAGCAGACACACCGCCCAGTAGGCCACAATCTCACGGCTTCCGGGATGACGCATCAGAAAACCATCTCATTTCGGGAAGGACGTTCGCGCGCCGTACCATCCCAAACAACCTTTTGTTTGGCAACCGGATCACCGCCCTGTTCGGCGTCCTGGGGCGGGGCGGACGGCGGCGACGCGGCTGAAAAATGCTCCCGCTCGGTGGCGTCAGCGTTTGATCCGTGCATTAGGATGAAAACATTGGGGAACGGCTCGCCCCGGCCGTCCCCGAAATATCACCCAGTTTCACCGCAGCCCAACGCGCTTTCACCCCGAAGTTGATGGAGGATGCCTGATGCGGCGTGACGCTTCGGCAACGAAAAACCCCTTACCAACCACTCCGTGGCATGCACTGGCGACGCATGACATTTATGACCGACTGGCGACGAACGCAAACGGGCTGACCACTGCCGAAGTTGAGACCCGCCAGCGTCAATATGGACGCAATCTCCTTCCGACCAAGCCGCCGCCGAAGCTGTGGGTGGTCATTCTGCACCAGTTCGCAAATTCACTCATTTATATTCTGCTCATTGCTGGTGTGGTGGCGCTGGCGATTGGCGACTTCAAGGATGCAGGGTTCATTTTCGGCGTCGTTGTCCTCAATGCCATTATCGGGACGTATCAGGAATGGCAGGCGGAGCAAAACGCCCACGCCCTGCAAAACCTGCTTGAGATTCGTGCGCGCGTCCGGCGCAACGGCGAGGCCTTGTCGGTTTCCGCCGAAGACCTCGTGCCGGGTGACATCGTTTTGTTAGAAGCCGGCGACAAAGTAGCGGCGGACGTGCGTTTGGTTCAGGTTTCCAACCTCGGCGTAGATGAAGCCCTGCTCACGGGAGAATCTATGCCAATCACCAAGTCGGTGGCGGTGTTACCCGAACCGACGCCCGTGAGTGACCGACTCAACATGGTCTTCGCCGGTTCGCTGGTCGTCACCGGACGTGCGATGGGCGTCGTGGTTGAGACTGGAACGCGCACGGAAGTCGGACGCATTGCGCAGTCGCTGGTTGAGGTGGCGAGCGCCAAACCGCCGCTGCTGGTACGGATGGAGCGATTTTCGCATCAGGTCGGCTTCATCATCCTCGCTTGTTCGTGCGTCTTGGGAGTCGTGTCGGTCTTCCAAGGGTTGCCCGTCCGCGAGGTGTTTATGGTGATGGTCGGGCTAGCGGTGGCCGCCATCCCCGAAGGATTGCCCGTCGCCCTGACAGTGGCGCTGTCCATCGCTACGGCGCGGATGGCGAACCGCAAGGTGATTGCACGGCGGTTGGTGGCGGTGGAGAGTTTGGGCAGTTGTACGGTCATTGCCAGCGACAAAACCGGAACGCTGACGCTCAATGAGCAAACTGCACAGGTCATCGTATTGCCCGATGGACAACGCTGTGAGGCGCATGGACAGGGCTACAACGGCGAGGGCGAGGTCACATTAGCCGGCGGCAAGCCGCTTGATGACATGCAACGCAAAAGACTGCTCCGGCTGGCGCGCGCGGCCGTCCTGTGCAATGAGGGATCGCTGACGCGCACGGAGAGCGGCTGGCGGCACAGCGGCGACGCGATGGACGTGGCGTTGTTGGCGCTGGGTTACAAGCTCGGATTGACGCCGGACGCTGAACGCCAAGCGCATCCGCCGCTGGCGGAAATCCCCTTTGAGTCCGAACGTCGTTATGCCGCCGTCGCCTACCGCGTCGGAGACCAAACGCACGCAGCGGTCAAAGGCGCGGTGGAGGTCGTCGCAGGCTTCTGCCGGACGATGGAAACAGCGCAGGGCGAGCAGGCGCTCAACCTTGAGCGCGTCGTCCGGCAAGCGGATGCACTGGCGGCTGAAGGCTACCGCGTGCTCGCCATTGCGCACGGCGCTGTTGAAACGCCAGTTGAGACACCGGCCGACCTAGAAAAGGTCAAGTGTCTGGCGCTTGTCGGGTTGGTAGGTTTTATTGACCCCTTGCGGCCGGAGGTCAAGGACGCCGTCGCCCGCGCACAACGCGCCGGCGTCAAGGTGATGATGATTACCGGCGACCATCCGCTGACGGCACTGGCGATTGCGCGTGAGTTAGGTCTGGCGCAAACCAAGGAGCAGACGGTCACTGGTCAGGAACTGGCGGCGGTGCCGCGCGAGCAGCTCGGCCGGTGGCTGGATGAGCACCCGCAGGTGCGTGTCTTTGCCCGCGTTACGCCCGACCAAAAGCTCGCGATTGTGGACGCGCTGGTGGCGCGCGGCGAAGTCGTGGCTGTCACCGGCGACGGCGTCAATGATGCGCCAGCGCTCAACCGAGCCAACATTGGCGTGGCGATGGGGTCAGGTACGGATGTCGCCAAGGAAGCGGCGCAGATCATCATCGCCGACGACAATTTCGCTTCTATCGTCGCTGGCATTGAGGAGGGGCGTTATGCCTACGCCAACATCCGCAAGGTGACATGGTTTTTGATCTCGACCGGCGCAGCGTCGCTGATTCTCATCGGCGGGACAGTCGCGCTGGCGCTGCCGATGCCGTTGTCAGCCGTCCAGTGGTTATGGCTCAACCTTGTCACAAACGGCATTCAGGACGTGGCGCTGGCGTTTGAGGCGGGAGAACCCGGCGCGATGCAGCAACCGCCGCGTGATCCGAAGGAAGGGATTTTCGACCGGCGGATGATGACGCGCGTTCTGCTGGGCGGTGTCACGATGGCGATCCTCTGCTTTGGGCTGTGGGTGTACCTGATGCAGACAGGAGTTGAAGTCACGGCGGCGCGCAACATCCTGCTGGCGTTTTTTGTGCTGATTCAGTTTTTCTACGTACTCACCTGCCGGTCGGAGACGGCGTCGGCGTTCACGATTTCATGGCGGCGCAATCCAGTGTTGGTCGGTGGGGCGCTGACGGCGCTGGCCATTCACATCCTCTCGATGAACTGGCCGGTGATGCAGGCGATCTTGCGCCTCGAACCGCTGTCGTTGGACAAATGGTTGGGGCTGGGCGCGTTGGCGACCATCGTGTTCATCGTAATGGAGATTTACAAACGTCGGCAACGCCTTGAACAGGAGCACGCACCGGTTCGGGAAACCCCAACGGCGGCCTGAGACTGATGCAGAGGCAATTGACGTCATCCCACCCAGCTAACCGAGGGTGCTTTCCGAGACAACAGAGCAGGCTACATTTGAAGTTCAGCGGCGTTTCGCGCCGAAAAACCTGAACTTTTCTGTGATGAGCGGGCGTCGCCGTGCCTTTCGGCGGGAAAACAGTAAACGCTGTCGCTCTTCCGTCGAGGATGATCCCCGCCGTAGCTAACGCCGGTTTCCAGCCTGCGCAGCAGACAGCATCTACAGTCCAACGATGAGCGCCAACGGAGTAGCCTTAGGTGAGCATGACCCGGCTTCTGCGATGGAGGAACCTGCAGGTAGCGGCGACGCAGAAGACGCAGAACATGACGGTGTACACGCAGACGGCGGACGGGAGAAGTGGCGATCGGGTGGTGGTAACCGTGGAGCATTGATCGCCGCGCCGCAGCTGTGGTCGCAGGGGCGGTAACGCAGGTGTTGAGTGGGGGACAGATGGCGCGCTATGAGCAGCCGTTTAGCGACGGAAGGGCAGATGTCTTTGTTTGGCGCAACCCGCCCTCAGCCCTAGCGATGAGATGACGCAGTGGTTTTTTGAAGCAGCTGAAAGACACACAGAGGCGGCAGACGCGCCTCTATGGACCTGTGCTGGAGACGACAACGTGCAGAGCATCAGCTACACGAACACAAACGAGCGGCCGCCCACGCCCCCGACACTGGGGCTTTACGTAGATGTGGATTTCAACCAGCTGACGGGGGTGACAGATAGGCCGCGACGTGCAAGTGCTATCCGTGAACGGGCGGCTTGGCGCGGGACAGCTGAAGCGTATAGACGGCTGCTAATCAATCACACAATCACCTCGTGGGGACGGTGGGCGCACGCCAAGCCGGCGACTGGACATGGAAGGCTGATGAAATCGCCGCACGCCAAGCCGTCAGCGCCGTTTACGCCGGCGAAGCGCAAATGGCGTGGCGACAGCGAAAAACGCCAGCCAACCAAGCGGCCACCACGACGCTGACTTTGGCTCCGCCGCCTTGGCTTCGGCGTACCACCCTTTGGTCGGCCCTTTGGGTACATCGTTTGACACCGTGTACACCGTGCCATCCGGCTTCAGATATAGCCTGCGCATTTCGTCCAACTTGAACGGCCGCGCCCCACGCCGACCAAACACGACAAGCTGGTTGCCGCTTTCGTCCACACCCCGGTCGCGGTCAAGCCCCTTCGAGATAGCCACCGACTTACCTTTCGTCGGGTGCGTCGCAATTAGTCGCGGCTCTGGACGCGGGCTGAACCCTCCGTTGGTCGCCATCGTCTCCGGCGAGGTCAACTGCACCACCCGCAAGCCGTTCTTGCCGTCGGCAATGTAGGCAAAGGCGCTGGCGTTCGTCATCCCAACCTTCACATCGTGCGCGTCGTTGATGACGCCGCCGGCCGTAAAGACCTGGTCAAGCTTCGGCTGCTCAGGCCGCTCGACGTCAATAATCACCAACCCCTGCTTGCCGCCCGCGACGTAGGCGTATGTCCGCGCGACGTAAACCTGATGCGCGTCCTCCAGCGGTACGGTCGCGCCCGGCACGAGTCGGGCTTTCTCCGGCAGTGTAATGTCCACGACGTGCAAGCCGGTCGCGTCCGTTACAAAGGCGTACCGGAACTGAATGGCGATGCCCTTGGGCTTCTTGAAGCCTTCAACCACCGAAACCACCTTCGGCGCGGCGGCATTGGCGATGTTCACAATAACCAGCCCACGGTCGCACAAGATATAGGCATGGTCGCCCGCTACTGTCAGGTTCTCCGCGCCGTTGAGGATGCCGTTCGGATTGAAGGTGTAGTCCTTCTTGAGGAAGTTGTTGGTCGGGTCGCCGTCCAGTAGCGTTGCGGCGTTGATCATTACCAACCCTTCCTCGCGGTCGCTGACGTAGAGGTACGCATACACCGGACTGATCGGCTGTTCCTCATTTTCCGGGAAACGCTGCCGGGTTGGGTCCACGGCCAGTGTCGTCGGGGCAGCGATCGCCGTCGCATACTTCGTCTTGACGTAAAACCGCTGCCCTAGGGGGGACACTGGCGCGGTCGTGATGCGTTCGGAAAAGTCTTTGTTGTCAATGTTGGCGATGTCGTAGATGCGGACGCCACGCTCGCCCTCAGCGACATACAGATACTCGCCCCGCATCTGAACGCTCAGCGCATGACCGTGATGGTGATAACTTTCCTTGAGTTTGTCACCGTTGGCTTTGTGCTTCTTGTATTCCTTTGGATAGGCGATTTCATGCAGCGTGCTGCCGATAACGGCCTGCGGTTCGCTCCGCTCCGTCGCTACAACAGCTGAAATGCCGTGATGCTCCTCAGCGACATAGATGTACCGTCCCATGAAGTTGACGTAGTTCGTCCCAAGGAGCAGAAGCTGCGCCATAATCGCGTTGTTGTCGTTGTCCTTGGAGATGTGGCAGTCCGTACAGCCCTTGGTCTCACGCGCCCGTACCGTATGCGGCACGTGCGTGTTCATCGCCTGTCCCGAATAGCCCTCCGAAGAAATCGTCTGCTGTTGGGAGTATAGCCACAGTCGGTTGGCGTTCTGCGAACCGACGATGACCGCCGACGACGACCGCACCGGCGCAATGCGGTTGCCGGTCGCCGTGCCGTCAATGCCCAGCATGAACACATCGTCGCGCAGCACTTGGAAGTTGTAAGAGGTCCAGTTGCGCGTCTCCGGCCCGCCCTCGTTGTGGTTCATCGGGCGCTTCCGGTTGGCGACCATCGGCAGGTGACAACCGAAGCAGCTTGTCATCCACGCCGAGTGACAGGCGTAGCAGGTCATTTTCTGGTCGCTGTGAGCCAACTGGCTGTCTTTGCTTTCATCCGGTTTGGCGTTCGGGTCCCACACGTCGCCTTTCATGAGCATCTTCGCGTAGTGAGACTTCTCGCTGTAATGCTCGTGGCCGGGTGTGACGGTGTCCTTCGTTTGAACGACAACCCAGAACTTTTCCGGGTCCACCATCGAGTACTGAATGACCTTGCCCTTGTACGGCCCCTGCGTCGGGATTTCGAGAACGGACGCCTGCCGGAAACCACGCGGGCGACGTTTGGATGGGTCGCGGTCGTAAACCGTTCGTGTCTTGTAGCCGTCCAGTGAATTGCCGCCGCCCGGCGCTTCCGCCTCGGTCTTGTTGCGCGCCGTGAACTTTCCGGTCACCAGCGCGTCGTCGGCGCTCTTCTTGCGCGCGCCGCCCGCAAAGCCGGTCGTCAATGATTTCGGGTTGGCGTAGGCGTAAATCGAGCCGTGGCAGTCCTGACAGCTGATCTCAATGGCGGCGCGCGGCTCGCCGTAAAGCAGCCGGTCGCCATGACCGTCCTGCGAGAAGTGGCAGTCCACGCAGTGCATGCCCTTCTCCAAGTGAATGTCCTTCAAGTGCACCGGTACGCCGCTGCGCATCGTCTTTTTGTTGACTTCAACGCCCTCCGACGTGTACGCCACGGCCTCGCGCAGGGCGTCCGGCGTCACATTCGCCACCGGCTGGTCGTTTTCATCCAGGTAGCGTCCCTTGCGATCCTGCTTGAAGACGGCGCGGTAAATCCAGCCGTGGCCATGGAAGTCGGCGAACTGCGTCCGCTGCGCCTTGGGGTTGACTTTCGTCCACACTTCATCGAGGAAGTCACGGTCGCCCCACTTGCCGCGTTGCGCCGAGCCTTCCGGGTTATGCCGGGCGATGTTTTCCAGCTCTTCGTCGCTGCGCTTGAGCGGCGTTTCGGGATACATCAGCCGTCCGTCGGTTTCGTTGTCCCACCACATGAAGCCCTGATAGGTCGTGAGCATGTTCGTGCCGGGATGCATGTGGCAGACCATGCACTGGCTGGTCGGGATGGCGTTGGTTAAAACGTGGCGGACGGGATGCCCCGGCTCGTCCTTGGGAATCGTCGGGTCGTCCGTTTTGGTCGTCCCGCGATTCGTATGCGCGTAGTCGAACTTCGTGGATGAGTGCACCGGCGAGCGGTCGTTGGCGTAGGGCGTGTGACAGGCGGTGCAACCGCTGGAGCGATAGTCGCCCGGATGGTCGTTCGTGCCCAGCAGCGACGTAAGCGGATCGAGCAGGCGCGTTTTTTGCAAGCCCAAAAACACCGGATCGGTGCGCAAGAGCGTCCCAAAGCCGCGCGGACTGAGTTTGACTTCCGGCAAACCGGCCAGGTCGGCTTCCGGGTTTGGGTTGCCGACTTCCGACTGTTTCCGCCCGCCGCGTTCAAAGACGCGCAGGATGTTGCCCGGCTGGGTGACTTCCCAGCGCGGGAGCGGCGTGATGAACGGCAGGATGCCGCGATACTTGCGCTCGGAGGGCGTCGGCGGCTTGAGGGAGACAATCGCCTGCGGCGCGCCGTCTTGGTTGTAGCTTTCGCCCCAGCGCGTGTCCTTGTAGGGATAGGCCCCGTTGTTGTAGAGCGCCGCGCCCCACAGCATCGCGCCGTGGGTCATCATGCTGGTTTTGACCTTGTCCACAATGAAAGCCTGCCCGTCGAACCGCTCAGCCTTGTTGTGGCACTCGCCGCAGGCGATGTCTGCGACGCGCAAATCGCCCGGATTGACGAAGCGGACGAACTCAAGGTCTTCCTTGAGCAGCGCCGTGTAGGAAAGCTCCGGGTTGCCCGACCGCGCCGAGCCGTCCTTCCGCTTCCACAGTTTGGGATTCTTCGGCTGCGGGTGGGCTTCGTTTTGCGCTTTGATGTAGGCGGGTTGCCCCTTTTCGCTGCCGGACGGCTTCATGACTGCGCCGTTCCCACCGTGGCAATACACACAGGTGATGTTGCGGCCGATGTTGAGCGCGCTCCCGTCCGGGGCAATGTGGGCTGTCTTGTAGCCGCCCTCGTAGCCGGTATGACAACTCAAGCAACCGGCGTCATTGGCGTTTTGAAGCTTCCAATCGTCTTCGGTTTTGTCCTTGGAGGCACGGTAAATCCGAGCACGCGCCGTCGCCGGGTCCACCGGCGCGGCGGGCTTGGCGGAAGGCGTGTTGTCCTGTCCGGCGGCCGGCGTCGGGTTGGTCGGCGGCGGCGCATTGTCGCCCGCCACCGAACGCAGCGCCGGCAGTCCGCTAAAACCAAGGAAGGCGACGGCGACCGTCGCGCCGAGAACAAAAGCTTTGAGTCTGAAAGCCGTGGCCATGGCCGTACCCTTGGCGCGCCGGACCCGGATTGGGGGCTTTCGCCGCCGGCGCGAGTGTCGTCAGAACGTGAAGATCGCCTTGGCGTAGAGCGAGAACAGGAAGCGCGACTGCGCCCCGCAGTTCAGCCCGGAACAGTTCGAGGTGAAAATGTCCTTGAAACCATCGAGCGGGTGCATAACCGAGAATCCGCTCTTGATGATCATGTTTTCGCTCAGCAGCGGCCGATAGATGACGCCCGCGCCGTAATCAATCCCGACATTGTTGCGAATGCGCCGCTGGAAGGTCAGCAGTTGCAGGGATTCCGTATGGTGGAACCGCAGGTAGTTAAGGTTCGCCAAAAGCTTCAGCTTAGGCGTCAGGTTGGCTTCATAGCCGACGTTGGCCACGATGATGCCCGGATTGACGAAGTTGGCCTGCCCCTGCAACTTGCTGCTGCGCAAACTGGGGATCAGACTTTCCTGTGTGACAAGGGCGACGCCGGCGCGGGTCAAACGAATTTCCTGACTGTTCCAGAAGCTGTTTTCACCGCCCGCAAAAAACTGCTTGTCAAGGATGGAGTCAAAGCCGCGCGCGACGCGGTCGGTCGGGTTCGAGTCGCCCGACGAGAAAAAGCCCGACACCTGAAAGCGTTGCCAATCGCGGTCGTAGGACAACTCCAGCGCGGCGAGTTGCGCGTTGATGCGCGTCGGACGGCCGGCGATGGGTTGCAGCGAATCCCGCCCCAATACTTGGTAAAACGCATGGTTGATGTTGAGTCGCCGGAAGTGACCGTTGCCGGTCCAACCAAGGTAACCGGCCTTGACGCTATGCGGCGTAACAAGACCAACCTGTACCGGGCGCACTAGAAAGCGGTTCTGGTCAAACCTGACGCTCGGCTGGTCGTCGTTGTAGTGGACACTCAACTGCATCGTATAGCCCGGCTTGATAAAATCCTGCCGGTAAAGGTTGGCAATCCACACGCGCTGGTTACGCTGGTCAAAAGTGTTGATGCCGCTGTTGGTGTCCTTTTCCAGCATGTAGAAGAACGCCGCGTTGAACTGCCACTTGTTGTCGCGGAAGTTCCCGAACAGGCGCGCGCCCAGATTGAAATCGTCAAAAATCAGCCCGCGAAAGTCGCTGTTGAACTGCTGAATCCCAACGCGCAGCGAGGTGAAGTCAAAAAATGGGCTGTGTCCGCCGCGGCTCCCCCGGCCCCGCAAGAAGGGCAATAACTGCGGTGTGTCGCCTAACCGAACCTCGACAAACGCTTCCTGAAAGCCGATGTGTGTGTCAAAGCGGGTCGTCCCCTTACGCACATCGCGGTTAACGATGCCGTTTTCGCGTACGGCGAGGTAGTTCAGGTTGAACACCGGCGTGAACTTGATGCGCCAGTCGGGCGGCTTGAACGCCGTGTCGCCGTGAAAGAGTTCAACCGATGCGATGAAGTTTTGCTGGTTGAGGAACTGGCCGCCGCGTCCGAAGAACTCCGCCGCGCCGGGCCGCCGGGCGTTGATGTCCTGCGGCAGCGGCGTCCGCCGGCCGTCCACGAAGGTGATGCTCTCAAAGGTCAGCACAAGAAACGTATGCTGCCCAATGATGGGGTAGTCCCCCTTGAGGACATTAAGCCGATAGGGATTCAGGAGGCTCCCCTTCTCGTAGCGATTCCATTCGGGGAAACCGATGCGCCAGCGGTCTTCCACCGGCACGCCAACGTCGCTTTCACGCCGCTCGCTGCGCGGCTTGACGCTACTCGGTCCTTCCGCGCCAGGTACAGTCAGATCGCGTAGGTCAGGGATGTCGGCGACCGTCCGCGGGACACGCGGGCCCTCCTGCCCTGCGCGTGATTCTTGCGCCGCCGCCGTCAAGGCGTCTTCGGAAGCCGTTATGAGATTTTGCGCGGTCACGGTCAAGCCCGACCACGCCGCCAACCACCCAACAACGAGAGCAAGCACACGGCAAGCGCATCTCATGCTGAGACTCCTGTCCGTTCCAAAATCAACGTCACCGCAACAGTGAGCGTTGCATTGGACACCCTATGTAGCAGGGCAGGCTACTTGAGCTTGTTTGTAAGGAATCACACCTTTTGGTAAGTGTCAAACCCTAGTTTTTTCGGCGTGTGTGGTGGTTGAACAAACGTCGCGCCGCGCCAATTTTTTCGTTTCAGACGCAACATGCCGATCACCGATCCGAAAACCAAAATAGGCGGTCCTACGCCTTTATGCTTAGCTCAGCGGAGTAACGCGCCATGCAGGTCAACCCATCCACAACGACGGTATCCTCCTCGTCGTCACGTTCAGCGTCGAAGCCGACGCCTGCTCGCCAAGCTTCGAATCAGGATTTTGACGCTCTCCTCAACCAAGCCGACGCCTTACAGGAATCCGTCGGTCTTGGGCAGGCTGCCGATGCTTCACCTCGTGACGGTTACGCCGTCACCGATGAGATGGGACAGCTTGAGCAGGGACGTGAAGACAACCAAGCACCAACAGCCGCCGCCGAGGAAGCCGCTCGCGCAAACCTGTATCCCGCCAATCAGCCGTTGCGCACAGAGATGGCCTCGGAGGTCACACCCCGGCGCATCCTACACGTGGTGGATATGGAAAGAATCGTCGCTACGGTGCGCGCCCAGACGTTTTCCGGCAATGAGGCCCAAGCGACGATTCAACTAACCCATTCCATCCTTAATGGATTGAGCATCAAGCTGCAAACCGACGCCCGTGGGCGTGTCTCGGCGGAGATCACCGCCACGACGGAAGCCGCTAAGCGCATTGTGGACGCCCACGCCCGTGAACTCCATGAAATGCTGCAGGCGCGTGGTCTCGACGTGACTTCGTTCTCGACATCGCTGGCTGAAGACGGTGGCGGCCCATTGACCGGCGGCGACGGCAGCGCAGCAGGGCAATCAGCGTTTGGACGGCGTGACTTCACTGAGCTTGCGGCCGAAGTCGCTGAAGCGGTCTCCGAAACGCCTGCGCCGTCCGTCGGCGGCGACAGCATTTACACGGCTTGAGCGGCGTCGTCCACCGCCTGCCGCATCGCGGCGCAAAACGTCCCGACGGCTGTTGATACGTCGTGACCGGCTTCACGGATGATTTCAATAATCCGCGAGCCAGTCACAACCCCGTCTGCGCCAAGAGCAATCATCTGGCGGGCCGCTTCTGGAGTTGAAACGCCGAAGCCGACACAGAGCGGCAACTTAGCTACGGCGCGCGCGCGGGCGAGCGTCGCCCGGAGTTGGTCGTCAAAGTTGGTATCGCTGCCGGTTGTTCCCAACCGCGACACCACGTAGAGAAACCCTTCTGCCAACGTGCTAATCCGACGCAGACGTTCCACACTCGTCAGTGGGGAAACCATAAAGATTGGGGCGACGCCGACGGCTTTGGCTGCTTCCACTGCCGCGACAGCCGTTTCCGGCGGTAGATCGGCGATAAGGACGCCGTCCGCGCCAGCTTCCTTGACTTCGCTAAAGAAGCGCGCTGGGCTGCGCGCTGCGACGGTGTTGTGATAAACCAGCAAGCCAATGGGGATGTCGGCATCTAGTGCGCGAATGTCGCGGATGAGCGCAAAGGCGTCATGAACCCTGAAACCGGACGTTAAGACCTCATGCGTCGCTTGCTGAATCACCGGCCCGTCCGCGAGCGGATCGCTGAAGGCGACGCCAAGCTCCAGCGCCGTGGCGCCCGCGGCCAGCATGGCTGCAACGCTCGCCAGACAGCGAGCGCGGTCAGGAAAGCCCAGTATGGTGAAGGGAATAAAGGCTCTGCGGCCGGCTCTGTGGAGCGCAGCAAACCGCGCATCGTAGCGGTTCATAGGGGGGCCTCTGAGTACGGCGCATAGGCGATGGGGTCGGTCACACCGGCCTCGGTGAATCCTTTCAAACGGAGTCGGCAACTGTCGCAGCGCCCGCAAGCCAAGCCGTCGGGTGTTGGATCGTAACAACTGTGCGTAAGGCTGTAGTCCACACCCAGCGTTAGACCGCGCCGAATAATCTCCGCCTTGGTCATTTCAATCAGCGGCGCGTGAATCGTCAGCCGTTGCCCGCCTTCCACGCCAGCGCGGGTTGCGAGACGCGCCATGCTTTCGTACGCGCGCAGGTATTCGGGGCGACAGTCTGGGTAACCCGAATAGTCATAGACGTTGACGCCGATGAAGATGTCGGCGGCATTGAGCGTCTCAGCCCAAGCCAGCGCGAACGAGAGAAAAATCGTGTTGCGCGCTGGGACATAGGTTATGGGAATGCCTTCCGCCATAGCCGCCGGTGAGCGGTCTTTCGGTACAGGCAGGTCTGACGTGAGCGCCGAGCCGCCGATGGCGCGCAGGTCGAAAGCGACAACTAGATGAGCTTCGGCACCTATGGCGGCGGCGACACGCCGCGCGGCATCGAGTTCGCGCCGGTGGCGCTGGCCGTAATCAAACGAGAGCGCGTAGCAGGCAAAGCCTTCGGCGCGGGCGATTGCCAGCGTGGTGGCAGAATCGAGGCCGCCGCTAAGCAGCACTACCGCCCGACGCGGCGCGGCGTTCATCTTGGTCATCGCCGCCTTACCAGCATAGCTATGTGACCAATCCGTGGGACGGACAAGCGGGTCTTCATCCGTCGCGCTTGGCGTCCGTACAAAATGGTTTTCGCGTTACTCCACTTCATCCATATCCCTGGCTTACACCTACTCGTACCAAGGCACAGCGACACCTGCGCCAGACTGGGACCCGCGTCCAAGCGCGTCAGGCGGGGCATGCCGGCCTCATCCTCACTCCTCGTCGGAGAAGACGATTTCATCCACATCGCTGAAAGGTTCCGGTAGAGCGTGGCGCTTGAGGTCTTCGAGTGAAACGACTTCAAGCGCCTTTTCATGCGTCGCTTCCAGAATGACCGGCGGTGCGACGCCAGCGTCCAGTGCTTCTTTCCACCGGGAAACGCAAAGGCACCACTGGTCGCCCGGCTTGAGGCCGGGAAACCGATACCACGGCGCCGGTGTGGACAGATCGTTTCCACGCGACTTCGTAAACGCCAAGAATTCCGCCGTCATCCGAGCGCAGACGACATGCGTCCCAAGGTCGTCGGGACCGGTTTCGCACTTGCCCGTACGATAAAAGCCTGTCAGCGGCGAGGTACAGCAGATTTCAAGCGGACCGCCAAGCACGTTACGGGGCGCTTTCTCCGTTTGGGACATGCACGTGACCTCAAGCGGCAAAATCTGAAATGATAGCTTTCCAGCGGAAATTCTTGGGCGAGGAGCCAACAGCCGTCAAGTTGTGAAAACTCGCCTGGCTTCCGCCGCTGGGAAACCAGTGTTGGGAACGCGGAGGGGGCAATGGCCAGTCCGATTTTTGAGTACACGGCGCCGGTTGCGCCGATCATGCCCAACGAGGCGGCGCAGCTCGCCAAGAACTTCGCCTGCGCCGATCCGAACCAAAAGACGTTTGTTGGGTTGCCGCCTTCAATCAAGGATGCGCACGGCCTGCCTTCGGCGACCTGCATCACGGTCACGTTTGAGGTTGCGGCCGCGGCGAGAAGCGTCACGGCGTATGTCGCCGGTGGACGCGGGGGCCTTCTGCGGCTTTCGACCGACCTGATGGACGCCCTGCGCCTGACGCCGAACGCCAAAGCGACGGTGCGCTTGCTGTCGCGGGACGGCGACCGGCCGCACATGGAAATCTCCGCTGCGGGCTGACCGTACATTCCGACCCTGAAAACAACGCCTGCGGCGCGGAGGAGCGCCGCTGCATGTTGTTCACGGTGTTCGCCGCCACTCATAAACGATATAGTTCGGCGTCTCGCGTACGATGGGATAGCCGCGTCGTTGGAACTCACCAAACCAATGCCGCATGTAGGTTTTGTGGCAGACGAAATAAAAGTTTCCCGCCCATCGGCTGAAAAACTCGTTTTCGTCAAGCCAGTCCGGGACGCGCGGATGGCGTTGCAGGGCCCATAAGCCGGTTTCGGCGTCCGGTGTCGGGCGCTTTTTCGTTGCGACATAAAGGAGTTGTTCAAATCGTCCGGGATAGTAGTGACGGATAGGGAAGTACAGGTGGGCCGCTGCAACAATCGGATATTCAAGCTGCGGCAGCGCGATGATTTCCGCAACGCTTGGCGGTACAAGTCGCCAAGGCTGCATGGCGGCGCCAGCGACGGGGACGCCCATCAAGCACCACGCTGCGACGGACACCAAAGCCGTTCGCTCCTCGGGCAGACGGCGCAGCGCGTACGCCGCCAGTCCGCCGCAACCGATGAGTGTCGAAAGAAAGTACCGGTCCTGAAACGCCGTTTGACGAGTCATTTTCAAGACGATCATCCAAAGGATTGGGAAGAGGAGAAAGCTCAAACTTGTCGTCAGCCAGATGCGGTCGCCGTCGGGGCAGGTACTTGAATCGAATCCATGAACATTCGCCAACGCCCGTTTGCGCCGGACGACCAAGAGACCGACAACCGCACACAAGCCGAGGTACGGCGGAGCGCCGATCAGCCAGTGGTAGAAGTCAAGGAGTTCGCGCCACGCAAGGGTGATTTTCCAAAAGCCTTGTTGCGCCTGCTGGTGGAAAAAGGGGAGATGCGTCGGCAGCACAAGCATGGGGGCGCATAGCGCCGCCCACCGTGCGCGGTCGAACCGCCGCGTAGCCCAAGTCAGTCCCCCTTCAACGAGCCACAGCAGCCCGATGGGGAGCGCCGCAAGGTAGTGGAGCGCCGCGACAAACGTCAGGCTCAAACCCAAGCTCACTAATCCCAAGCGCCGCTGGCGCGGTTGCCGTGTCAGTTGCCAACCGACCAGCCCCAAGCCTAACCCTCCCAGAACCGGTCCGTACGGGCGCGCTTCGCCGGCGTAATACACCGCCGCCGTCAACACCGGCGTGACCATGGCGACCAGCGCCGCCGCCCGTCCGCCGCCCAGCAGGCGCACCCACACATAGAGCGACACGCAAAACACCCAGTAGCCGACCATGGCCGGCAGCCGAAAAACCCACTCGCTTTCGCCGAAGCAGCCGACCAGCAGGCGCGCGACGACGTAAAACAGCGGCGGGTTCTGGTCGGGGCCGCGCCGAATGAGATCAAGCATCCCGGCCCAGTCGGGCATCGTCACGATGTAGTAGGTGAACAACTCATCCAACCAGAACGCGCGCGTGGCGGCGGCGTGGACTACATGGGGAACGTAAAGCAGGGTGAAGACGGCGACGGTCAGGCAATCTTGGCGCAGGCTGCGCCCGTCGTCGCCATCAAAGACAAGATTTGGGGCGGCTGACGAATCCGCCAATGCCTGACTAATAGGCGTAGTCATAAACGAAGTAGTTCGCTGTTTCCCGCACAATCGGGACATTGCGCCGCTTGAACAGAGGAATCAGTGAGTCCGCGCCGTAGACCTTGTGGCAAACGACGTATAGACGGTTGTATCGCTGAAGGAACGATTTGTCCTCAAAGCGCGGCGTGCGCGGGTTGCGCAACAGCGCACGCAATCCGCGTTCCGGGTCCTGAGGCTGGGGGTAGCTCAACACTCCGAAGACATAAACAACTTGCGGCAACCGTGAGCCGAAGTAGTGCTTGAGCGGAAGATACTCCAAGACGCTGACGATGACCGGTTGCGAGGGATTGGGGAGATTCACCACCTCCTCGGTGCTCGGCGGAACAAGCCGCCACGGTTGCAGGCTGACCCACAGCGTGGACGTTGCCAAGATGACCCAAACCCCCACCGCCAGTCGTTGCGCGTTGCGCGCCGTCAGCCGTCGGGTGACATAGACGAGCCAAATGGACAGTCCGACCACGGCCGGCAATAGATAGCGTTGGGTGAACATTGTTTTGCCTGTGATCTGCATCAACACCATCCACCCGATTGGAAAAACGAAGATCGAGACGACGCCCATCGCCGGCCATTCCGGGGCGAGGTCCTTCTGAAACCAGACTGAACGGGCGGCTGTGCGAGGTTCTTGCCAATTGCGCAGAACAATAACCGCCAAAAGCGTCAACAAGGCGAGGCAGGCCGGTGGGTTGATCAACCACCAGTAGAAATCAGGTAGCTCCGACCAACGGAGCGTCGTTTTCCAGTATGGGATTTGGGCCTGCTCAATGAAAAGCGGCCAGTTGTATGCCAAAACCCCCAATGGGGCTAGCAGCGCCGCCCATACCGCCCACCGGTGCTGCCGGGTGCGCTGTGTCCGATACAGCTCAACCAACCACAAGCAGGTAAGCGGAAGGAGCATCATGTAGTGAAACGCCATGCCTAGCGACAAACCACCACCTAGGCCGAGTAAAGCGCTGCGCCGGCGGTCGGGCGGCAAGGATGCGTCGCCGGTCAGGTGATAGCAGACCAGACCGAGGCCGAAGCAGCCGAGCATCAGCCCGTAGGGCCGGGCCTCGCTGGCGTAGAAGACGACGCCCGTGACCAAGGGCGTCGCCATAGCGACAAGCCCCGACGCTGAACCACCTCCGAGCCGGCGGCCAAGGATGTAGAGCGACAGGCATAGCAGCCAATAGCCGCCTATGGCGGGCAGGCGAAACGCCCATTCGCTTTCGCCAAAGCAGCCGACCAGCAGGCGCGTGACGACGTAAAACAGCGGCGGGTTCTGGTCGGGGCCGCGCCGAATGAGGTCAAACATCCCGGCCCAGTCGGGCATCGTCACGATGTAGAAGGTGAACAACTCGTCCAGCCAGAAGGCCCGCGTCACCGCCGCGTGCGTTACTTGGACACCGTACAAAAGCGTGAACCCAACGAGCACCGGGACATCCGTGGAGACAAGCCGTAGCCGTCCGTCCGGGACGAGGTCGCCGGACGCCTCTGCCGTGGAACTACTCGTGGTTTGGCTGTTGGACGTAGTCATAAACGAGGTACTCCGGCGTTTCTCGAACGACCGGAGCATGACGTTGTGTGAGTTCCGGGATTAGTTTTCCGGCTCCGTATGCCTTGTGACAAACGATATAGAACCGAGTGTGCGCCGAAAAGAAGCGCGCCGGCTCCTCAAAACGCGGTGCGCGTGGGTTAAGTGTTAGGGCGCGCAATCCACGGGTTGGGTCGGCGGGCTGTTGGTAGGTCATCGTGCCAAACACATGCACCACCTGCGGGAACCGGTCGCCAAGGTAGTGCTTGAGCGGAAAAAATTGACCAACGTCCACGAGGATCGGCTGTGATGGATTAGGCAAGTCGGCGACTTCGGCGACGCTTGGCGGCGTGAGTCGCCACGGTCGTTGCATGGTCGTTACGCAAAGCAGAGCCGGCACGGTCAAGACGCCAATCCCAACCAGTCATCCATGGCGGACCTCGATGCGGCGTAAGGGATACGCCGCCAGCAACGCCAGTCCGGCGCTCGTCGCCAGCAAATAACGGTCGGCGAAAAATGTTTTACCGGTAAGCTTGAGAACGAACATCCACCCAATCGGCGGCAAAAGCGCGAATGACAGGCCGGCCGCCGTCCATTCGTAGGCATTAGGACAGGCTGGCGGTGACAGGGCTGTCCGCTGCGCCAGCACCGTCGCGCCGCCGACCATCAGCGCCAGCCAAAGGCACTCCGGCGGGCTGAGCAGCCAGTGGTAGAAATCCCAAACCTCTCTCCAAGACAGCGCCGTTTTCCAAAAAGGCAACCTGGCCTGCCCGTGAAGCCAAGGCCAGTGCAGGGCTAAGACAAGAAGCGGCGACAACAATCCACCCCAAATTGCCCATGAAACCCGCCGCCGTCGCCGACTTTGAATCACTTCCAAAACCCAGAGTACCGCGACAGGCAGCAGAGCCAAGTAATGGAGAGCAACGGCCAAACCAAGACCGCCGGCCAGCCCGGCTGTCGCCCATGGTCGCCAAGTTCGAACCTCGGCAAGCCGACGGCAAGCTGCCCCAAAACCAACCGCTCCTAACGCCAGTCCGTAGGGACGCGCTTCACCGGCGTAGTACACCGCCGCCGTCAACACCGGCGTCGCCATGGCGACCAACCCGACCGGCGACCCGCCGAGACGCCGACCGAGGAAGTAGAGCGCCACGCACAGCACCCAGTAGCCGACCATCGCCGGCAAGCGGAAAACCCACTCGCTTTCGCCGAAGCAGCCGACCAGTAGGCGCGTGACGACGTAAAACAGCGGCGGGTTCTGGTCGGGGCCGCGCCGAATGAGGTCAAACATCCCGGTCCAGTCGGGCATCGTCACGATGTAGAAGGTGAACAACTCGTCCAGCCAGAACGCCCGCGTCACCGCCGCGTGCGCCACGTACGGCGCATAGAGCGCCGTAAAGCCTGCCATCACCAGCAAATCACGGCGCACGTCGCGGGTTGCCAAACCGACCGAGCCGCTAGTCGGAGAAGTCATAAACGAAGTACTTGTCGGTGGCGCGCACCAGCTTTGGGGCGTGTTGTTCAAACAAGGTCAGCAGCAGGTCGGCTTCGTGCAGGACGGACTGCTTGCGATAGACGACGTAGAAGCGGTGGTGGCGGCGGAAGAAGGCGTTTGGGTCTTCAAAGCGTGGGGTGCGGGGATTATTCAGCAGGGCGCGCAGTCCGCGTGTGGGGTCGTCGGGTTGCGGGTAGGTCATCACCCCAAAGACGTAAACCACCTGTGGAAGTTGAGCGCCAAAATAGTGCTTCAGTGGCAGGTAATTCTGGATACCGACGATAATCGGCCGATTTCGGTCGGGAAGGTCGGCGACGCCTTCAGTGCTTGGCGGTGTGAGTCGCCACGGCTGAAGCGTTGCCGTGAGCGTCAGCGTGGTGAGAGTCGCCCACACCCCCAGCGTCAGTCGCCGAGCGTTGTGCGCCGTCAGCCGCCGTATGGCGTGAACAATCAGAATGGATAGTCCCACGACGGCCGGCAGCAAATACCGTCGGGTGAACAGGGTCTGACCGGTCAGTTGCATCAGCGTCATCCATCCGACGGGCAGGACGACGACCAACAGCACCCCCAACGCCGACCACTCCGGACCGGGAACCGCCGCAGGTGGTTCGACAGGGTTGAGCGTGCGGCATGTGCGCCAATCAAGCCAACCCACAACCGCCATCAGCGCCAACAACGCCAAACAGGCCGGCGTGTTGCAGAGCCAGTCATAAAAGTACGGCAACTCCAGCCAGAGCAGTTGCTCACGCCAGTAAGGCAGCTTGGTCTGTTCCGTCAGGAGCATCCAGTTGGACGCAAGAACGCCCAGCGGCGTAACCAACGCCGCCCACACCGCCCAGCGCCGCCGCCCCGTACGCCACGTGCGATACAACTCCGCCAGCCCCAAACACACCATCGGAAGCACCGCAAAGTAGTGAAACGCCGCCGCCAGCGTCAGCGCGCCGCCCAGCCCCAAAACGGCGCTGCGCCGCCGGGCGGGCGACTGGGCCGCGTCGGCGACCAAGGCATAGCAAACAAGACCGACGCCGAAACAGCCCAGCATCAGGCTGTAGGGACGCGCTTCCGTCGCATAAAACACTGCGCCCGTAACGACCGGCGTCGCCATGGCGACCAGCCCGACCGGCGACCCGCCGAGACGCCGACCGAGGAAGTAGAGCGCCACGCACAGCACCCAGTAGCCGACCATCGCTGGCAAGCGGAAAACCCACTCGCTTTCGCCGAAGCAGCCGACCAGTAGGCGCGTGACGACGTAAAACAGCGGCGGGTTCTGGTCGGGGCCGCGCCGAATGAGGTCAAACATCCCGGCCCAGTCGGGCATCGTCACGATGTAAAAGGTGAACAACTCGTCCAGCCAGAACGCCCGCGTCACCGCCGCGTGCGCCACGTACGGCGCATAAAGCGCCGTAAAAACGCCGACAGTCGCCAAGTCCGCCAAAGCGATGTGTGACGTACCGGTTGTCACCGAGGCCGTCCCGGACGGCCCATCTGTCCTTTGTTGCATGCGGTGAACAGCGCAGGCGCGGATGACGCCTCTTCATCCGCCGCCCGACACAGGTCTAATCTGAGCGCCAAAGCGAGCGCCAGCATAATCGCCATACCCGCCCCGGCAAAGAGCGACCACGCTTCAACCGTGCAGCGGAGCGCCGATGGTACGACCTGAAAACCCGACCACGCGCAAAGCGCAAAGCCCACCACGCCTGCCTCAGCCGCCCAACGGCGCGCCCGGCCGCCGAGTGCAACCGCGACCGGCAACGCCAACAACGCGAAATGGACGACCCAACTCAGTTTCGCTCCCAAAACGCACCAAGCGCCCGCCGTCGCCGCCGCTGGATACGCCGCCGGCTCAATCGCCCGACGACTGACCCAGCCCACGCTGAAAAGCCACACAGCCCCCAGCGCCGCCAACGGCCAATACGAGAGCCGACCCGGTATGCCAAGCCACAGTTCAACCCGCAGCAGCGCGCCGTAAAGCGACTGATTGCTCGGTACGGCGAAATCAAAGCGCCAACCCTGAACAATGACCTCCCGGTACCAGCCTTGAATAATGTCTCGGCTGTGTTCGCCAAGCAGGCTCAACGACAAGCTGTTGACAAGCAACACCCAAAACGCGCACCAGCCAAGGAGTCGCCAAGCGCGGCGCCCGACGAAATAGGGCAAAAGCAATACCGGGGACACCTTGACGCTCAGCGCCAAAGCCAAGGCGAATCCGGCCGCCGGGCTGCGTCGCCGCTCCGCGTCCGCCGACAACGCGAACGTTACGGCGACGGCGATCCAAAGATTGACCTGCCCCAGCAGGATGTTGCCGACAAAAACCGGCGCAAGCGCCGCCCACCACAGCCAAGCGCGAGTTGCACGAGTTGCATTAGCATGAGGCGGCGTCAGCGCCGGCTGCGCTAAACGCCACAACCAGAGAACGGCGACCACGTTGCCGACCGCCCAAACGCCGGCGGCGACCGGAAGTGGAAACAGCGCCAACGGCGTCAGAAGCTGGGCGAACAGCGGCGGGTAGAGATACGGCGTCGCCGCCCGTATCGCAGTATCGTACGGATTGCCCGTTAGGATGACTTGCCGGGCGGCGGCGTAAAACACCGTGAAGTCATTGCCGTACACGTCCGGCGTCACGCCGCTGCGCGCCGCGCCGAGACCACACAGCGCCGCCGCGCAACTCCAAAAGACCGCCCGGCCGACAAGCGGCGACCACGTTGGCGACGGCGTACGCAAGGCTACGGTGTCGGCCGTCGAATCGGCCGTCCGGGACGCTCCGGCCTACGTCGTAGGAAGTCCTCACGCGGCTCGGCGCGCAGTTCGTTCAGGGTGCGCAGTTGTTCAACCGTCAGCACAGCCCGAATGCGATATTGCATCCGCGCGCGCAGTTGCGTGAGTTCGGCTTCGGCCGCCGCCAGTTCGCGGGCGCGCTGGTCAACAAGGGCGTCGCTCGTCTCCTCACCGTAGATGGCGTCGTTGAGCAGCCGCCGGCACGCCACGACCTTCCGTCGGGCAGCCTGCATCGCCGGCCCTTCCTGCCGCCGCACCTCCTGCATGCGGCGTACTTGGTCGGGCGTCAATCCAAGCGCCCGCGCCAGCAGACGCGATTCGTACAGCGCCGCTGGCAACGCCGTCTCCTGACGCAGCAGCGCCGCGTCCGGGTCGTCCGGCGGCGGGGGTGGGGAGGGCTGCTGCGCAACAGCCGTCCCGACCAAAACGCCGTATAAGAGGAAACCGCCGAACACTCCCAACCGCAACCGCTGTGGCATGATGAAACTCCGTTTGGACTGATTTGGCCTAAGGCCGACGTGGTGTTCGCCGACATGGACCCGTCACGATAGACGCGCGCCGGAGAAAAAAAGTCGGAAAACGCGGACACGCTTGCTCATCAGCCGGGCGTTGGAGCGACCGTTGTTGACAGCCGACCCGGCGCGCTCCACACTCGGAGTCACGCCTCCGCTTTGCCGCGACTCTCCTCACTTTGCCTGATTCTCAAATCTATGAGTACACGTCGCAAGCTGTTTGGTTTCGCCGTCCAGTCGGTCTTGGTCGCCGCCGTCGGCTTTGCGCTGGTGGTGGGCGGATGGATGGTGTTGGCCCGTACGGCGCGTCCGGCTGCGCCGGACCTCTCAAAGCTGACCCTTGTCTCGCACCACGGCGAGGCGCTCAGCGGCGCGGCCGCCGATCTTTCGACGGCGTTTCGGAAAATCGGCAAACTCGTCAAGCCGTCGGTGGTCAGCATTCGGGTGATTGAGACGGTTTCCGCCGATGCGCTTGGTCTGGGACGCAACCATCCGCCCATCCCCGGTTTGGAGGGCGGTCTCAAACAGCGCGGCTCCGGTTCCGGTTTTGTCATCAGTTCCGACGGCTACATCGTGACCAATGAACATGTCGTCGGCAAGGCCGACAAAATCCGGGTGACCTTCGACGACGGCCGGCAAGCGACGGCGAAGCTCGTCGGCGTTGACCCGCCGACCGACTTGGCCGTGATCAAGGTTGAGGCGACAGGCCTGACGCCGGTCACCCTCGGCGACCCGACGGAGATGGAGCAGGGCGATTGGGTGATGGCGATTGGCGCGCCGTTCGGCCTTGAACAAACGATGACGGTCGGCGTCATTAGCGCGACCGGACGCAACCTGCCCAGTTCACGGACGAATCGGTTCGCCCAGTACAACAACTACCTGCAGACCGACGCCTCGATCAATCCGGGCAACTCCGGCGGGCCACTCGTGAACCTGCGCGGGGAGGTCATCGGCGTCAACACGATGATTTTGTCCGAGTCGGGCGGCAGCGAGGGAATTGGGTTCGCTATTCCGTCCGATTTGGTTGAACGCATCTGCCGGAAGCTGATTTTGGAAGGGCGTGTCCGGCGTGGCTGGCTTGGCGTAAGTCTGCCGGTACAACCAATGACGGAAGCGCAGGCAAAGTCGCTGGGTTTGCCAAACGCGGAAGGCGCACTCGTGCAGGACACGGTCGGGCCGGACAGTCCGGCGGCGCGCGCTGGGCTGCGCAGCGGCGATTTCATCGTTCGGTTTGACGGCGCACCCATTCGCAACGAGCGCGAACTGACAACCAAGGTCGCCGACACGGAAGTGGGTAAAACCGTCACAGTGGAGTTTATCCGCGACGGCCAGCGCCGGAGCGTCCAAGTGACGATTGCCGAGCGTCCGGCGGTAGAAACCACCCGCCTGTCTCCAAAGACCGAATCCACAAACGGCGACAACCTGCTCGGATTGAAGACGGCGCCGTTACCGGAAAGCCTCATCCCCAAACTGCGTCAGCCGAACGGCGTGCTGATTGAATCAGTTGTCTCCGGCAGTCCAGCCGATGAGGCGGGGCTGGCCAAAGGGATGGTGATCCACAGCCTCAATCGGCGTCCGGTCATGTCGCCTGAAGATATGACGCGGCTGACGCAAGAACTTCGTCTTGGCGATACGGTGGTAGTGGGCGTCGAGGTGCAGGTGGGCGGACGCTGGGAGTTTCGCTTTGTGTCGGTCAATATTGAGTAAGCGCAGCGACCGGGCGGCGTCAAACCAAGTCACCATGGAAGACGCTTGCGGAATCTCTCCGGTCGGTCGGCACTGTATCCCGTGTAGTCATGGCGTGGGCGCACGGGCATGGAACCACATCCCGCCAATCCTCCGTCGCTCCAGTGCTTTCGCTGTCGTCGGATTGTTTACGGCCAGTCTGGTCGCCTTATGGTTTGGTTGGCGGGCGTTTTGGTTTCTCACTGACGACGCCTACATTGCGTTTCGTTACGTCAGCAACCACCAGCTGGGCTACGGTCTGGTCTGGAATCCGCCGCCGTTTCGGCCGGTCGAGGGCTACACAAGTTTCTTGTGGGTGATGGTGCTAAGCGCCATCTGGGAGGTCACAGGTTATGACCCACCGACGGCGGCCAACTACATCACGCTTGTCTTTGCCGCCTTGACGCTGCTGCTGACCGGCGTCGCCGTCCTGAAGCTGCCGCTGGGAAGCCAATTGGCCCCATTCCGGTTGTCCATCCTAGCCGCCGTTTTCGTAGGCGTCCTCAGCAACCGGACGTTCCTCGCGTGGGCAAGTTCGGGGCTGGAGACGGCGATGTTCAACGCGCTGCTGGCGGCGTGGATGTGCGTTTGGTGGTGGCTACCGCGACACACCCCGATGCGCTTGGCAGCCACTGCTACGCTCGCGGCGTTGGTCTATTTGACGCGCCCCGACGGGTTGCTTTTCGCCTTGGCGTCGGTGGCGCTTTTCGTCGGCGACGCTTGGTTTCGAGAGGGAAAATGGCGGGCGGTGGATTGGCTCGCCGTCGCGCCGCTGCTGGCGATTCCGGCGCATGTGCTCTGGCGTAAGTCATTTTATGGTGAGTGGCTTCCCAACACGTACTACGCTAAGTCCGACCCGCGCTGGCTCTGGGTGACGAGCGGCGTCCGCTACGCGCTCAGTTTCATCATGGAGTACGCCCTCTGGTTCTGGCTCGGCTTAGCGGCGGCCGCCGTCTGGGTGGGCGTCCGACGTTGGCGAATGATTCTCGATTGGTTGCGACGCGACCCAGCACATCTGGAGACGACCCTGAGCGCGGCGGTCATCGGATTAAGCCTTGCGGCGCAGGTCGCCTACTACACGCTGGTCATCGGCGGCGACCACTTTGAGTTTCGGGTGTACAGTCACTTGATTCCGCTCATCTTTGTCAGCGCTGCATGGATGCTTAGCGCCGTCGGCGCGAGCCCGCGCCGCGCCGCCGTCTTTGGAGTGCTGTTCCTGTCCTGTTCGTTGGTTATTCCGTGGACGCACTGGCTGGCGACAAAGGGGCTGACCAGCCGTGAGGAGACGAGTTACCTGAAAGTTTCCGTGGCGGATGTTCTGGCGCGGCGCATCCCCGGCATCCCTGACTTCGCGTTGGCGTATGTCCGCTGGTACGACCGCTTACAGTTCTGGCTCATTGACCATGCCGTATGCATGCGTCATCAGGAGCACAAGAGCTTCCATCTGTTCCTAATGCGCGTTCTGCCGCCGCGCACCGTTGGCGAACAGCTCCGGGACGACCAGTACCCGGTCGTGACGCAAACTTCAGTCGGCGTCTTGGCATGGGCGCTCCCTCACGTCAACGTCATTGACGAGCATGGACTGAACGATTACGTCATTGCGCGCAACACACAAGCCACCGGCGACTTGATGGCACACTTTCGCCGTCCGCCGCCCGGCTATTTGGAATGTTTCCGGCCCAACGTAGCAATTCGGGACAGACAAGCGGCAATTCTGCCGCGTCGCGTTCCGCTCACCGCCGCCGACATCCGCCGCTGCGAGGAAACATTCAGTCCCCCGCAGTAAGTCTCTGCCCCGTCCTAGAGCCCGCGCTCAGACCATTCGCTGAACCTGCGCGGAGTGCCGCTTCAGGCTTCTCAGCGTTTACTCGAGGCCGGCTGCCCTCTTGGCCGCCGCCGAGATGACAAACTTGAGACGTTTACGGGCTTTGATTTTGATTTTTTCGCCGGTGCGCGGATTGCGTCCTTCGCGCGCCTTATATTCCCGAACGACCAGTTTACCAATGCCCGGAATGTTGAATCCGACTTTGGCTTGCGCCGCCGCCAGCTGGGCCTGTTCGTCAAAAAAGGCGCGCACCGTCGCTTTGGGAAGCGCAAATTTATCAGCAAAGTGGTTGATGATTTCGGTTTTCGTCATTGGTTTGGCCGACGCTTTTTTCGCCGGGGCCTTTTTCGCTGGGGCGTCGGTCTTCGCTGAAGCCGTCGCCTTCGCCGAAGTCGTGTCTTTCGCCTTAGGGGTCGTCGGTTTTGCAGCTTTGGCAGCCATGAATGTGGGTCCTCCTAAGCGCAAGCGCGCGAAGTATGTGGTTTACCCTTGTCATAATGCGGATTGGCGCAGAGCGTAGCTGGGAACCCGCATGAAATCAAGCTGTTTTTAATACCTACGCGATAGGTAGTGGCTAAATCAAAAAAATCCGCCATGCATAGTGTCCATTGCCTTGTAGCCGCCCGCCGCCTGACCACAACATCCAGCCGGTGACAACCGGGCGTGGACGTGTACAATTTAGGCTTTTCCCCTTCACGCCGTACAAGCCAGAGGAAGTCCCAATGAAAATCGCGCTCGCCCAGATCAACACCACTGTCGGCGCTTTTGTCGCCAACGCCGCCAAGGTTCGTCAGTACGCCATCCGCGCTGCGTCGCAAGGCGCCGACCTGGTCGTCTTCCCCGAACTGACTCTGCCCGGCTATCCGCCCCTTGATTTGCTTGACCGCCCCGCCTTTGTCGCGCGGAATCTAGCGGCGCTCGACGATCTGGCGCGGTTTTCAGCCACGATTGACGCGGCGTTGCTGGTGGGCTTTGCGGCGGAAAATCCCGATGATTTCGGCAAACCGCTCTACAACGCGGTGGCTTTGCTGGAGGGCGGCGAGTTGCGGGCGATTCGCTACAAAACCCTGCTTCCGACCTACGATGTCTTTGACGAAGCGCGCCACTTCGAGCCGGCCGAACGTCGGGAGATTATGGCGTGGCGCGGTCATCGCCTCGGGGTGTGCATTTGTGAGGATGCTTGGAACAGCCGGGAGTTCTGGGAGGCGCACCTATACGAACTTGATCCTGTGCGCGAGTTGGCCGAGCAGGGCGCACAGGTCATCATTAATGTCTCCGCGTCGCCTTTTCATCGCGGTAAATCCGCGCTTCGGCGGGCGATGCTGGCGCACCATGCTGCGGCGCTTCAGTTGCCGGTAGTTTTGGTCAACCAGGTCGGCGGCAACGACAGCCTTGTCTTTGACGGCCGCAGCATGGTGCTTGACGCGCGCGGTGAGTTGGTGCTGGAAGCCAACGCTTTTGAGGAAGACCTGCGGATTGTTGATTTAGCCAATCTGCCGTCCCCTATCACGCCCAAGAGTTCCGACGAAATCGGCGATATCCATGACGCGCTGGTGCTAGGCGTTAGGGACTACTTGGCGAAATGCGGCTTCCGCCAAGCGGTAATCGGCTTGAGCGGTGGGATTGATTCGGCCGTGACGGCGGCCATCGCTGTGCGCGCGCTCGGCCGTGAAAACGTCACGGGCGTCGCTATGCCCTCGAAATACTCCTCGCAACACAGCCTTGAGGACGCCGCCGAACTGGCGCGCAATCTCGGCATTGCCTTTCATGTCGTGCCAATTGAGCCAGCTGTCGAGGCGATGATGCGGATGTTGACGCCCGCCTTCGGCTTCGCGCCGCACGGCGTGACGGAAGAGAATATCCAGGCGCGGTTGCGCGGCTTGACGCTCATGGCGTTTTCGAACCAGCACGGCTGCATGGTGCTCACGACCGGCAACAAATCGGAGTTGGCGGTTGGCTACTGCACGCTTTACGGCGATATGTGCGGCGGATTGGCAGTGATTTCCGATGTACCTAAAACGGATGTCTATCGGCTGGCGGCCTACATCAACCGGCATCAGACCATCATCCCGACGCGCACCATCACGAAGCCGCCTTCGGCCGAGTTGCGTCCCAACCAAACCGATCAGGATTCATTACCGCCTTACGACCTGCTTGATGCAATTCTGGAGCGATACATCGAACGCTATCAGAGCGTTCAGGAAATCATTGCGGACGGGTTCGAGCCGGCCGTCGTTGAGCAGGTCGTCAAAATGGTCAACCGCAATGAGTACAAGCGACAGCAGGCCGCGCCGGGCATTAAAGTGACGCCAAAAGCGTTTGGTCGCGGGCGGCGCGTGCCCATTGCCGCCGTGATCGAAGACTAAGCGCGCAGCGGCGGCTTTGGCGTCACGGCGCGATGTTGGGCATAGCCGCGCTTTCAAGGCGTGGCTTCTGGGAAACTTCCGCTGAACCGATGCGCGCGGTTTCCAGCGCGGAACGCCACCGCATCCAAACCGTTGATGTGATTCAACCGGGGCATCGCTCTACTTACACGGAAACTGCTCTAGAGCGCCCCGTCCCAGTTGCCCACCAGCGGCAAGTCGCCCTCTGCGCCGTACACCAGCAGAAAGTCGGCCGTCCCCGGCAGGTTCGTGTTGCGTAGGAAAAACGTCTGGACGCGATAGACGCCGACCGTATCCACGCCGTCGCCGTCGAAGTCGCCGACAACCGCCTGATCGTCAGGATTGCCGAAAGCAAACGCCAGATCGGCGAAGCCCCCACTGTTGTCGTTGCGGAGAAGGAATGTGTTACCACGGACGACACCGATGGTCGTCGTCCCATTGCCGTCCCAGTCGCCGACAATTGGCCGGTCGCCTGCTTCGCCGTAGGTTATGATGATGTCTGGGTTGCCGGGTGTATTGCTGTTGCGGAGAAAGAACGTTTGCTCGGCCGGGCGATAGACGCCAATGGTCGTCGTCCCATTGCCGTCCCAGTCGCCGACCAACGGAATGTCTTCGGCTCCGCCGTAGGCTGCGGCCACGTCGGCGACCCCAGCGCTGTTGCTGTTGCGGAGGAAAAAAACGCCGCGCCGGAAGACGCCGACAGTTGTTACGCCATCGCCGTCCCAGTCGCCCGCCAGCGGAACGTCGTCCTCTGCGCCAAAGGCGAATGCAAGGTCGGCGTCGCCGGAGGTGTTTGAGTTACGCAGGAAGAATTGACCTCGCCGGAAGACGCCCACCGTGTCGCCCTGTTCGCCGCGCGCGCCATATGCGCCAAGAACCTTGGACAACCCGCCGCCGCCGCGACCGCCCCAGACAATCATCCGACTGCGCGTTGTGTCCCAGATCGCCGTGTGTCCAGCGGTCAAATCCGGTGCGCCCTCTGTCTCAACCGGACGCCAGAAGTTGAACGTTGGATTGTAGCGTCCGCCAGTCGCGCCAGCGTCACCCCAGACAATCATCTCGCGTCCCGTCCACACCGCCGTATGCCCAGAACGCGCCGTCGGAACGCCGACCGCCGCCGTTGCAGCCCAAGTGTCGGTCGTCGGGTTGTAGAGCGCACCAGAGTTGAAAACGCGCGCCGCCGTGGTCGTTCCACCCCAGACGATCATTCGGTCGCCCGTCCAGACAGCTGTATGGTCAAAGCGGGCGTCGGGAGCACCGTCTGTTCCGCCGGAAGCCGTCGGGTCGGTGCGCGTCGCTGTCCAACTGTTCGTGGCCGGATTGTAGCGCCCGCCGGTGCGCAGTTCAGAAAGGCGGTTGCCGGCAAACGTGACGCCGCCCCAGACGATCATTTCTGTCCCCGTCCACACGGCCGTATGCCGCGCACGCGGCGCCGGACGCCCGTCGGCGGCTGTTGCAGTCCAAGTGTCCGCCACTGGGTTGTAGCGCCCGCCGTTGTCAAAGTAGGTGGTTTGATTGTTGGCGGGATTTGTAAAGCGCCCACCCCAGACAATCATTTCCGTCCCCGTCCACACGGCGGTGTGTTCCTCGCGGGCGCTAGGCGCATTCGTCAGGGAGGTCGGCGTCCATTGGTCGGTCAGCGGGTTGTAGCGACCGCCTGCATTTGTCTGCCCGCCCCAGATAATCATTTCGCTACCCGTCCACACGGCTGTATGACCGACCGGCGGCAGGTTGTTCGCCGAACCGGGCGCATTTTGCGTCGCGGTTGGCGTCCACTGCGCCGTAGCGAGATTGTATCGGCCGCCGGTTAATGTCCGGACGCCGGCCGCCGCGCCGCCCCAGATGATCATTTCGACGCCGGTGTTGACCGCCGTATGTAACTCGCGCCCTGACGGGACGGGCGTCGTCGCCGTCGGCAGCCAAGCGTTAGTTAGCGGGTCGTACCGCCCGCCAGTGTCGTCGCCGCCCTGTCCACCCCAGACAATCATGTACTTTGTCGCGTTTTGGTTGGGCGCAGCGTAAGCGTCCGTCCAAACGGCTGTATGATTGTCACGTCCGGCCGGAGCCCCGACAGTCGTCACCGGCGTCCACGTATTGGTCGCTGGATTGTACCGCCCCCCGTCGTTGAAGCGCCTTCCCTGCGCCGAGCCACCCCAGACGATCATTTCCGTCCCCGTCCAGACCGCCGTCTGGTCAACGCGCGGCGTCGGCGCGCCGACCGTGGCGATGGGCGTCCAGCTATTAGCGCTTGGGTTGTACCGCGCACCCGCGACGGTCGGCGTCGCTGTGCCTGCAACACTCCCCCAAACGATGAGTTCCGAGCCCGTCCAGACGGCGCTGGGCGTGAACAGACCTGGCGCGTTGGTCGTGCTCGTCGCCGTCCAGGTGTTGTTGCTGGGCGTGTAGATCCCTCCACTGTTGAGCCGGCCGCCATCGGCGTTGACCCCCCCGAAGACAATCATTGCCGCGCCGGTTGAGACAGCGATGTGATCCGTCCGGGCCGCCGGCGCGCCAGCCGTCGCCGTAGCGCTCCAGGTGTTGGTTTCAGGGTTATAGACGCCGCCGGTGTTCGTCGGGAGCAGAACGTTGCCACCAGCAAAGTTGAGGTTGCCGCCCCAGACGACCATGCGCCCGGCCTGGGCCACCCAGACGGCGACATGGCCAAAGCGCGCCGCTGGCGCACCGTCGTTCGCCGTCGAGGAACTGGGGTCGGTGCGTGTCGCCACCCATTTATCTTCCACCGGGTCATAGAGCGCGCCGGAGTTGACCGGCGCGCCGCTGACGCCGCCCCAGATGATCATGCGCGTACCGGTCCACACAGCCGTATGGTTGACGCGCGGAGCCGGAGCGCCGTCGGTCGCGCCAGGGGCGCTAGGCGCAACGCGCGTCGGCGTCCATGTGTCGGTAATAGGGTTATAACGCCCGCCGGTGTTGAGCGGCCCGCCGCCGCTGAACGTTCCGCGAAAGCCGCCCCAGACAATCATCTCCACACCCGTCCAGACAGCCGTGTGACGAAAACGCGGCGCAGGAACGGCGTCCACTGGGTCTAGGACCCACCGATTGTCAGTGCCGGCGACGGCTTCGGGCGCAGCGTTATCCATAACAACAGGCGGAAATGATCCCGCCATTGTTGGGACAACGGGACTGTAGCCCGCCTTCACCTGCGCCCACCACGTATCAAAATCCATCTTGCGCCACTCGGCCGTGCCAATCCGCAGCCGCCCCTCTTCAACCGTGTAAAGGCGTTGGACGAAAAACCGTTCGTCGTCTTCGCACAGCGCCGTCGTTGCGCCGGGCGCCAGTTTATCCGCCGGCATGTTGAAGCGTTCCGCAAGCCGGTTGAGTTCCGCGTCCCAGTCGGCGGCGGCAATAAGCAGACGGTCGGAACGTCGCCGGTCGGCTGGCGCGTCGCCCGTATCCCGGATCAGTTCGATTTCGCTGTAGAGCGCGCCGAAGTTAGGCGTCTGTTCAAGCGCTGGCGTGTTTTCAAGCGCACGTCGAGCCTGAGCCTCGGTCTGGGCGTGAAAGCGTCGGTCGCGGGCGTAGTCGGCATGAATCCGCTGTTTGATAAGGGCCGGGCGGGCCAGGCATTCGGCGACAGCAATCGGGTCATTGTCGAGCGCGGCAAACAGTTCGCGCAAAACCTCCGGCTGCTTAGATTGCCGCACCATCCGGGTCACTTCGGCGTGAAGTTCGGCCGCCGTCGGCGCGTGCCGCCACAGCAGCTCAAGCGCATGCTGTTGGCGCAGCTCGTCTTCAACCAATGCTCGTAGCCGCGCTAGCGGCAGAACACTCTCCAAGGCAGGTTTTGGCGTTGCTGCTTCCCAGCGCCGCCGCTTCCAGTAAACCTTTTCAATCGCCTGCCGGTAACGCACGCGCTCGTCAAGCGTAAGCGTCCGCCACTGAGCGACGCCTGGCAGCGCGACAACCAGTGTGTGGCTTCCACCGGACCGCTGAAGGGGAGAAACCATAGCCGACGATGCTGCGGACGGTTCGGCCGCCGGCGTCGCCAATGGCGACACGGAAGCCATGCACAACATCACAGCGAAGCAGACGTTGACAAAAGAGAAGGACGACATCAAAGGCGTGACTTCGCACAAGCTTTTGGGGTCTTCAACACTCTGCTCCAAGCCTACCGCAGAGCGCGGAACAGGCGCGCATTCTTATCCCGACGCCACTGGAAGGCCAAGTGGAAGGCCTCCGTGCACCTTCTTTAGACAAGGCACAGGACGCCCGCCGAGCCGGTTTAGTGAGGAAGGGCGCTAAAATTTTCCGCCGAGTTACCAGAAAAAAACACGAATTTTGCAACATTCCTACTATACCATACAGGCATAAATGCCAGACCTCGTGATTACTAACTCTTTGAACTCTGTGAACTGTGAACAAAATCATTGAAAAACTGCCTTGTGTGGTACGCCGCATCGCCGGCGAAACCTTGGTGATCCCTATTCGCGGACAAGCCGCCGACCTCGACGCCATTTACGTTCTCAATGACACGGCCGCCTTCCTCTGGGCGCAGCTTGACCACAATGACAGTCCGGCGGCGCTAGCAGCTGCGCTCTGCCAAGCGTTTGATGTGTCGCTTGCACAGTCCATCCGGGATGTCACCGATTTCCTCAGCGACCTTGGCAAAGCCGGCCTGATTCGCGCCAAAGACGCCGCTGAACAAGCTGCGTAAGGGCTTGAGATGGGGGGCGTTATGGTGGAGCGTGTGTCCTACGCGGAGTTCAGTCGCCGACTGCACCATCGGCTATTGCAGGAACGGATTCCGCTTGAGGCGACATTTGAGGTGAGCCGGCGGTGTCCCCTGGCCTGCCGCCACTGCTACAACAACCTGCCGATGAACAACCATGCGGCGCGGCGGCGGGAATTATCGCTGGATGAGTACCGGCGGATTTTCGACGAGATCGCTGAAGCCGGTACGCTCTGGGTGCTGTTTACCGGCGGCGAAATCTTTGCCCGCGCCGATTTTCTTGAGATTTACACCGAGGCCAAAAAGCGCGGGTTTCTCATCACGCTCTTCACCAACGGGACGCTTGTGACGCCGCGCATCGCAGATTACTTGGCCGAGTGGCGTCCGTTTGCGATTGAGATCACGTTGTACGGCCACACCCGTGAGACCTATGAACGCCTGACGCGCGTTCCCGGCTCCTACGACCGGTGTCACCGGGGGATTCAGTTGCTTCTGGAGCGTCAACTGCCCCTCAAGCTCAAAACGGTTGGGACGACCATCACCAAGGACGAAATCTTCGCCATGCGCGACTGGGCGGAGAGCCTGGGTGTGCCGTTCAAGTTTGACAGCATGCTCAATCCGCGCATTGACTGCTCGCAGTCACCGTTGGAAGTGCGCCTAACGCCGGAGGAGGTCGTTGAGCTGGACCTCCGCGATCCGCGTCGTTTGCCGGCATGGCGGGAGTTGAACGACCGCTACCAAACGGCGGTCATGGCTCCTTACGTGACGAATACCGTCTATGACTGCGGCGGCGGCGTCGGATCGTTTGCGGTCAACCCGTACGGCGAGATGTCCATCTGCGTGCTGTCGCAGGTGGACACCTACGATTTACGGCGGGGCAGCTTTCGGGACGGCTGGGAGCATTTCCTGCGCCACGTGCGCCTGCAACAGCGAACGCGCCCGGTCAAGTGCCAAACCTGCGAGATTCGTCCGATGTGCGGAAGCTGCGCCGCCGTCAACGAGCTGGAAAACGGCGACAAGGAAGCGCCGATTGATTTCGCCTGTCGCGTCAATCATTTGCGTGCCTACCTGCTTGGCATTCCACTCAAGCCCAACCCGCTGTGCGAATACCGCCCCGGCAGTGGACGTTACGATGACATCCAAGCTTCAGTCGCAGCCCTGCGCTCACGCGCCCGCGAATTGGGCGTCGCTCTGCCCTCTCGTCCGCGCCGCAGTCTGCCCGTTATGCCGGCGGCGGCGCTTCCGGCAGCCGGGTGAAGGTTTTTTGCTGGCAACCAAAAAATTTGCACTGACGCATAGAAAGCCACCGAGGTGTCAATATCCATGGAGAACCAAGACAAACCAGCGATTCCCACCCCAAGCGATGCGCAGGGGCGACGTCCCTACACGAAACCTGCCATTGTGCGTGTTGAACTGCGCGCTGAAGAAGCCGTTCTTGGCGCATGCAAGACGATGACCACGGCTGGGCCGGCCAGCCCGCAGTGTGGGGCGCTGGGTTGCAGCGCAATTGCCTCATAAGCCAAGACGCCATGACAGAAGAAACACTCTCCATCGGCGACTTGACCATCGCCGTTCGGCGGGAAGCCACCGACTTGCCTTCGGCGACGGACGGCCCGCTGGCACTGTTTACAACGCCGACGCGACCCACAACGCCGACGGCGACTGTTTCGGTGGTGTGGTGGGATGATCGCCGGTCGCCGGTGAGACGTACGGAACAACTCTTCGCGTCGGGCGGAACGTGGACGCTCTACCGCAGCGCCGACGGCGGCTACGTCTATGACATCAGTTCGCCGGTTTTTGGGGCACAGCCGTATCGTACAGCGTGGTTCGACGCCAGTTACCAAACCGGTTGGATCGCCTACCGACCGGACGCCGTTGTGCGTCGCGCCATGCGCGCCGCGCTCGAATATCCGTTGGACGAGTTACTCGTGACGAATCTGCTGGCGCGCGGGCGTGGGGCCGAACTCCACGCCTGCGCCGTCAGGGATGTGGACGGGCGCGGCTTTTTGTTCGTCGGCCAATCGGGCGACGGCAAGACGACGACGGCCCGCCTGTGGGCGGCGGCCGGCGCGACGATTCTGAGCGACGACCGCGTGATTGTCCGCCGGATTCATGGTCAGTGGCGCATGTTCGGCACGCCGTGGCATGGCGAAGCCGACTACGCCTGCCCTGATTCGGCGGTGATCACCGGCGTTTTTGTTCTGCGCCGGGGACGCGAAAACGTCATCGAGCCTGTTTCAAGCGGGCTGCTCTCTGCGTTGCTGTTCGCGCGCGCCTTCCCGCCTTTTTACGATCCCGAAGCAATGGATTTTACGGCGGGGTTTCTGGCGGAACTGGCGACATCCGTCCCCGGTGGTTGGTTGGCGTTTACGCCGACTATGGAAGTTGTGGACTTTATTCGCAGGTGGACGCCATGACGATCAACCTGTACGAACTAGCAGGTGAGTTACTGGCGCAGGGGCAGCCTATACGTTTTCGCGCGCCGGGACGGAGTATGGAGCCGACCATCCCGGACGGCGCGGAGATTGTGGTCGAGCCGTTGTCGCCGGACGTGCCGGTACAGGTCGGCGATATCGTGCTGGCTCGCGTCGGTGACCGGCTCATTGCGCACCGCGTCATCGCCGTCGAGGGCGACGGCGCAACAGCGCGATTGTTCCTGCGTGGCGATGCGCAACGTGAGGTTGTGGACTGTGTGTCGCGCGTTGCGCTTCTGGGCAGAGTGACTCCAACGTTCGGCGGCCGGACGCCGGAGAGCGCCAGGCAATGCGAACGAGGGCACTTTTGGCATACAATCGCGCCGCCGGCGCTTGGGCGGGTTGCCGCGTCTTATAAACAACTGCTCTCCCGACATCTCCGAGAACAACCACACGCGAACACCGCAAAAGCGGCAAGGCTTTTCGCCGCCTGCCTGATGACTTTCCTATTGGAGAAAAGAAAAATGCCGACACTTGTCCGATACGCCGCATTCCATATTGCGCAACAGGTTGGCTCTTACCTACAGCGCGGCTTCCTGGCGCGTAACGCTATTGCCCAAAGGGTATCGGTCGCAGCGGCTTTCGTAACCACCGTGGCGCTGATGCTAAACGGCATGGTTTTTGGGCAGCGATGCGATAACGCCACCCCGGTCACGCGCATTACTCCGATAGCCCCACTGACCGGCGTCGTCAACTCCTACTATCCCGGCCAGTCCGTTGTGAACGGACCAAACAGCAGCACCATTACTATCAAGAACACGGTGTCAGGACAGGGCGTCAATGTCGGCATTGCCGTCGGCGATATGGTGCTGGTTATGCAGATGCAGGACGCCACGATTGACAGTAGCAACAACGCCAACTATGGCGCAGGGACAGGTACCGGCAGCGGCCAGACTTCACAGGGTAACGCCGGGCGGTATGAATTCGCTCGCGTCATTGCCAGCACAGTTACGTCGCTGACGAGCGGCGGAACCATCACGGTACGCACGAGCGACAGCGGCGGCGGCACGCCTTTAGCCAACACATACACGGACGCTAACGCCACGGCTACTCAGGGGCAGCGGCGGTTTCAGGTTATTCGGGTGCCGCAGTATACCAGCGTCGGGATCGGCGTCGGACTCACCTGCGCGCCGTGGGACGGCAACACCGGCGGTGTGTTGGCGATTGACGTGCAAAACGTCTGTCAATTCACGATCGGCTCAACCAACGGCGTCATTGATGTCAGCGGTCGTGGCTTTCGCGGCGGCGGCGGCAAGCGGTTCACCGGAAGTGGCGGTTACGCCAACACCGACTTCCGCAATACGACGCCAGCTTCGGCAGCCTCGTTAGCCGCAGCTCATGCCTCAAAGGGTGAAGGCATCGCCGGCACACCGCGTTATGTGGTGAGAATTGTCAATCCCAACGCCAACTACGCTGCGCCGGCGTTCGCCGACATGATTGTCGCCGATACTGGCGTTGAGGGCTACCCGAACGGCAGCTTGGGCTACGGCGCGCCGGGGAACGCTGGCGGCGGCGGCACTGATGGCAATGCCTCTGCTAACGATCAAAACACCGGCGGTGGTGGTGGGAGTAACGCTGGTGCTGGCGGTCAGGGAGGGTTCGCATGGAGTAGCGCCTTGGATCGCGGAGGGCGTGGTGGGGCGGCGCAGTCGCCGACCTTGACGCGTATCTTTATGGGCGGCGGGGGCGGCGCCGGCACCAGCAACAACGGCGCGGGAAACAACGCAAATAACAACGACGACGTCGGCACAAACGACACCAGCAGGGGCGCTAAAGCTAGCAGCGGCGCGGCCGGCGGCGGTATTGTCTTCATCCGGGCCGGGACAATTCTAGGAACTGGAACCATTCGCGCCAACGGCGCTAACGCACAACTGGTCTCAACGGCAAGCGGCATGTCTAGTGCCTCTGACAGCAGCGGCGGCGGCGGCGGCGGCGGGAGCATCGTGCTGACGGCAACCCAACCCAGCCCAGCGACGCTTACCATTCAGGCGCAGGGCGGCAATGGCGGCAGCAATAGCCCAAATGACACAGGCGCGAAAACCAGCGCAAATGCCCATGGTCCCGGCGGCGGTGGCGGCGGCGGCGTGGTTTTTCTAACCTCGACCATCACTGGCGCATCAGTTTCAACAACCGGTGGGCAGAATGGCATAACGCTTTTCAACGGCCCTCCACCCCCATTTCCATTTGCATATGGCGCGACGCCCGGCGCAGACGGCACGAACAATAACTTTAACATCACCATCACCGACGTGCCGGGGCTGTCATCGAGCGCCGAGTGCGATCCACCCGTGTTGACGGACGCGCGATTTACGAACGCTTCAGCGACGCGCTACGCGACGGGCGCGGCAGTGGTGGAGTGGGCGACCGGGTATGAAGCCAATAACCTTGGCTTCCACGTCTGGCGGGAGATCGGCGGCAAGCGCGAGCGAATCACGCCGGAACTCATCGCCGGCAGCGCCCTGCTCACCAGTGACGCGCTCACCGCCGGACAACACTACGTCTGGCGTGACGACGCGCTGCGTCTGACGCGCGCGCCGGTCAACTACTGGCTGGAAGCCTACGACGTGGACGGCTCGCGCCAGTGGTACGGCCCGATCACGCTGCGCGAGACGCGCGAAGCGTTCCCGCTGCATCTGCGCAACTCGCCGCTCCTCGGACGAGGCGCGGCGGCGACCGGCGGGCGACAAATCGAAGTCGCGCCGAACGACTTGACAACGCCGCCGGCAAGCCCTGGGCGCAAGAGCGCAACCGGCGACTTGGCAATGCAGCAACGGCTGGCCGGGCGAGCGGCCGTCAAGCTCTACGTCGGACAAACCGGCTGGCAGCGCGTTACGTGGGCGGCGCTGTGGGCGGCCGGTCTGTCGCGGATGGCCGACCCGGCGAACCTGCAACTCTACGTCGAAGGTCGTGAAACGCCCCTGCGCGTCACGTCGGAAGGCGTCGAGTTTTACGGCGTCGCGGCGGATACGCTCGACAGCGGCGAAGCCGTCTATTGGCTCATCGAGGGCGACCGTCCGGGGCGGCGCGTTGAACTGGGCGCGTCGTTCCCGCTGCTGCGCCCGACGCTGCAAAGCTTCTGGTCGGCGACAACGCGCGCCGATAAAAGCGTCTATTTTGCGGCGCTGCTCAACGGTGACGAAGACAACTTCTTCGGCAGCGTGGTGACGACGACGCCCGTGGAGCAGACCGTCACGGTGCGCGACCCCGACCCGTCCGGTCGGCGGCCGGTTGAGGTGACGGTTGAGCTACAAGGCGTGTCGTTGGGTGAGCACGCCGTGTCGGTGGCGTGGAACGGCCGACCGCTCGGCGTGGTGAACTACAGTGGACGCACGGTTGGGCGCGGCGTCTGGACGCTGCCGGCCGACCAAGTGATGAACGGCATCAACACGATCACACTCCATGCGCCGACGGCCGGCGATGTCAACCTCGTCAAATCGTTGACGGTCGCCTACGAGCGCCGCTTGCGGGCGGCGGACAACCGGCTGGTGGTGAACGTCCCGCGCGACGGCGCGGGGCTGGGGCGACACATTTTGGCGATTGACGGCTTCACGGCGGCGGCGCGCGCCTTCGATGTGACCGACGCGACCGCGCCGGTCGAACTGCCCGTGCGGATGACGGGCGAGACGGCGACCATCGCCGCCGCGCCGGGACGGCAGGTGATCGTGACGACTTCGGCGGCGATGGCGACGCCGCGCGCTGAAGCCAATCGGCCGTCACACTGGCATCGCGGCGACCATGCGGTGGATTTCGTCATCATCACGCATGAGGCGTTTCGTCCGGCGGCTGATCGGCTGGCGCGGGCGCGGCAAGCCGAGGGGCTGCGGACGGCGGTCGTGGACATCACCGACGTGTACGACGAGTGGAGCTACGGCGTGAAGTCGGCCGGCGCAGTGCGCGATTTTCTGCGACACGCGGCGACGGCGTGGGCGCGGCCGGCGCGGTACGCCCTGCTGGTTGGCAACGCGACCTTTGATCCGCGCGACTATCTTGGGTTTGGCGGGAACTTCATTCCGACGAAGCTCATCGGCGTCGGCGCGCTGGAAACGGCCGTGGACGACTGGCTCGGCGATCTGGACGAGGCCGGACTCGCCCGGTTGGCGGTGGGCCGCCTGCCGGTCAAGACCTTGGCTGAAGCGGAACTGGTCGTGTCGAAGATTCTGGCGTATGAGCAGGCTGGCGACGCCGACTGGAAGCGGCGGGCGCTGGTCGTGGCGGATAATCCCGACGGCGGCGGCGACTTTGACGCGGCGGCGAGCGACGTGCTGGAACTGCTGCCGCATCCGGGGGAAGCGACGCCGATTCGCCTGAGCGCGCTGGGCGCGGGTGGCGCGCGGGCGGCGCTGCTGGCGGGTCTCAACGCTGGCGCGGGGCTGGTCAACTACATCGGCCACGGCTCGGTTCAGAACTGGGCGGCGGAAAACGTGCTGACGAGCGGCGACGCGGCGACGCTGGGCAACCACGACCGCGCCGGGCTGGTGGTGAGTATGACCTGCCTGACCGGTTTCCACCACGACCTGTACACGACGGCGCTGGGCAAGGCGTTGATGCTTGCGCCGGGCGGGGCGGCGGCGGTGTGGGCGTCGTCGGCGCTGACGCCAAGCGACGGTCAGCACTGGGCGAATCTGGCGCTGCTGGACGCGATATACGGCCTAAATCCGGTGGCGCGGTTGGGGGAAGCCGTTCAGCGGGCGAAAGCGGCGACGGGCGATCCACAGGTGCGGCAATCGTGGACGCTGTTGGGCGACCCGACCATGCGCCTGCGGTGAGCGGTCACGGCGGCGGATAGGCGTTGCCCGCGCCGCCGCCTTTGTGAAGAATGACACCGTGTGGTAACGCACGGTGTCATTTTTTGATTTCGCCTCCGGGCGCGCTTGTGGAGCAACCGTTATGTCCCTTCCCATGCCTTTGATTTCCATCGGCAACGGCGTCGCGCTCATCGTGTTGAGCGTCGTCGGGTACGTCCTCAAAGACCCGGCCAACAGCGGTGTGACGGCGTTCATTCCGGCTGCCTTTGGGCTGTTGTTTGTGATTTTCGGCGCGTTGGCTCACAAGGAGAACCTACGCAAGCACGCCATGCATGCGGTGTCGGCGGCGGCGCTGCTGGGCGTGCTGGGCGGTCTGACACCGATTCTGATGAGCCTCGTCAAAGGCAATTTCGGGGCGCGGCCGCTGGCGCTAGCGCTGCAAATCGGCATGGTTGTGTTGTGCGGTGAAATGCTGGCGTTGTGCGTCAACTCGTTCATTCAGGCGCGGCGGCGGCGCGCGCAGGAAGCCGCCGGATAGCCATGGCGACGGCCGCCGTCGGCTCAATTGACGTTTGCCGCCGGACTTTCCTGGCCGGGCTGCGTTCGGAGACGACGCGCCGCGTCTATCGCGCGGCGCTCGACCAGTTTGAGCACTGGCTGCGTTCGCAGGGGAAACACTGGCTGGACGCTACGCCGGACGACATCTGCGCCTTTCGTGCGGCGTTGTTGGCGCGGGTTGCGCCGCCGACGGTAGGCGTGAGGCTTGTGGCACTGCGCCGGTTTTACGCCGAACTCGTCGCGCAGCGGCTGACGGCCGACAACCCGGCGCAGATGACGCCTGGGCCGTCAACCAGCGGCGCAAGGCTGACTCCCGCTGCCGACCCGCAGTTGATGCAACGGCTTCTGACCTTACCGGATACGCGGACGCTCGTCGGTGCGCGCGACGCGCTAGTGTTGCGCCTGTTGGGTGAGATGGGGTTGCGCGTGTCGGAAATCTGTGGCCTGCGCCAGCGCGATGTCGTCCGCCTGCCGGAAGCGACTGAAACCGGATTGGGGCTGATAGTCGGCGACGGGACGCGCCGAGTGCGGATGGTTGACCTGTCGTTGCCGACCAAAACCACGCTGGACGCTTACCTGCGGCTAGACTTGCCGCTGCGCCGGGCAGCGAAGGGCGATGGGCCTCATGCGGCGCTCATCCAGCGGACAGCCGCCAACCGTCCTGTCGGAGGTTGCGCGTTGACGCCGCGCTATGTCTTCAAACTAGTTCGGCGGTATGGAGCGCTGCTTGACTGTCCCGATCTCAATCCCCGAATGGTGCGGCTTGCCGCACGTAGCTGAGCATCCGATGAGTGCATCGAACAAAACCTTGTCTCCGGCGACGGACTTTCCAACAACAGACGGCCGCCTACGTCGTTTTGCGTGGGGCGTCGTCGGCTGGAATGTCATTGTCATCATCTGGGGTGCCTATGTTCGGGCGTCCAAATCCGGCGACGGTTGCGGGAGTCACTGGCCGTTGTGCAACGGCGAAGTCGTTCCACCGACTGGACAGTTTGCCGCCTTCGTGGAGTTTATGCACCGGGCGACGAGCGGCCTTGCGCTGCTGGGCGTCATTGGGCTGGTCGTCTGGTCGTTCAGACGGTTTGCGCGCGGGCACGTTGTCCGCACGGCGGCTGTCTGGTCGCTAGTCTTTATTCTCATTGAGGCGCTCATCGGCGCGTTACTTGTCAAGCTGGAACTGGTCGCCGAAAACCGCTCGGTCGCACGTGCGGTCTATATGTCGGTGCATCTGGTCAACACGTTTCTGCTGCTGGGCGCGCTGACCTTGACGGCCTACTGGATCAGCGGTTTCCGTCCGCCGCGCCTCATCGGGCAAGGGACAAAGCCAGGACTCTTGGCGGCGGCGCTCGTCTCGGCGTTGGTCGTCGGCGTGACGGGCGCGATTGCGGCGCTGGGTGATACGCTGTTTCCGGCAAGCTCGCTGGCGCAGGGTATCCGGGAAGAATTTTCAAGCCTTTCACACTTCACGGTTCGGTTGCGGTGGTTGCATCCCGTCGCGGCGCTGGCGGCGAGCGCTGTCATCGTGGCGGTGGCGGTCAAACTCCGCTCATCCGTAACAACCACCCGCGCCGCAAATGCCGTCGTCGCCATCGTCAGCGCGCAGTTCGCGCTGGGCGTCATCAACGTTTGGCTGCTTGCTCCGATCTGGATGCAGCTTGTTCACCTGTTTTTCGCCGATGCGCTGTGGGTGGCGCTCGTGTGGCTGGCGGCGACGGCGCTGGCCGACGCCACCGAACCCGTGCCCCTATCGGCCGAGCCGACTTACGCCACGGTATGACCCCCTTTCACTTAGCTTTTCCAGTGACGGATTTGGCCGCGACACGGCGCTTCTACGTTGACTTGCTTGGCTGTCGCGTCGGACGCGAAAGCGACGACTGGATTGATTTCGATTTCTGGGGTCACCAGATTACGGCGCACCGCGTCGCCGGTCCTCTCGGCGTCGCCGGACGCAACGCAGTGGACGGCAAGACGATTCCCATTCCCCACTTCGGCGTCGTGTTGTCGTGGGAGGCGTTTCACGCGCTGGCTGAACGACTGACGCAGGCGCAGGTCACGTTCATTGTACCGCCCTACATCCGTTTCGCCGGACAAGCGGGGGAACAGGCGACGATGTTTTTCCAAGATCCGTCAGGCAACCATCTGGAGTTCAAAGCCTTCCGTAACACGGCCGACTTATTTGCACGCTAACATCTCGGCAAACTGAAAAACTAAAACCACCGTAAGAAACTTCCCTCGGCGTCGGCGCGTACTGCGCTACAAACAGGTTGCCTAGTGCTACCTCACATCCCTGCAAAGGAGCTTCGTGCATGCTTCGTCGTTTGTCTTGGCCGGTGTTTGTACCGGCGATTTTGGTCGTTTTGATGTCATCCGCCGGTCTGCGCGCAGCGGCGGGGTCGCCTTCCGGCGACAAACCCACTTTGGAAGCCGTCGTGGCGCAGATCGTCAAAGCGCAGGGCGGCGAAAAGCTCAAGAGCGTCAAATCATCCAAGGCCACTGGGAAAGTGGTTATCGGCGGCGGTCAGGCGGAAGGCAAACTGACCATCGTGCTGGCCCGCCCCAATAAGATGCGCCAAGAAATCGACTTGGGCGGCGCAAAATTGGTACAGGCATACGACGGTACGACCGTCTGGCAAATCAACCCCTTCACCGGCTCGAGCAAGCCTGAAAAAGTGAGCGGTGAGGAAGCCGACAGCCTCATTGAGTCGGCCGATCTGGACGGCCCCTTCATTGATTCGGAAAAGAAGGGCTACAAGTTGGCGCTGGGGGAAGACGAAGAAATTGACGGGACGCCTGTTCACGTTGTCAAAGTCACCAACAAGCGCGGGGAAACCGACACTTACTACGTGGACGCCGCCACGGGTCTTATCCTCAAGACGCGGGGCAAAGAAAAAATGCAGGGCGCCGAAGTCGAGATGGAGACAGTGTTCTCCAACTATAAGGAAGTCAACGGCATTATGACGGCTCATGCAGTTGACCGCTTGATTGACGGGCGGCCGTTCATACAAATCGTCCTTGAACGTCTTGAATACGACGTGGCGGTTGACGACGCCATGTTCTCAATGCCGGAATAGCCCCCCGAAAACGGCATTCATTGGATGTGAGCCGGCGGCGATGGTCGTCGGCTCACGTCTTTGCAGGCTTTTCGTCACTGCCTTCCAAAATTCTCCAGAAGATCACCTCAAGAAACAGTTATGTTCGTTTGGAAGCCACATGCTTTGGCGGCCCTTGGATGGTGCTGCCTGTTGTTAATATTTGGAACGGCGCAGGAGCGCCCCGCCGCTCCCCCTGCCGCAACGACCAAGACGGCGGCGCCGCCGAAGTTGGATTCGTCTATGCTAGGCGCCTGGACGGCGCGGGCGATCGGCCCAGCGACCATGAGCGGCCGCATTGCGGCGCTCGATGTCGTCAACACAAATCCCAAAATCATCTATGTCGGCGCGGCGAGCGGCGGCGTGTGGAAGTCGTCCGACGGTGGACTAACATTCAAGCCGGTGTTCGACAAACACACGCAATCCATCGGCGCGATTGCGATTGACCAGACGCGCCCGGATACAGTTTGGGTTGGGACGGGCGAAGGTTGGACGCGCAACTCGGTGTCGGTCGGGACGGGGCTTTACAAGACGACCGATGGCGGCGAGACGTGGACGCGCGTTGGGCTGGAAAAGACCGAGCGCATTGCCCGCATCGTCATTGATCCGCGCAAGTCGGATACGGTCTATGTCGCAGCGTTAGGGCCGCTCTGGGCGTCCGGCGAAGAGCGGGGTCTGTACAAAACGACCGACGGCGGCAAGACGTGGACGAAAATCCTCTACATCAACGCTGATACGGGCTGCGCCGACGTCGCCATTGACCCACAAGAGCCGGACATCCTCTACGCTGCGATGTGGCAGTTCCGGCGGCTGCCGTGGACGTTCACGTCCGGCGGCCCCGGCAGCGGCCTGCACAAGTCCACCGACGGCGGCAAGACATGGAAAAAACTCACGAAGGGGCTGCCGGAAGGCGAGTTGGGGCGGATCGCCGTCGCCGTCGCGCCGTCGCGCCCGAACACGGTCTATGCCAACGTGGAAAGCCGCAAAACGGCGCTCTACGTTTCAGACGATTTGGGCGAGAGTTGGACGAAAGTCAACGACGTCAACGCGAGCGTCAAATCGCGCCCGTTTTACTTCAGTCTGGTGGTGGTTGACCCCAAGCACTACCGGCGCGTGTATAAGCCTGCAACAACGCTGGCGCGCAGCGAAGACGGCGGCAAGACGTTTGAAGTCATCGCCGGCGGGACGCACAGCGACCACCACGCGCTCTGGATCAACCCCAACAACAGCGATCACTTGCTGCTCGGCACGGACGGCGGCGTGTATGAATCCAAAAACGGCGGTCGGACATTCCGCCTGCTGCGTTCCCTGCCGGTGTCGCAGTTTTACCACGTCGCAGCCGACAACGCGCGTCCCTACAACGTCTATGGCGGGTTGCAGGACAACGGGACCTGGATGGCTCCGTCGCACAAGCCGGGCGGCATCACCAACGCCGACTGGCAAAACATCGGCTTCGGCGACGGGTTCTGGGCTGTCCCCGATCCGACCGACGACAACCTTGTATACCTCGAATCCCAGGGTGGGAATCTCGCCCGTTGGCATCGGCGGACAGGCGAAACGAAGTTCATTGCGCCGCCGGAGCCGCCCGGCGAGAAGCTGCGGTTCAACTGGAACTCACCCATCGCCGTCGGACGCAAAAATCCGGCGAACCTCTACTTCGGCGCACAGTATCTGTTTCTGTCGCGCGACAAGGGCGAATCGTGGACGCGCATTTCGCCCGACCTGACGACCAACGATCCCACCAAACAGAAGCAGGAGGAATCCGGCGGGCTGACCGTGGACAACACCACGGCTGAGAACCACTGCACAATTTTCACCATTAGCGAGTCGCCGCTGGATGAGAAAGTCATCTGGGTGGGTACGGACGACGGCAACCTGCAAGTGACCCGCGACGGCGGCAGGACATGGACGAACGTCGTACGCAACATTCCGGGACTGCCGCCTAATACGTGGTGCAGTTGCGTGGAGGCGTCGCGGTTTGCCATCGGAACAGCCTACGCCACCTTTGACGGCCACCGGACAGGCGATATGGCGACGTACGTTTACCGTACGGACGATTTCGGCCAAACGTGGCGGCGCATCACCGACGGCGACGCGACCGGCTTTGCGCATGTCGTCCGCGAGGATACGGTCATGCGCAACTTGCTCTTTCTGGGGACGGAGTTTGGCTTTTTTGTCTCGCTTGACCGAGGTGAGCGGTGGGTGAAGTTTACCGGCGGCTTGCCGAACAACCTGCCGGTTTATGACTTGTTCGTTCATCCACGCGAGGGCGACGTGATTTTGGCGACGCACGGGCGCGGCGTGTACATCGTGGACGACCTGACGCCACTGCGACGGCTCACGCCGGAAGTTTTGGCCCAGGATGTCGCTTTTCTAGAAACGCGCCCGTCGGTTTTACAGACGCCAGTCATCAGCCAGCGCTTTTCGGGCGACGATGAGTTTCGCGGGACGCCGCTGCCGGACGCGGCAATTATCGCCTACTACCTGAAGGAGCGGCATGTGGTCGGTGACTTTCGAGTGGAGATTTACAACCTAGCCGGCGAACTGGTGACGACGCTGCCGGGCGGCAAGCGCAAGGGCATTAATCGTGTTGAATGGCCAACGCGCCTCAAGCCGCCGCGCGTCCCGCGTTCGGAGGCTGCGCCGTTCCCGCTGCCGGGACCGTCGGTACTCGAAGGCACGTACACCGTCAAGCTCATCAAGGACAAACAAGTGTACACCGGTACCATCACACTGATCGCCGACCCGACTTCGCCGCATCGTCCAGCCGATCGCCGGTTGAAGCAGCAGACGCAGCTTGAGCTGTACGCTCTGCTGGAGCGGCTGGCCTACGTGGACGCGGCGCTGACCGATGCGCGTGATACGGCGCAGGCGCGCGCCAAGGGGCTGCCGACCGATGACACTTTGGCCAAACAACTGACGGCGTTTGCCGACCGCTGTCAGGCCCTACGGGCGTCGCTGGTGGCGACCCGCGAGGGCGGCATTACCGGCGAGGAGCAGCTGCGGGAAAAACTAGCCGACCTCTACGGCAAGATTAGCTACTACGGCGGGCGGCCGTCGGCATCGCAGCTGGCGTTGGTTGAGCCGTACCGGCGAGCGGTCGAGCAGGCGGAAGCGCAGCACAAGGCGCTAGTGGACGGCGAGTTGGCGGCCGTTAACGCCGAACTGAAGAAGCGTAACCTTGCGCCGATTGAGCCTTTGACGCGCGAAGCCTACGACAAGCGGTAGTCAAGAAACCGTAAGTCGTTGGCGTTAAGACCTTCCACAGAAGCCTATGGGGAGCGTCCGCAGCCGACCACGCCGGACGGCGCGCGGAGGCTCTCCAAGCGTCGCCAGGGGAGTTTCCGAAGAGACATCGCGCCGTACCGGCGGCGTCAGGGCGAGCGCTGTAGGCCCGCTAGCCTCCCGGCTGCAAGCGCAGGCGACACATCGCTCCCTCGCCAGAAAGGGCGGAAGGGACACCGACTTTTCCGCTGCGCGGGACCGCCGCCGTTCCGCCGTCAAAATGCGCTTCTCCGCAAAGTCCCTTCTGAACTGCACGCCGCAGCGCGCTACGGGCGACCGTTCCAGTTCCCTACCACCGGTAGGTCGCCCGCATTGCCGTAGTTGAACGACACATCGGCGAAACCGGCGCTTAGCTCATTTTTCAGAAAAAACCGCCAACTGCCCTCCGTCAGCCGAACCACGCCGATGCCGTCGCGGCCGTCGCCGTTCCAGTCGCCGGCAAAGGGAATGTCGTCCGCCAGTCCGTAAAAGAACGACGCCTCGGCAACGCCCGACAGCAAATCGTTCCGGTAGTAGAAAAAGCCGTTGGCGCGGCGGTAGCACCCGACGGTCGTTGTCCCATTGCCGTCCCAGTCACCGACGACCGGGACATCCGTCCCCAAACCGAAGTTGACGACCACATCCGGCGCACCGGCGCTGTTCGTGTTGCGGAGGAAAAAGACGCCGTTCCGAAAGACGCCGACCGTATCGCGGCCGTCGCCGTTCCAGTCGCCGGCGATGGGGATGTCGCCGGGCGCGCCGAACGGAAACGACACATCGGCGAAGCCGGGGCTGTTGCTGTTCTTGAGGAAAAACGTCGCCGTCTCACCTGTCACACGAAAAACGCCGATGGTCGTCGTTCCGTCGCCGTCCCAGTCACCCGAAAGCGGGATATCATTGCCCAAACCAAAGAAAAACGCCGTATCCGCGACGCCGCTTGTCAAACTGTTGCGTAGGTAGAAAAAGCCATCCGACCGCCGAAACAGCCCTACACTTTCAAAAGCCGAGACGGCCTGCGTAATCGTGACAGCACGGCCGGCGACGGTGATCATTCCAGTCCGCTGTCGTCCGCGATGCGCCGCCACGCGATATGTCACCGTCCCATTGCCGCCGCCGGAAGCACCGCCCGTAATCGTGATCCACGGGACATTGCTGACGGCCCGCCACGTACAGTCGCCGGCCGCCGTCACCGTCACGATGCCATCGCCGCCCAGTGCGGAGAAATTCGCCGTCGTCGGCGCGACGGCCGAGGCGCAACCGGGATCGTCCCCCAGCAGACGCGCTACGCCGGCGCGCGGCGTTCCGTTGAACGAAGCAAACGCGCCGCCCAGCAGAATCTTGCCGTCCGCCTGAAGCGCCAGCGCATAGACGGCGCTGCTGGCACCGCTTCCGGGGTCAAAGCCGGTATCGAGCGAACCATCCGTCGGATTGAGCCGGGCGATCCGGTTGCGAGCTGTTCCATTGACCGTTGTGAAGTCGCCGGCGACAAGGATGCGGCCATTCGGCTGAATAACGAGCGCGTAGACCACGGGCAGTAGTCCGCCGGCGACGCCGCCAAATGCTCCAAAGGTTGTGTCTAATGCTCCGCCCGGCTCCAAGCGGGCAATTCCACCGCGCGCCACGCCGTTGACGAAACGAAAATCACCGCTGATGAGAATGCGACCGTCAGGTTGGACGCCGAGCGCATTCACCACACCGTCCGTCTCACTGTTTTGTGAAAAGGTCAGATCAAGTGCGCCGTCAGCCGTCAAGCGCGCCAGTCGGCTACGCGGAATGCCGTTCACCTGCGTAAACGCGCCGCCCAGCAGAATGCGTCCGTTAGGCTGGATGGCTAGGGCAAAGATCGGGCCGTTGGCGGCGGCGTTGGGATTAAAATCGGTATCCACCGAACCATCGGCGTTGAGGCGGGCGAGGCGCTCGCGGCGGACATTAGCCAAGTTTGTAAAATCGCCTGCAATGAGAAGCTTGCCGTCCCCCTGTCGCGCCAACGCATAGACGACGCCAGCGGCGTCCGTCCCCGTGGTGAACGATGAATCCACCGAGCCGTCCGCGTTGAGACGGGCGAGGCTGCGGCGCGGGACGCCGTTGACGCTGGAGAATGCGCCGCCGATGACCACTCTGCCATCCGGTTGTATTAGCAGCGCCTCGACGCGGCCATTAACGCCGCTACCGGGATCGAACGCGACATCAAGCGAGCCATCAGGGTTGAGGCGGGCGACATTGTTGCGTGGAAGGCCGTTGACGGCGCTGAACTCGCCGCCAATCACGACCTTACCGTCGGGCTGGACGGCGATGGCGTACACTGCGCCGCTGACGCCTCCGCCCGGATTGAAGGTGACATCAAGCGCTCCCGCCTGCGCTAAGGCGTTAACGGTCATGAAGCCGAACGTCGCTGCGAGCCACATGAAAACGCCCGGCCGCCACCGATATCGTTTGACCAGCGCCTTCATAAACCGTTCCCTCGGTTGAACCCTATCGTTACTTTCTCAGAGTATGCCGCGTGGGACAGACGGCTGCACCGCCGGGCCCGGACGCACGAACAGCCCGACAAAACGCCCGCATCTTCTCCGTATCCTTCCAGCCCGGCGCTGTTTCGACCCCGGACGCTACATCTACCCCGAACGGCTGCCAGCGGCGCACCACCTCCCCAACGTTATCGGACGACAGTCCGCCTGCGAGAAAACTTCTCCGGCCCGCCGGCGTCGCCTGCGCCGCTGCCCATAGCCGCTCTAGGCTTGCCGCCCAGCACCCATCTTTCCCGTCTTTTGGCCGGTCAAAGAGTAAATGTGCGACATTGTCCGCCGTCGCCCAAGCCGTCACCTCCGCCTCGTCGGTTTCCGCCGTTACCGTCACGGCGCGAATCACCGGCCGCATCAACCGCGCAGCCATAACCGGCGTTTCGCGGCCATGGAGCTGAACTAAATCGCAACCAAGCGCCGTCGCTACGGCATTGACGGTTTCCACCGAGGCGTCCTGAAAGACGGCGACCGTCAGACATCGCCCACGAACGGCGGCGACAATCTCCCGCCCTGTTTCCACCGTGACACACCGTGGACTGGTCGGCGCGAAAATGATTCCCAGCAGGTCGGCGCCAGCCGCTGCGGCCGCTTCCGCATCGGCGATATTCGTTACGCCGCAGATTTTGATTTGCGGCGTCCAAGGCGGCTGCCCATCTTTCACACGCATCGCGCAGCCTAATTTTGGGAACAAGCGGGAAGGTGGTCTGCGTGCGCAGGGCTTAGTCGCTTCCCGCTCAGGTGTTTTCACAGCCGGTATTCTCACGAACGCTCGTTATGGAGGCCCAACGTCGTCACTTGCTGCGCTTGCAACCAACGGGACGCCAGAAGCCACCCAACAACGGCGGCAAACGCCACCGGTAGAGTCGTGTCGGCTTTGACAAACAGGTAAAAGTGCGCTACCCCGGCGACGGCGGCAATGTAGGTCAAACGATGCAGCCGTTTCCAGCGCCGCGCGCCCAAGCGTTTGATCATCCGGTTGGTTGACGTAACGGCAAGCGGAACCATGACGACAAAGCTCAGCATGCCGAAAAAAATAAACGGTCGCTGCAGCACATCCACACTGACGGCTGCAAGGTCAAACATCTTGTCAAACCAGAGATAACAAACTAGGTGCAGCGCCGCGTAAAAGAAGGCGAACAGCCCCAGCGTTCGGCGCAACCGGATAAGCCATGCCGGCCCAAACCACATCACGATAGGCGTGACCATCAACGTGAGCGTCAGGAACACCAGCGACAGCATGCCGGTCAGCCGCAGAATAAACTCCAATGGATTCGCGCCCAAGCGACCCGCCGCGCCATCCCAACTGCACAACGCCAGCGGCAGCAGCCCGTTGATCAGAATCAGCCGTTGCAGAAAAACCGGCGTGAGCGCGCCGTTCGCCGAGGTCATGGTCATACCGATTGTTTTTCCCGTTCACGTTGGGCGAGAGGCCGCGTCGCCTCGATCACTTTCACGAGGTCAACGACCGTGAATGGTTTGCACAGGTAATCGTCCACGCCGGCCGCAAACGCCGCCTGCCGCTCTTCGGGCATCGCCGCCGCCGTCAACGCCACAAACCGGGGGCGTTTGGACGGCGGCAGCGCCTGATGAACATCCCGAATCGCCTCCAGTCCATCCTTCTCCGGCATGTGAATGTCCATAAACACCAAGTCGTAGGGCTTGTCGCAGGCGACTGCGCCAAGAATCGCTTCCACCGCTTCCACGCCGTCGGAAGCCAGCTCGGCCTGATAGCCGAGTTTTTCCAGCATGCGGGCGGCCAGCTTGCGGTTTACGGCGTTGTCTTCGGCGATGAGCACCCGCAACGGGTGTCGCCGCCCAAGCTCGGCGTCAAACTGCGGCTTCGCCGTCGCCTGAACCGACTCAGAGCGGACGGCGAAAAGCTCTTCCAAGCTGCGCCGGAAGCTTGTCGGCTTGAGCGGTTTGGAGAGCAACTGCGCCGGAGGCAACGCCGCCACAGCGGACCGAACGGCTTCCTCCGTGACGGAGCCGAAAAACAGAATCGGCGTCTTGGCGTGCGCCGGCTGCCGGCGAATCTCCCGCGCCAACGCCAAACCGTCCATGTCCGGCAAATGGATGTCGAGAATCAAAACATCCACCTTGGTTTCAGCTCGCAAACAGCGCAGCCCCTCCTCCGCTGTTGCGGCCAAGATTGGCGTCACCTGCCAGGCGCGGAGTTGGGCCTCCAACACACGCCGATTCGTCGCATTGTCGTCCACAACCAACACAACCTTCCCTTCCAATCCGGGCAATGAGCCGCGCACATACAAGCGAGGCTGGCTCGGTGAGGCTTCGCACTGGATGGTGAAGTGAAAGGTTGTCCCCACGCCTACTTCGCTGTCGAACCAGATTTCGCCGCCAAGCATTTCAACCAGCCGCTTGGAAATCGCCAACCCAAGGCCGGTACCGCCGTACACGCGGGCCGTGGTGTCGGTCGCCTGCTCAAAGTCCCGAAACACACGCTCGCGGGCTTCCGGCGGGATGCCGATCCCAGTGTCCCGTACGTCAAACCGCAACTCATACCGGCGGCGCTCTTCTCCGACCGGCACCGGCTCGTCGAGTGGCTCGGCGCAGACCGTCACAACAATTTCACCCCGCTGCGTGAACTTCACTGCATTGCTTAGCAAGTTCAGCAAAATCTGCCGCAGGCGGGTTGGGTCGCTGACGATGGTCGGCGGAACGTTGTCCTCAATCAGGTATGCCACGTCCAAGCGCTTCCGTCCGGCCGCTTCGGCGATCAGGTCGAGCGCGCTCTCGACACATTCACGCAAATCAAAGGGCAATCGTTCAATCTGGAGCGCGCCGGCCTCAATCTTTGAAAAATCGAGAATGTCGTTGATGATGACCAGCAAGCTCTGGGCGCTGGCGCGAATGGTCTCAACGTACTCGCTCTGTTCTTTGGAAAGCGGCGTCGCAGCCAGTAAGTCGGCCATCCCAATGACGCCGTTCATCGGCGTCCGAATCTCATGGCTCATGTTGGCGAGAAACGCTGACTTAGCGCGAACGGCAGCCTGCGCCTCGTCGCGGGCGCGTTCCAGTCGCCGGTTCAACCCCGCAAGGCGGTCACGCGCCAGTGAAATTTCCCGAATGACGGCGACGGTTTTAGAAAGCGCCCGCCGGACAATCAAGCCGCTTTCCAAACTGAAGATGCTCAGGACAACCACCAGCCACACCCAACCAAACGTCTGAAGCCGCAGCCGGCGCTGGTTGGACTCCGCCTCCAACGTATCCACCACCTGCTCCATTGCGGCCAGAAACAGCTTTTGGCGCTCCAACACGGTTTGAATCTGGTCGGCGGAAGGCGGACGCGGCGCACCGGTCGCGTCGGTCGCCGCCAACGCCTGCTCCAACGCAGCGACCATCGCGTTGAAGTGCGGCAGCGTCGCCGCCATCGCCTTTTGCGCCGCTGGCGTGCGACAAGCCGAGACGCCGGTTTCAGGGTCCCCTTCCTGCAGGGCACGATGCGCTGTTTTCCATTGCGCGAGGATTTCGCGCAGTTCGTCCACGTAGGCTTGGCGTTCCGCTGGCGTCTCAGCCAGTCGCCAAGCTAACAAACACTTCGTAAGGCGCTGGCTTCGCATGCGCTGTCGGCCAGCGACGTTGATGCTCCGCGCGTCGTCACGCTGTTCGGCAATAAAATCCTGCACGGCGATTTGCCCGCCGATGGTCAGCGCCGCCAGTGTGGCAAGCGCCGCAATGTATAGCCAACGCAACCGTCGCACAAACGACAGGTCGCGTTTGAGCGCCGCCGTGTCAGGCGTCCAAGAAGGGTTGGTTGACATTGGGCGGGTGATTCTTCCTCATAATGTCCGAAGCATTGGATTCTAGGAAGTATGGTTGCGTTGTGCGGAGGTCCTAGGAGAGGAAATTGCCACACTATATCAGAGCGTCTGCGCCACAAAACAGCCCCCATAACTACGGGGCCAGTTGACGCATCAATACCTCAAACGCCTGAAGCGCCTCTTTGAAGGCCGCTTGGTACTGCTCGGCGTACACCGGCAGCGCCAGCATCACGATGAAAATCCCCAGCGCCATCTTGACTGGCATGCTGAGGAAAAACACATTGAGCTGGGGCGCAACGCGATTGACCAACCCAAAGAACACATCCGTCAGCAACAACGCCGCCATCGCCGGTGCCGCCAGACGTACGCCCAGCGTGAAGATTTCACCCGTCAGCAGCATCACGCTGGTCAGCCCCGGCGAGAGACCGACGCCGAGCTTGGGAAAGTCGGTAACGGGAATGAGTTCGAAGCTGCGAAAGAGGGCTTCGATGACAAAACGGTGCGCGCCCAGCGCGAGAAAAATCACGACGGCGACTTGAAGCTTGAACTGTCCCAACTCAGAGACTTGTTCCTGAAGCATGGGATTGAGCATCTCACCCATCATCGCGCCACGTTGGGCGTCAATAATGCGCCCGGCGACTTGAATCGCCTCAAACACAAGCGAAGCCACAAACCCCAGTGTGAAGCCGACGGCGACCTCTTTGACGACCAGAATGGCGAAACCAAACGCGCCACCCCGAACAGCAAGTTCCGGCACGCTCGCGCTCAGACCCGGCGCAATGATGAGGACGAAGGCCACCGCTTCCGCCACCTTGACCTGATTCGGAACGCTCCGCCCACCGAAAAACGGCACAACCGTCACAAACGCCAGCATGCGCGCAAAGACCAACCCGCCCAGCACCAGCAGCGCCGCGACGGAAATCTGTACGTCGAGCAACCGCAGCAGGGCGTCAATGAAGCCGATGGGGTCATTCATGGCGCGAAAACGGGGCGCTCTACCAACCCCACGAACCGGGGACGCCTTTGAACGGCCCCACAATGTCACTCGTGATCCACCCGCCGTAGAACCCACCCGGCTGTGGGATCACCTGCTCGTCGTCCACATAGCAGGCGTCCATTAGCCCGGCGTAGAAGGCAACGTAACCAGCGATAGGCGCAAACGCTGCCGTTGGTTGCGGATAGCTCCAAGCGGCGTCTGGCGCTACCCGCTGGCCGACGCGGACGGCGTAGTACTGCGCCGCGCCCTTCCATTCGCAGTACGATGTGCGCTGGCTGGCGATGAGCACATCCGGGAGAATGTCGTCAGGTGGAAAGTAGTACGTCGGCGGATGGCTGGTTTCAAGCACCCGCCACCCGCGCGTTGTGTCAGCGATGGTCGTCCCGGCAAAGACGACACGCAGCCGCTTCGCAGTACGCTCTAGGCGCGGCGGGCGCGGATAGTCCCACACGGATTCCTGTCCCGGTTGAGGCTGAAGAGGTTCGGGGCGCATAAACGTAATGTGGAAAGAATGGCTTGCGAAAATGACGCCGACGCGAAACAGTTACGTCCCCTGCCGGCCCCGTTGAACAACTTTCACCGAAGTTATGGAGCGCAACCCGATGCCGACGATATGGCCGACCTCGTCGCTGCTGCTGACGGATTTATACCAGCTCACGATGGCGCAAGCTTACTGGAAGTCCGGGCGTGGTGAAAAGGAAGCCGTCTTCCAGATGTTCTTTCGCCGCCATCCCTTTGACGGGGGCTTTACAGTGGCGTGCGGACTGCACACGCTGATTGAGACCTTGACGCAGGCGACTTTCGAGGAAAGTGACCTAGCGTATCTGGCGACGCTGGAAGGACGTGATGGGCGGCCGCTATTTGAGACGGCGTTTCTTGAGACGCTGCGCGGCTTTCGGTTGGCCTGCGACATTGACGCCGTACCGGAAGGAACGGTGGTTTTCCCGTTCGAGCCGCTGGTTCGCGTGACAGGGCCATTGATGCAGGCCCAACTGTTGGAAACGATTATCCTCAATATCATCAACTTTCAGACGCTCATCGCCACCAAGGCTGCGCGGATTTGCATCGCAGCGCAGGGCGAGCCGGTCATTGAGTTCGGGTTGCGACGAGCGCAGGGGCCGGACGGCGGACTCTCGGCCAGCCGCGCTGCCTATGTCGGCGGCTGCGCGGCGACCTCCAACGTCTTGGCGGGGAAGGTGTACGGCATCCCCGTCCGTGGGACGCATGCCCATAGCTGGGTCATGTCGTTTGACGATGAACGCGAGGCGTTTCGAACGTACGCCGAGGTCATGCCCAACAACTGCATCTTTCTCGTGGACACCTACGATACGCTGGAAGGCGTCCGGCATGCGATTGAGGTCGGGCGGTGGCTGCGTGAGCAGGGCCATGAAATGGTTGGCATCCGGCTTGATTCGGGCGATCTGGCGTACCTGAGCATTGAAGCGCGTAAGCTGTTGGACGCCGCTGGCTTTCCCGACGCCGTCATCGTCGCCAGCAACGACCTTGACGAAACCATCATCAACAGCCTCAAGCAGCAGGGGGCATGCATCAATGTGTGGGGCGTCGGGACAAAGCTTGTCACCGGGTATGACCAACCAACGCTGGGCGGCGTGTACAAGTTGACGGCGCTGCGCGACCGCGACGCCGACGACTGGCGCTACTGTCTCAAACTCTCGGAACAGGCCGTCAAAATTTCGACGCCGGGCATCCACCAGGTACGACGCTTTAGCGTGGACGGCGAACTGCTTGCCGACGCGATTTACGACGTTCGGCTGGGCGTCACCGAACCATGCGTCATCATTGACCCACTTGATCCAACGCGGCGCAAGCGGATTCCGGCTGAAGCCGCCTATGAAGACCTGCTTGTGCCGGTGTTTCGGGGCGGCGCGTGCGTGTATGACCCACCGGATTTGGAAACCGTCCGCCGGCGGGCGCAATCGGCTGTGGCACGGCTGTCGCCAGGACTGAAGCGGTTCGTCAATCCACACATTTACCCAACGGGGTTGGAGCAATCGCTGTACGACCTCAAGATGCGGCTCATCCTACAGGCGCGCAACGGTGGTCAGCCCGTCACGCGCCCGAAGTCGTCCTGAAGACGTATGATGTCGTCTTCGCCGAGGTAATCGCCGCGCTGGATTTCAATCAGCACCAGCAGTTCCGCGCCGGGGTTGGCGATGCGATGCGCCGCGCCGATGGGTACGTCAACGGCTTCACCTACGCGAACCAACCGCTCGTCGCCGTCAAGCGTGACCTGAGCGCAGCCTTGGACGACCATCCAGTGTTCGTGCCGCCGCGCGTGTTTCTGGTAACTCATGCGCTTACCGGGCAGCACTTCGATGCGCTTGACCTTGTATCCCGGCCCGGCGTCGAGAACGGCGTACTGCCCCCATGGGCGCGTTTCACGTTCCAGCGCCGACCGCTGCTCCGTGCTGTCGAGGTTTGCCGTCACTGTGTTCATAGGTGGGCTTGTCGGCGGCGGGATGATGCCCGACACGCATCGCGATTGCAACCGCTCCGGCGGACGACCTAGGCCGCGCGGAGTGAACGCGCAAGCTCACGGTGAACGCACGACGGATGACGCAACGCGCTCTCCACCGATAGCGGGCCGGGAAGGCCATCCGCCCGCACCGAACCAGATACAGCCCCACCGACGCCGGAAAGACGTACCGCGCCCGTACCGAAAGCGCCTACTTGATGACCGTCTCGGCGTCACCGTCCTTTGACTGATTTCGGCCGCTGCGGGCGCGCTCCATCATCTCAATGACTTGGTTGATCCACTGCTCGCCCGGCAAACGGAAACCAAGCTGCTCCATGTGCAGCACGCCATCGGGGCTGATCAGCCAGTTGCGCGGGATTGAAAGCTGCGGCACAACCTGCTCAACATAGGCTTTGGCCGGCACCACCGGAAAGGTGTAGCCCTGCTTCTTCACGAAAGGTTCAATCAAGCCGACATCCTCATCCACGTTGAAGGAAAGAATCACCACGTCTTGTCGGTTCTTGACCCGCTCGTAGAGTTTCTGTATGTGCGGCAACTCCTGCTTACACGGGCCGCACCACGTCGCCCAGATGTTGATGAGCGCCGTCTTGCCGCGCAGGTCGGCCAACTTCCACGTCCTGCCCCCTAAGTCGCTGAGGGTGAAATCCGGCAACGGCGTATCGCGTTTCATCCAACCGATGGTCGCCGGCGCCGGCGGCGGCGTTTTTGGCGGCGAAGGCAGGTGGCTCAAACCGAAAGCCTTCCATCCATCCTCCGTCCCGCCCGCCGCCGACCATAGCGTTTGGGCTTTCTCCGGCCGCCCGGCGCGTTGGTAAAACACGATGGCATCCAGCTTACGACCTTCGGCTTCCGCCAGCCGCCCCGACCACTCCCAGAACAGCCGTTCCAAGCGGACCTTCCAAACCGGCGACGAACCGCCCACCGCCGGTTCGGACGCCTCCCGCCCCGGCGTCAGCGCCGCTCTCATCTCGGTCAAGATGTCCCGCGCTTGGTCGTACCGCTGCATTTCCAAGTACAGGTCAAACAGCAGCGACCAACCTTCCTCACGAGCAAGAGCCATGTTGTTTTCAAAAATTTTCTTCATCTCCGGCGTCGCCGCTTGGCTTTCCCCATGACGCTCAAGCTGTCGCAGTCCGGCCTGAATCAGTCCGGGGATTTGATCCAGCCGAAGTTTGCGCTTGGCGTACTGCCGTGCAATGCGCATTTGAATGGGCGGTACGGCGTACACCACCTCCGATGGTCGATCAAGGACGCGCAGCAACGCATCGGCGGCGCGTAGCACCTGCGCATCGGGGCTGTCCGGCAGCATCGCCAACGCCTCAAAGTGTTGCAGCCGGGCGTAAAAGTCATCTGGTAGGACGCGAATCTTCTGTTCCGTATGCTGTAAAAGCGCCCGGTAATAGGACTGAAGTTGCTCCGGGGTCGCCGACGCATCGGGATAGGGATGCTCAGCCTGCCACCGTTTGTCCAGAATTTCCCACCGCCACTTGGAATAGGGAAAAAACTGTTCGAGTTGTGCTTCAACCCATCGCCGGCCGTCTTCATCCGAGATGTAGCCGTAGCCTTCGTAGAGCGTTCGCAGCCAAGGCTCATCTACGACGCGATGTTGCGCCCGCAGGCGTTGCAAATCGCTTTGAATCATGCGGCGCAGTTGCGCGTGCTCGGCGACCGTCCGCGCGCGAAATTCGATGCGCCACAGTTGGACATACGCCGCCGCCGCTTCGCGGTCTTGCGCTTTCCGCAGTCGCGCCCGCAGGCGCTCCGCCGTTGTCTGTAGTTCCGTCGGGTCGGTGATGAGTGAAGCGTAGGCGTAGCCCGCCAAACTGTTCGGGCAAAGCCGCATAAACTCGCTCAAATGGCGACGCGCACGCTCTTTGTCTCGATACTGGTAAAGCTTCGTCATCAGGAGATGCAGTTGTGGACAGGTCGGCGCCGTCGCCAGCGCACGCTCACCGACGGCGGCGGCCGCCTCCCACTGCTGAGGCCCCAGCGCACAGGCGTACAGGTACTGGGCGACCGGATTGTGCGGCTCCCGTTCGGCCCAGGCTTGATACTCGGCGATTAGACGCGGGCGCGCGTCCGAGTTCTCCGAATCAGCCAAAACCACCGTCTGGTAGCGCCGATGAACAAACGGATCGCTGGGATGCTGCTTCAGCAACGCCTGCAACCGCTGAAGTCGCCGGTGGTAAAACGCTTCGTGCGGCTTGTCGCCCTGTTCATCGGCGGAGGACAGCCGTTCCAACGCCGCCTTGACCTTCGGCGACGGTTCGCACGGACAGCCCACAGCCTGCGCCCGGCCGTGACTGTGAAGTGACGCCACGACGACAAAGGCCGCCAAGCCCCGTGGCGCGCCAGACAACCAGCGTTTGAAAGCCATGCTCGCCTCCTAACTTGTCGCGTTCCGTCTGCAAGACGGGCGGCAGAATACTGTGGCGGCGCAACGGCTTCAACCGACTGGAACGCTGCACGCCGTACGCGATCAACGGTTACTCGCCGCGCAACGCCGTCCGAATCGCCTTCTGCGCCGGCGTCGGATTTGGCGCAGGACCGACCGCGACATCCAACGTCGTCACGACTTCCGGCGTCAGCGTGACCGTCACGGGACGTTTGTCGCGCAGGACGGTCAGTTTGACCGGCGTGTTGGGGCGTAATGTCGCCAAGACGGTTTCAAAGTCGTCTTCACTGCGTACGGGCTTACCGGCGACCGTGCGCAGCAGGTCGCCCTCTTCCAGCTCGGAGGCGCCGGCCGGGGAATCCGGTTCAATTTCAACGATTTCCAAACCGGCCGGCGTCGCTTCCCACTCGAAGCCGAAATCCAGTTCGGTCAATGGTTCGACAAGCATCGTCATCCCGGCCTGAGCCAGCGCGGTTTCCATCGGCAGGTCGTCCGTCCCTTCGACAAAACGCTGGAAGAACGGCCTCAGGTCGCCGTCCGCCAGTTCGCCGGCCAGTCGCACGATGTCGGCGGCGCAGTAGCCGGGGCCGTTCGCTGGAAACTCGCGCAACAGCCGCTGCATGAGATCATCAAGGCCGCGCGCATTCGCCGTGCGGACGCGCAGTTCGATGTCCAGCAGCAAACCGACCAAAAAGCCCTTGCGGTAGTAATCCAGCGGAATGTCCTCAAAGTTGCTCGTTCCGGTCAGCCACGTCGCCAGCGAAGCGTCGGCGAGGCTGACGGCTTTGGCGGCCGGGTTGTTGATCACGTAGGCCAGCGCATTCTGAACGGCCTCGTCAAAGTCGGCGGCGGTGATGAGACCCGCCCGCCGCAAACCACGCCAAGCGTAGTATTCCGTCACGCCCTCGGCGAACCACAACTGCGGCGTGTACAACTCACGGTCGAGCGCGTAGTCGGCGAACTCGCACGGTTTGAGGCGCTTGACGTTCCACGCATGAAAAAACTCATGCGCCGTCACGGCCAGGAAGTTTTTGGCGCGCGGGTTGTCAAGCAAAGTTTCGGGCGCATAGTTGATGAGCGTCCCGTTGGCATGTTCGAGACCCTCCAGCCGTTCCTCGTCTTCGTCTTCAAGCGGGGCATACTGGAACATGTACCGCTCGAAGGGCAGTCCGCCCATCAGATCGGCGTAGGTCTCAACAAGCTTGGCGACCACAGCCTTCAAACCCGCCGGGTCTTTGGGCGGACGTGCTGTGACGACGCTGATGGGCTTGTCGCGGACGGTGAAATCCAAGCGCGTCAGGCGGCCGACAAGCAGCGGCGCGTCAATCAGCGCGTCGTAGCTTTCCGCTGCATAGTCGCCCTCCGGCCGTTGGTTGAGCGGGACAGCCGCCTGCCAACCCGGCGGCAGGCGCAGGGTCAGCGTGGCGGGCAGACGCCGACTATCGGGCAAGTACAGGAACGTCGCCGCCCCGACCAATTGACCGTAATCGTCGCCCAACCAGTTGGAATCCACGCTTTGCCGGTCGCACAGCACACTGTAGCGCAGAACGACAGTAGGTTGGTTGCGGCACGTCACACGCCAAGTTTGTTTGTCGCGGCGCTGCACGGGCAGCGGCTTGCCGTCCGGGGTTTGCGCCGTCAGGTCGAAGAGGTTTTTAGCGTGGTTAAGGATTTCGTACGAACCGGGCGTCCAAGCCGGCAACGCCACATCGAAGGCGTCGCGGTTGGCGAGGTTGCGGATGGTCATTTCAATCTCGGCTTCGGCGTCGCCGGACGCGGTGATGGTCACGCGATAAGCGATTGCCGGCTGCGCCGCCGCCGGTGATGGCCAGCCCAGAACGCCGAGCCAGAGCACAAACCAAACGCCGGAGCGGTACGGCAGCCCCCGTACCCAACAGTGGAGAAAAGACATAAGCCGGTGGAACTCGCTGGGAGACGAAGATGGGATGATACTTTGGTGAAATCGGAGCGGCCGGCGCGACGGACGCCGACGCCAGTGAACGTGTCAAGCGGCGACGCGCCTACGGCGGTTGGTGGACGCCGGCGGCGGCCTGTGAAAAACTCGCACTCCCATCACCTTATCGCGGATTAACGCTGTTCTTCCAAGACACGCACAACAAAAGCATGCTCATGGAACGCGCCATCGAAAAATACATCCTTGAGAAAGAACCGTTCTACCTGCCGGTCGGCAACGAAGTCGAGTTGTTCACGGCGGCGTATCAGGCGAAGTTGCCGGTGATGTTGAAAGGCCCGACGGGCTGTGGGAAGACCCGCTTTGTCGAACATATGGCGTGGCGCTTCAAGCGGCCGCTGGTGACGGTCGCCTGTCACGAAGACCTGTCGGCGACCGATCTGGTCGGGCGTTACCTACTGGAGGGTGAAGAGACCGTCTGGCACGACGGGCCGCTGACGTTGGCCGTCAAGCACGGCGCAATGTGCTACTTGGATGAAGTTGTCGAGGCGCGCAAAGACACGCTGGTGCTGATCCACCCGCTGACGGATGACCGGCGCATTCTGCCGGTCGAGAAGCGCCGCATCGTCATTGAAGCGCCCGACGAGTTTCAGTTTGTTATTTCCTACAATCCGGGCTACCAGAGCGTGCTGAAGGATTTGAAGCAGTCCACGCGGCAGCGTTTCGTGGCGATTGAGTTCGACTACCCGCCGTTTGAAATCGAGACGGCGATTGTCGTCCGCGAAGGCGGGGTGGATGAAGCGACAGCGCGCGACTTGGTGACGATTGGCCAGAAGGTTCGCAACCTGCGCGGCCACGGGCTTGAAGAAGGGGTCTCCACACGCCTGCTGGTTTACGCGGCGCAGCTTATCCGAGGCGGCGTTGCGCCGGTCAGCGCCTGTCAAGCGGCGATTGTCAACCCGATTACCGACGACCGTGACCTCCAACGCAGCATTCAGGAAATCATCACAACCGTGATGTAGCGCGCGGTCACATAAGGTCGCCGCCCGCTGATGTCTGCCGGCTGCGGATGTGCGCCAAGAGGTTGCGCGCCGCCATCTCAAGCGCACCGTACACCAACTCAAAACCTTCCTCGCCGCCGGCGTATGGATCGGGAACTTCAGCCACGCCAAGGGAGGGCGCAAACTCCAGCATCATGTAGAGCTTATGTTCACAGCCCTTTGGACAGAGCGAGCGCAGGTAGGCATGGTTGGCGCGGTCCATCGCTAGTAGGTAATCAAACCGCTGAAAGTCATCCCGCTGAACCTCGCGTGACCGCAAATCGCTGATGTCTATGCCACGCTTGAGCATCGTCCGTTGCGCGCGTGGGTCAGGGGGTTCGCCAATCCGCAGGGGTGAAATGGCGGCTGAGTCAGTTTCGATCACGTCGGCAAGGCCAGCCTCAGCGACGAGGTGACGGAAAATACCTTCCGCCATTGGCGACCGACAAATATTGGCAGTGCAAACAAACAAAACTCGAATCATTATGCGTTACTTCAAACCAGACTTTGAATATGTTTGATGGAGCTTGATATGGAGCAAGCTGGAATTGCAAGCGGGGCCAACCGTCCCGACCAAGGGACGATTTCTGCGACGCGCCAGTCGCCGTTGGTGTTGCTTGCGCCGCTTTCGCTTCAGTCCTGCGCCGCTGCATCGCTGCGTCCGCCGACGACGCCCGCCCCCACCGCTTCTGAGCGCCTGCGCGCGGCGGCAACGGAAGCCGGCGTCCCGTTCCCGCTTGAGCAGGTTGCGCTGCGCGTCTGTAAGCGCTTACGCCGGCTTGAGTTATGGTCTGGTGGGGTTTGCGTCAAAACCTACCGCGTCGCCTTAGGCGCTGAACCCAATCTGGATAAGGAATGGGAGGGTGATCAGCGAACGCCGGTGGGTGATTTCTACGTTTGCACGCGCAATGAGCGCAGCCGTTTCCACTTGTTTTTGGGGTTGAGTTACCCAAACGCAGAAGATGCCGTGCGCGGGCTGCGCGCTGGACTCATCAGCCGCGAGCAGCATGACGCCATCCTGCAGGCGCAGCGCGCGCGGGCGCGTCCGCCGTGGGATACGCCGCTGGGTGGGGAAATCGGCATCCACGGCGGGGGCGTCAACACCGACTGGACTGCGGGATGCGTGGCGTTGGACAACGCCGACATCGAGGAACTGTGGTTGGCCTGCCCGCTCGGGACACCGGTCACCATCACGCTTCCACCCGCACCGGGTTGACTTTCGGCGCTCAGTCGCCAAGCTTACTTGCCAATGTTCACCGGCGACGCCTGATTCCATCCTGTACCACGGTATTCCAGTATGTCCTCTGTCATGCTCCGCTCGACGCCTCGCCCGTCCCCGGCTCGTCGCAACGCTTGGCGCCGGCTGTCTTTGGTGGGTTTGTGGATGGTTCTGTTGCTGACGACCGCCTGTCAGAAGCAGGAACCGGTGGTGACGGTACAAACGGAACCTGAAGCCAACGAGATCATCGCCGTCCTCCAAGACCGCGGTATTGAAGCCAAAAAGGAACCCGCTGGGGGCGAAGACCAAAAGGGTTGGCGCATCCTCGTTATTGAAGACGCCTTCGCTTCGGGTAAGGCGGCGCTGGCCATTCGCATCCTACAGGAACTAGGGCTACCGCGCCCCACGGGGACAGGGCTAGGTGAAGATACCGGCGGCGGGACGTTCGGCGGTCTTTCGCCTACGGCGGAAGAGGCTAAGAAAATCAAACAAATCAAAACGGAAATCGAGCGCCAGTTACGCCAGTTGCCGGACGTGGCGCGGGTGAGCGTCAACATTGTGCTGCCGGAAAAGGACATCGCCAGCTTGCAGCCGACGCCGGCCAAAGCTTCGGTGCTGTTGGTGACAACATCCGCCGAAACCCGCTTCAAAGAAGACGACGTGAAACGGCTTGTCACTGGCGGCGTTCCCAACTTGGACGCTAACAACGTGGTGGTGACGATCTTCTCCGAGCCGCCGCGTCAGCTTGAGGCGCAACTGGCCGACATCGAGAAACGGGCGAAAATCAACAAGCTGGTGACGCTGGTCGGCGTTTCAATCGTGGTCACTGTCCTTGGGCTGGGCGGTTTCCTGTTCTACGCCAAACGTCGTCAAGCGGCCGCCGGGACAACGAACGCAGCGCCCGCGCCGGCCGCCAGCGGTGAACGTAAACAGTTACAGGCGTGATTGGAAGCCGCGATAGTGCAGCTCAGCGCAAGGCGGCGACCCTCGGAATGTACGCCATGACCTGTTGGGTGAACGTGATCAACTGCGTGAACGTCCAACTGCCGAAGAAAATCAAGGTAAGGATGGTGGCGATCATCTTTGGCACGAACGTCAGGGTTTGTTCCTGAATTTGCGTCAGCGCCTGCAACAGGCTAATGACCAGCCCCACGATGAGACTGACGGTCAACGCCGGCAGCGACAGAAGCAAAATCAACCAGAGCGTCTGATTGGCAAGCGTTAGAAACGTCTGCATAGGCGTACCTTGGCGCGAAAGCCGTCAAGCGTAACTCACCACAAGATTCTGGATGAGCGTCACCCAGCCTTTGACCAACACAAAAAGCAACAACTTGAAAGGCAGCGAGATGATCGTCGGCGAAAGCATGAACATCCCCATCGCCTGAAGGATGTTCGACACCAGCATGTCAATGACGAGAAACGGAATAAACAGCAGGAAGCCAATCTGAAACGCCTCCGTCAGTTGGCTGGTGACGAACGCCGGAACAACAACGCGAAAATCGCGGGCGGTAATGGCGTTTGGGTCCTTGCCGTTCTTTTGCGCCAGCCGCTGCGCCAATCCCAGAAACAACCGGCGGTCGGCTTCGTGGGCGTTGCGTTCGAGAAAGGCCCGCAGCGGTTCCTTGCCCTTATCAAGCGCCTTGAAGAGGGTTTCGGCGCGCATTTCCGTAAAGACCGGCGCTGTGGCGTCCGACAGGCCGGCTTCTTCCAGCATCTTCTCGGCCACCGGCGCCATAATGAAGATGGTCAAAATGAGCGAAATGCCCGTGATGACCTGATTGGGTGGAATCTGCTGTGTGCCGAGCGCGTTTCTCAAAATGGAGAGCACGACGGAAATCTTTACAAACGAGGTCATCATGATGAGCGCGAAGGGAGCGAGCGCGAGCGCACCCAGTGTCACCACCAAGACCACCGGATTCGCCTGCACCGGCCCCTGCGCCATCGCCGCCGACGACGATCCGACGCTGCAACCCACCAGTAGGAAGAATACGGCGACAACCTTGAGCAGACGCGCACGTAACGGCATGGCTTTCCTCACTTTCGCAGAAACCACCGGCCGACGGCCTGCGCGAACGGCGGCAGCGGCGGTGCAGTCTCGCGGGCGGCCAACGCCTGCTCCACAGCCGCCGCATCCAGCGTTTCGATTATCTGAAGGCCGGCCTCGGACGCGCCGACCAGCAGGTACTTTCCGTTGACTTCAATGACGTATAGCGTACGGCGGGGTTCAAGCGGAAGGGCGTCCACAACGTGGACAAGACCGGCCGACCGCCGCAGCCCAAGACCGCCCAGCTTCGGCAGGATCACGCGCAGCGTCACGTAGGCGACGGCGCAGACTATCCCCAGCGCGGCGAGCGTTTGAAGCAACGCCCAAAAGAAACCGCTGCCGGCCGGCGGGGGCGGCTCCACGGCGCTTTGCCATCCAACCAGCGCCAGCATCGCACCTAGCTCCGGGCTTGAGTGATACGGACGCCCAAACGTCCCTCGATATCCACCAGTTCCCCACGCGCAATCGGGCGGCCGTCAAGCGTCAGCGTCACCGGATCGGTCGGCTTACAGCCAAGTTCCAGAACGTGGCCGACGCGCAACTGCGCAACTTCCTCCAAACGCATTCGGCGCGCGGCCAGCTCAACGCGCACCGTGACGGTCAAATCGTCGAGCGCCACAGCCGGCGCGGCGGTTTCCTCTACAGGCATGGCGACATTCTCCTCAAGCAGCGACAGCGGCGACGCCGGCAGAAGGTCTCGGACAATCAGGCGCAGTGTATCGTCAAAGTCGCCGAAGAGCCTCAGGTTTTCCGTTCCGCCAACCGTGACGCTGCCGGCCTCGCCCGGTTGAAGCACGGATTGTATCGTTTCCAAAACGACGAAGTCGCCGACTTCAAGCGTCTGCAACTCCCGGTAGGCGGCTTCAAAAGCTCCGACCTCCACCGCCATGGGCAGCGTCGGTTGGAGTTTTGCCAACTCCGCCAGACGTTTTTGGCGAATCAGCGCCAAGGCCGGGTCGGTAAGCGGCCGCGCCATCACCCGGCTGGCGAGCGTCCGCAGGGCGGACAGGGCAGCGGCGTCAAAGATAAATTCCGCAAAACCAACAACTTCCGCAAACTTCATGCTGACGGCCCCAACCAGCCGGCGGGTTGGCGCGTTGGGATCGGATGTAGCGGAGAGAAAGTGTCCGTATGACAGCCACCGCGCACAGGAGGTCAAGCGCAACGCCGGTTCGCCGAGAAAAGCGTTGACGTCCCAGGCCATGGCAAGCAACAAAAACTCCAGCGCCGCCGCCTCAGCCGAGGACACTTGGCGCACGCTGTCGGGCGGCGTCCCGCTCCCACCCAGCATGCGCTCAACAAGCGCCGCCGCGAAACCGGCGTCGGTTTGCAAAAACACGGCGGCGTCACCCTGACCGACGCCCAAAGTGGCGCAAAAACGGCGGTCTTCGGTGGCGCGACCAAGCTCGTTGGCGGCGACTTCGGCTAGACCAAAGGAGCTTATCCCGAACAGTTCCGGCGGCGTTCGTAAAATGGTTAGCAGCCGCGGGGCGGCCGCGCGAAACATCGCTCCAAACAGCCAAGTTGGAGCACCGCCTAATTCACGCCCGGAAGCCGCCTCGACCTGCGTTAGTTTAGGCAGCGCGTCGTACCAGCGCCGCTCACGCGGCGGCTCTGTTTCCGGCGCCGCCGCCACTTCCTCTTCGTCCGGCGCGACAACAGGCTGGGCGAAAAGGTCGAAAGCAAACGGATCGTCCGGGACCTCACTCATGGCGCTTCCACCTTATCCCCCACTCGCTAAACCAACCGGCTAGGCCGGCGCTTACTAGGTGCTTATAACGTGCGCGTCACCAATGCCAGAATTGCGTCGCGTTCGGCTTTGACCGGGTTGAACGACAAGCAGATGTCTTCAAGCGTCAAATCCGTGACAGCCGCAGCCGTGTCGGGGTCAGTCGGCACGCCGACTTCACGATACTGCGCAGGCACACCGCATCGCTGCTTCAAGGCGCGCACGGCCGCAATCCCCGCCTCCGCTAACGCCTCCGTGGATTGTCCGACATCCTTCACGCCCAAGGCGCGGGCGACGGCGGCGTAGTACGCCGCCACGGCCGGCAGATTGAACTCCATCACAAAGGGTAAGGCAATCGCATTCGACAAGCCGTGGTGAATGCCGAAGAGTGCACCCACCGAATGGGCAATGGCGTGGACAGCGCCAACCGGCGAGTTGGAAAACGCCATGGCAGCCATCGTCGCCGCGTACTGCATTTTGGCGCGGGCCTCCGTCGGCCCAGTTTCCTGCATAGCGGCTTCAAGGTTGTCGGCGATGAGTTCAATCGCGCCCAGCGCCAGCGCCGCCGAAATTGGTTCGCGCTCTGCACAGGAATAGGCTTCAATCGCGTGGGTAAGGGCGTCAAAGCCCGTCCACGCAACCAGTTTGGCTGGTAGCGTGGCGACCATGTTGGGATCGAGCACCGCCATGCGCGGGAAAAGAAACGGGCTGCCGATGGTCAGCTTGCGTCGCCGTATGTTGTCCTTGACGACGGCGGCCAGCGTCACTTCGCTCCCCGTGCCGACGGTCGTCGGAATGGCGATGATGGGCGTAATGGGTCCTGGCACCATAAAGCCGCCCTCATAGTCGCCGGCTTCGCCGCCGTAGGCTGCAATCACCGCCGCAATCTTGGCCGTGTCCATGACGCTTCCGCCGCCAAGCGCCACGATGAGTGAAACTTCCTGTTCATTGAGCTTCGCGGCGGCCTGCTTGACAAACTCCGTGTCCGATTCAGGTGGTACGTCGGCGATGACGGCGACAATTGTGTAATCCGAGTCGGCGAACGCCTGCCGGACAACATCAAGCAAGCCGACCGCCGCCACCCCGGGGTCGGTGAAGACGGCGACCCGCGTTCGTTCGGCCAGATCGGGCGCAAGTTGGAGTTCAATCGTCAGGTTGCCGACCTTGCCGACGCCGTACTTGATTTCGGTCGGCGCAACGAAGGTGGCGTCGGGTCGGGTCAGGGGCGGGTTGCCGGTGATGAAACCCATTGGAACTTCCTCGGTTGCTGTGAGTGAACCGGCGCCGGCGGCGGACGCCCTGCGCCGTGCGCGCACTATACCGTAGCGTCTAGCAAACGCACAGTGCGCGGCTACGCAGCGGCGGAACTACTCGGCCAGCGTCTCGACCGGATCGAGCCGCGCTGCACGCCACGCCGGATACAACGCTCCCAACGCCGTGCTCGCCAAACTGATCAGGGCGGCGAAGCCCAGCCAGCGAAGTTCGATTTCCGGCCGTAAAGCCGTCAATGCCGTAATGCCGGCGACCGCCGCGTAGGCTGCGCCGACACCTAGTGCAAAGCCGACCAGTCCGACAAGCAGCGCCTCGGCTTCAATCGCCTGAATAATCCACCACGGCGACGCGCCCAGTGATTTCAGAATGCCGATGTCGCGTTTGCGCTCAGCGACGGTGGTGTACATCGTCAGAAAAACAAACGTCACGCCGACGGCGACCGCCAGCCCAATGACCAGCTTGAGAAACGTGTTGAGCGCCGGAATGCCCTGCGCGTAGGCGGCCGGCAGGTCGCGGACGAGAATCACCGTGTTGTCGGGCAGTTCATCCTGAATGCGGGCGGCGACAGCTTCCTGTTCGTCCGGCTTGGCGCACTTAACGTAGATGAACGTGCAGCGTTCCGGCGCAGCCAACAGCTTCTGCATCGTGTCAAGCCGCATCTTGAAGCGCGCCGTGCCGGCTTCCGGCGCGTAGACGCCGGCAATCCGAAACGACCGCTCGAACACCTTGACCGTGTCGCCAAGCTTAGCTCGGCGCGTACGGAGGAACTCCGCATCTACAACGGCGTCATATTCGTCCACTGGGGGCGTTCCCGCCTGCAAACGAACGCCGGTCAGGCGCGCATAGCTTTCCCACTCGACACCCTCAACGATTTCCAGCCCGATGCCGTACTCGCTCGGCTTGAGGTATTGCCCGACTGGAGCGACATCGGCGACGCCGGCGATTTGCCGCAGGCGGTCGGCGTACTGAATCGGCATGACGAGAGCTGAGGTTGAAGTCAAGCTGAACTCGCGCCAGAACATGAGTTCGGCCTGAACATTGGTTTCGCGTTGGGCGCGGCTGCGCTGAGAGCCGTTGACGAGACCAGCGTTAACGAGAATGAGCGTCACGGCCAGCGCAACGCCGAAAGCGCTGAGCGCCGTCCGTACCGGCCGGTGGCGTAGGTTTGACCAGACAAGGTGGAGCAGCATACGAAAGGCCGGCGTTAGGGCTTACGGCCGATGAGGATGACCCGGCGTGAGGCGTCCGGCACGTATGGCGACAGGTCATAGTCGCCGAAAACCGCCTCCACGTGCAAACCCGACGCTGCAAAGAAGCTTTGCAGCGTCGGCAGACGGATGTCCTTGACGCGCTCGACGAAGCGAAAGCGTCGCCCGGCGTCCTCAAAGGTGATGGTTTTGAGGATGAAGCCGTCCGCATACTCGCGTCGGATTTCAAAGCGAATGCCGCCAATGACTTGAACGCTGAAGGGCGTCAGACGCGGCACGATCCAGTGGGCGTTGAGAAAATCGAGAACAAAGCAGCCGCCCGGATCAAGGGCCTGCGCAGCGGCGGCGACGACGCGGGCGTTTTCGGCGTCATCCGCGAAATAACCAAAGCTAGTGAACATGTTGAGGGCGCAGCGGTAGCCGCCCACGGCGAACGGCCGGCGCATGTCGTGAACGTGAAATCGAAGCCTCTCCCCGGCATACCGTTGAGCGACGGCGATACAGGCCAGGGAAATGTCAAAGGCGTCCACGTCGAGACCGTGTTCGTGCAGGCAGACGGCGTGGCGGCCGCGGCCGCAGCCGATGTCAAGCACGCGGTCGCCAGGACGCAGCGCCAAGTGACGGACGAGGTTGGCGATGAATAGGCAGGCCTCGGTTTCGTCCCGGTGGTGATAAAGCAGGGCGTAGTACGGCGTTCCAAACCAATCGTCACCGTTGGCTTGTGGGGCGGGTGATTCCGGCTGCGTCATCGGATGAAAAGCTACCGAGAGTTAGTCGGCAGGCGCAAGTCGTCAGCGGACGGCCGTCGCCGAAGCCGGCGGTTTGGGTTTTGCAACATGGCGTTGAAACGATGGTTCGTGTACATTGCCCGGAATGCAACAGGCTTGCCTTGAGCAACGACATCACTTGTGGGTTGGGAGGTGTCCGGCATGCGTGGGTTATCCGGGTTGGTCGGCGTCGGCTGTTTTCTCGCGGGGCTTTACGGGCTGGGACGCAAAATCGTTCTGACCGCCGGCGACAGTACGGTGTACTACAGCTCGCGCTGGGGCTGGTGGTACGGCTGGTGGTACGGCGTTGCCGCCGCTGGTACGGTGTTGCTGGCGATAGCCGGTTTGTTGGCCGTCGTCTTCCTTCGTGGACAAGCGCGCTGGATTGGCGGCGGGTTGCTGGCGTTGAGTGGCGTTCTTGTGGTCTTTTCAGGACGCGCCGTGTTGCTGCCCACAACCTTGTTCGAGTTTTTAGTGTCGGCTTTCCTGATGGCAATTGGCGTCAAGCTGTCTCTGAACTCGACGCTCGCCAACCGTGGCGTCGGCTACTACTAGGTCTCGACGACGCGAGTGGCCGGGCAATGAACCCCTACTTTTGGAACGGACTTCAACACGCACTGGCCGGTCTGGGGTGCGCGTGGGCCTTTTTCTCGCTCGTGAGGTCGGCCGGCTCTGACCCGGCGGCGACGGCGTCTGCTTCTCCGAACCGGCAAGCGAGCCGGCTGTGGTTTTGGTTTGCGCTAGTCATGGGTTCCAGCGCGTTGTTTTTTCTCCCGACGCATATTGATCGTCCGGGAACGTGGGTCAACCGGCTCTGGCAATTCACTCACTACCCCGTCCCGGACTGGGACATCCTGTGGCTTGGGATGCCATGGCATCGGTGGTTTCTGACCCACTCCGCAATCTTGCCCTTCGCCGTTCTCGGGCTGACGTTTGAGCGCCGCCCGTGGCAGGCCGTCGGCTATGGGCTGGCGGTCGGTATGGCGAGCCATCTCGCTTGGGACGCCATCACGCAGAGCCACAGCACGCCGATTATCTTCCTGCCGAACATCTTGGCGCTGCGGGGCGACGGCGCGCGCGTGTGGCTGCTTGTCAATGCAGCGATCGCCTTTGGAGCCGCCGTTGCAACGGCGCGCAAACACTCGATGTAGCCGCTCGCTGCGGAAGGCGGTGCAACGTTCAATGAGCAACATGCTCATTCCCGCAAAGGATTGTTCGCGCCGGCGCGTCCATCGGCTTTGCTTATGGGCGCTACTGTGCGGTGCGTCGGTTTTGGTGTTCGGCGGCTGCATGCGACCGAAACCGCCGGCTCAGCCGCCGCCAACATCCGCCGTGCGCGTTGTCACCGACGGCGCCGGCAAGGCCGTCACCGTCCCGGTGCGTCCGCAGCGAATTGTCTCGCAAACATTGGCGACGGATGAGCTCCTGCTGGCCATGCTGCCGCCGGAACGCCTTGTGGCGCTAAGCAGCCTCGCCGACGATCCACGGTACAGCTACTGCGCCGACAAAGCCAAACTCGTCGCCGGGCGTTGCGGCGCCAGCGCAGAAGCCATTTTGCAACTCCGACCGGACCTAATTTTCGTAGCGAGCTATAGCCGAGCCGAACTTGTAGAACTCCTTAGCGCGAGCGGCGCGCCGGTTTATCGGTTCACGAAATTCAGTGGCCTCAATGACATCAAAGCTAACATCCGCGCGCTTGGCGAGGCCGTCGGCGAACCCGTTGCGGCTGCGAAACTTGTCGCCGACCTCGAACAACGCTTCGCGGCGCTGGCCGAGCGCGCTCGCCAACGCCGCCAACGCCCGCGTTTGATGTCGTTCGGCGCGTCATATTTCACGGCCGGTGCAGAGACGACGTTTGATGATCTGGTGCGCGCGGTCGGCGGCGTCAACGTGGCGGCGGAACAAGGCGTCGTCGGCTTCCGTCAAATCAGCCCGGAACAACTCATCCAGTGGAAGCCGGACTATGTGGTGACAGGCGCTGAACTGGGAAAAGAAGCCGATGCTCGGCAGCGGCTGTTGGACAACCCGGCGGTGGCGGTTGCCGTCGGACGTAACCCGCGTCGCATTATTGTCCTCGAAGGTCGCGCCCTGACGACCGTTTCCCAGCATCTCGCCGACGCCGCCGAGCATCTTGAAAAGCAACTTCTGCCGTTGTTGGAACAACCGGCCTCGGCAAATTGAGGACATCGCCTCATGACGAACCGCCTTTGGCTCACGCTTGGACTCAGCGGCGCTCTCAGTGTTTTGGCGCTTACGCCGCTTGGTTACGGACAAGCCCCCGGCGGAACTGCAGCGGCGGTGGAGAACACCGCCGCCGTCGGCGCTTCCATCGCCCCGCCGTTCCCTATTCCACGGCCCTATCCGTTTACAGTTGGTGAAAAACTAACCTATGAGTTCAGCTTCTCGCGTTTCCCGCTGTACGGCAAGCTGGGCGAACTGGAACTGGCGGTGGTCGCCCCGGAGACGGTTCGGGAAACAATGGATGCCTTGGCTTCCAAGCTCAGAACACCGGAAACAGCTGAACGCTGTCCAGCGCCGATTTCGCCGCCGGTTTTGGTGTTTCAGGCGCAGGCGCGGACACGGGGCTTTCTTCCGGCGCTCCTTCGTCTCGATATCCGCAACGACTATCTCTCGATTGTGGACGCCGCCGACTTAGGTCTTGTCCACAACGAACGCGCCCTGCGCAGTCGGCGGTGGGAGCGCTTGCAAATGACCTGCCAAGCGCGGACGGCGGCTCTGCGCACCATACTAGAACGCGACGGTGACGCGGCGTCGCCGGTCAAGGTGCGCACCTTGCCCAGTCGCGGCTGGACGACCGACCTGCAAACCTTCTGGCACGTCCTGCGCACCCAGCCACTGACGCCCGGCGTCACGATTCCTATGGTGCTAACCGAAGACGACCGTATTTACGACATCCCGGTGCTTATCACCAACGAGGTCGAAACGATTACGACTCGCGCCGGACGGTTTCGCGCACGCAAGCTTGACCTGAAAGCCTATGAGGCGGGCTTTACGCGCTATCAAGGGACGTTTTTTCTGTGGCTGACGGAAGACGCAGCGCGACTGCCGGTGCGAGTGCGGTTCAGAGCGCGCGGCGTAACCGTCACAGGGGACTTAGTTCGTTACACGCCGCCGCGCAGCGGCGCACGACGGTAAGCGTCCTTCCCTGCCCCAACACGCAGGTTTACACCGCTCAGGACAACTTCCCCGGTCGAATCTCCAAAGCTGCGCATGCTGGTGGAAATGGACTAGAATGCCGTCCCGGAGCGACATGACCGGCGCGGCGCCAAGCCGAGCCGGGCGCGTCGGTAAATCTGCATGCTACGTACCATCGTTCGATTCCGGGCTTGGTTTCTTGAAGGCGCACGCGACCGGACGCTGACTGCGACCAAGTCCGTCGCACACAGCCATCCGACCAAAGCGTGGTGGCAAGTGATGTGTCTGACGGGCGTGGATTACTTCTCCACGCTTGCCTATCAACCCTACATTGCGTTTCTGGCCGTTGGCGCGCTCGCGCCTGTGGCGACGCTGTTTCTTGTCGCCCTGACGCTCTTCGGGGCCGTGCCAATGTATTGGCGCGTCGCCCGTGAAAGCCCCAATGGGCAGGGCAGCATCGCCATGCTCGAACAACTCCTGCCCGGCTGGCGCGGCAAAACCTTCGTGCTGTGCCTACTGGGTTTTGCAGCGACCGATTTCGTCATCACCATGACGCTGTCGGCGGCCGACGCCGCCGAGCATCTCATCGAAAACCCCTTTGCACCCCGTTGGCTGAATCACCGGTTGCTGCTGACGTTCTTTCTACTCGTCTTGTTGGGCGGCATCTTTCTCAAAGGGTTCGCGGAAGCTATCTACCTTGCCGTCGGACTGGTCATTGTCTTTATGGGGCTGAACGTCGTCGTCATCGGGCGTGGGTTGCATGAAATCGCCACCCACCCGGAAGTGTTCCCCCGCTGGCAAGCGGCGCTGGCGGCCGGCGCCGCCCACGGCAACGTCTGGCTGATCTTGTTGTTGTCTTTGCTCGCCTTTCCCAAACTGGCGTTGGGGCTTTCGGGCTTTGAAACCGGCGTGACGGTCATGCCGCTCATCAAAGGCGACCCGACTGACACGCCGGAACAGCCGGTCGGGCGGATTCGCAACGCGAAGAAACTCCTCCTAACGGCGGCGGTCATCATGTCGCTGGCGCTCATTGGCAGTTCCTTGGTCACCACCCTGCTTATCCCCCCTGAAGCGCTCCAACCGGAGGGGAAAGCCGCCGGTCGCGCGCTGTCGTATTTGGCGCATGAGTTCTATGGCGTCGGGTTCGGGACGTTCTATGACCTGACGACGGCGGCGATTTTGTGGTATGCCGGGGCCTCGGCTATGGCCGGCTTGCTCAACCTTATTCCGCGCTACCTGCCGCGCTACGGGATGGCTCCGGAATGGGCGCGCGCCAACCGGCCGCTGGTCGTTGTCATTACCGCGGTGACGCTCTTCGTGACGTGGTTTTTCGACGCAAGCATTGAAGCGCAGGGCGACGCCTATGCCACCGGCGTGCTGATGCTGATGCTGTCGGCCTCCATCGCCGTGGTCATCTCGGCGCGGCGCGACGGCGGATGGACTTACGCTGGCTTTATCGCCATTGCGCTGGTTTTCACCTACACCACGCTGGAAAACATCCGCGAGCGGCCGACAGGGCTAAAAGTCTGTCTGGCGTTCATTTTGTCGCTGATCTTCGTCTCGCTGGTGTCGCGCGCGCTGCGAGCGACCGAACTACGTACCAAGCGGGTCGTTCTCGACGCCAAGGCGCAGAAGTTTCTACGGGAGGCCGTCAAAAACAACATGCTGCGCATTGCGGCGAATCGGCCGCAAACCGGCGACGAACGCGAATACGCCCGCAAACGCGCCGAACTTAAGCGCGTCCATCGCATCGGGTACGATGAGCCAGTGTTGTTTTTCGAGGTCAGCATTGTCAACCCGTCGGAATTCAACGACGAAGTGCTAGAAGTTCAGGGATTTACTGTTGGTAAGCACCGTGTTCTGCGCTGCGACAGCCCCGCCGTGCCCAACGCCATCGCCGCTTTCCTGCTGCATGCGCAGAAGGAAACCGGCGTCATCCCCGATGTCTATTTCGGCTGGACGGAAGGCAGTCCTATTGGCTACGCCTTCAAGTATTTGTTCCTTGGCGAAGGCGACACCGCCCCGGTCGTCCACGAAGTGCTGCGCAAAGCGGTTGAAAACCCGGAAAAGCGCCCCTGCGTCCATGTTGGTTAAGGTACCGGTGGGATGGATATCGCCGTCTGCCGTCTCGACCGACAGCAGGAAGAGTGACTTTTGCCAGAGCCGGACGGCCGCTCTACTACGTCACCTCCGAAGAGGGCTGGGACGCCGACGGCTGTCTCCCAGAAGTGCGCAGCAACCGGCAGGTCATCGGTGGCGACACGCGCCGGCGCAATAGGCATTTGTCAGTCAGCGGCTGGTTTCCAGTCGGGAAATCGCCCTATACCTGACCTCCACGGGTTCGCCAATCAGCCGGGCGGCGCAAAGACGCGGCTACGGAACAAAGGCTTTCCAGCGGCGGCCGGGCGAGTTGTATGACCGTCCGCCGGCGGAGCCAAAGGCCGTGCTTGCTGAGACATTGCGCCAACACCACTTGCCTCAACACGACGACATGCCGGCGGTCGGTGTTCGGCTCTGAAGGCGGGCAACCTAAAAGCAGAAGCGCTCGCGGCCGGAATCGAACCGGCGACCTACCGCTTAGGAGGCGGTTGCTCTATCCACTGAGCTACGCAAGCGCACGCCGAACTTTTTGAACTGCACTCTAGCGCCAATCCCACCGCCTGACCAGCCTGACATTGCCGGATGTGACTTTCTAGAAGCCAGCACGCCGGAAATGTCTAACGGTCGTACGTCAGTAGCGATATCACAGGATAGCGTGCCAGTTTTTTCCGCCCGCCTAAGAACGTCAGCTCAACCAGAAAGGTTAGACCGACCACTTCCCCACCGAGTTTCTCGACAAGCGCCGCCGCCGCCGCCGCCGTCCCTCCGGTCGCCAACAAATCATCGGCGATGACGACGCGCTGCCCCGGCTGAATCGCGTCGCGGTGGATTTCAAGCGTATCGCTGCCGTACTCCAAGTCGTAGCTGATGCGCTCGACTTCGCCGGGCAATTTCCTTGGTTTCCGGACTGGGACAAACCCTGCGCCGAGTTGGTAGGCCAGCGGCGGCGCAAAGATGAAGCCCCGCGCTTCGACGCCGATCACCACATCAATCGGCTGTCCGGCCAAAGCCTCGCTCATGCGGTTGACCGCCAACCGCAGCCCCTGCGAATCCTTGAGCAACGTTGTAATGTCGTAGAACAGAATGCCGGGTTTAGGAAAATCGGGAATCTCACGAATCAGGCGTCGCAGCTCGTCCATCGCGCGCTCCTAGAAGAAGGCTCACCGAAACGAAACCGGCGGCGCACCACCGGCTTTCAGGCGACGACAGGCTAGCGCAAGATGCGGAACTCGTCACACTGAACCGAGGGATCAGCTTCCGTCACTTCAATGCCGGCGACTTGGGCATTGTAGGGGCCAAAACTCAGTTCGTGTTGAAAAGCTTCCATCACGTGAGGCTGTCCCTTGGCCCAAGCTTCAACGCTGCCGTCTGGAAGGTTGCGCACCCATCCCACAATCCCCAGTTCACGTGCAACACACAGGACAAAATACCGGTACCCGACGCCTTGCACCCGTCCCGTGATGCGAAAGTGCCGTGCAATTACGCCCATGCCGCCCGTCTCTGTTGTTGCAAAGCGTAAGAAGCCGGGCCAGGATTAACCCAGCTCGGCCAAACCTGTTGTTCACTAGTGCATTCGACGAACAACGTGGTCGGGGCGAGAGGATTTGAACCTCCGACCTCACGGTCCCGAACCGTGCGCTCTACCAGGCTGAGCCACGCCCCGTTGCAAGCGTTCCAATCCGCTAGGCCGGTATTGGCTTGGACTGAAACGGCTGTCAGACTACTCAGGGTCAGGGTTGTTTGTCAAATGGAAACCGGACAGCCGCGCGCCGCCCATCCCCTCCGTTGTCCGGCTAGGCTGCCATTCGCCGTACAGTCAGGCGACCGGGTGGACCGGCGACCAGTTTGCCGATGACCGCCGCACAGGGCGTCCCGCGCTTGCGCAGTTCGTCGAGGAGCGGCACAACGGCCTCAGGCGCAACGGCCAGCAGTAAGCCGCCGGAGGTTTGCGCGTCGCACAGCAACAGCTGATCGGTTTTGGCGAGCGCAGGATCATACGCCGTCCAGTCATTGAGAAAGCGCCAATTGGCGTGCGTCCCGCCCGGACAGAAACCAGCCTCCGCATAGCGCCGGGCGGCAGGTAGCACTGGAACGGCGTCATAATCCACTTCCGCCGCACAACCACTGGCGAAAGCCAGATTCCGCAAGTGACCTAGCAGGCCGAAGCCGGTGACATCCGTTGCGGCCTGGACGCCGACGGAGAGAGCCGCTTCGGCGGCGGCGCGATTGAGCGTCCGCATCAGGCGGACGGCCTCCGCTATCGCGCCCAGCTCGTCGGCGTCGTTTTTGGCTGCCGTCGTCACCACGCCCACGCCAATTGGCTTGGTCAGCACCAGCCGATCGCCCGGCCGTCCGCCGGCGTTGGTCAGCATCCGGTCGGGCGACACCACACCGACGACGGCCAGCCCGTAGATCGGCTCGTCACTCTTGATGGTGTGACCGCCGACGATGCTCACACCGGCGGCGGCGGCAATCTCCATCGCGCCGCGCAGGATGTCGCCCAGCACGGACGCTTCCAGCCGGTTGTCCGGGAAGCCGACCAGATTGAGCGCCGCGCGCGGTTCGCCTCCCATAGCGTACACGTCGCTCAGGGCGTTCGCCGCCGCAATCGCCCCAAAATCGGCCGGATCGTCCACAATCGGCGTAAAGAAGTCGGTCGTCAGCACCAGCGCCAAGTCGTCGCTGAGGCGATACACGGCTGCGTCGTCGGCCGTCTGACTTCCGACCAAAACGTTGGGGTCCGTCAGGGGCGGGAGTCCGCTCAAGAATGAGAACAAGTAGCCCGGCGGCTGCTTGGCGGCGCAGCCAGCGCGCTTGGCGAGCTTGGTCAGGCGAATAGCGTCGGCCGACATCGTAGTGGTGAGGACGATAGGTGTTTGGGGATGGCGCGTTCAAAACTATCAAACCAGCCGGGACTGCCGGCAAACGGCGGCTGCGCGAGTCCGCGCCTCAATCTCAAAGGGAATGTTCTCGTACGCCTTGGCAAGGCTGTCGCCGCGCAGCAGGTTGACGAGAAAATCCCATCCGTAACGCAGCGTAAAGCCGACGTAGCCATAGCGACGGTACTGAACGACGTGCGCCAGCTCGTGGGCGATGAGTTCAACTCCGGCCGGCGTGTCCGGCGTGTACCAACCCGGCGCCACCCAAACGAGTGAACCGAACGTAATCGCAATCGGCGGGACAAAAGCCGTCCGCCGCACCCACCACGGCAGCGGGCCGACCCGCCAGAGCACATCACGGCCAAGGTCGAGTTCGGGAAAGAAAGGCTGTAAGCGGCGGCAGGTCGCCGACGGGAGTCGTTCCCAGCCGGGCGGCGGCGGCGCAACCCATGAACCGCACCGCAAACCGGTCATCAACAGCCGGAGCGTCGGCGCCGTTTTGGAGAACATACACGAATCTCTCCCTTCCGGTGTACGCAAAACAGGCCTGCGTTCTGAAACGCAAGTTGGCGATGGATAAGCGACCATGCCAATGTATTTTCCAAGCTAATCCCTAACCTATACCACACTAGGCTTCCAATGTGGTGAGACGTTTTGTAGTCCGTAACGGAGTTGGAATTATTACCTTTGCTATCCAATCGGAAGAATTAACTCAGAAATACTCAGTTTCTGATGCTTCGGAGGATTAGAATTCAGAATATTGGAGCGAATGGATTGAGTACCCAGATACCGGATTTCATCTCAAGCGCGGCGCCAAAGGTCGAATTAAATACACAGCCAAGTCCAGAGACTCAGACCAGAAGATTGTTAACTACTACGAGGCGAAGTTTAAGAAGGAAGATTATCGCTGGGAGACAGAGCGCGACGGCAATACGACGGTCATCAAAGCGCAAAAAGAGAATGCAAGCTCTACGATCAGCGTCTCCGTCAGTGTCTCAAACGGAAGGATAGAGGCCTTGGTAACTGGTAAAAAGCAATAAAAAAAGAAAAAACTTGGGCAATAGGTTCATGGGCTGTTGCACGGCTGTGATGTTGCTCGCCGTCAAGCCAGTTCATCAAAAAAAAACAATGGGAGTTAGCCGATTGTCGGCGTTCAGCTGCTTGCAGCCGGCTTTCGCGTGTCAAAGCCAAGCTTCCTCCAAGTGGAGCACCAAATCAAAATCAGAGGCTAAGCAAAGTCCAGCCATTTCGTTATCTTCGTTATGGCAAGGCGTCAGCCGACGCCTTGCCACACGTTCTGAAAACGGGCGGTCAAATTTGCCGCTGATGACCATCGCCGCCATGCAGTCTTTTCAGACTTTGCATATGCCTCTTGTCCTTCTTTCTCAAAGCTCTGAACACAAGAGCATCCCATTGTCCATATAAAGCTTTTTTCCAACCACATAGAATGCCGTCCCGGTGAAGTCATCCGAGCTGTCCGACGCCAACCAGACCACGGCGCGGCCGATGTCCTCCGGGGAGGCGACGCATCCATACAAGATCAACTCCGACGTATCCCCTGCCGCCCGGTTGCCGGATGCCTGAATTGCGCCCGGCGAAACTGCGTTGATGCGGATTCTCTTGCCGGTGACCTCCGGCGACAGCGACTTCTTCAGGAACGATAGGCCTTGCTTGGAAGCTGCGCCGTTGACTTCGACGGCCCACGGAATCGCGTTAGGCAAACCCGATGTGAAGATAATCTTGCCGAGCGTGGCTGAACCCCACGGGCGCGGCGGCTGGGCGAGAAACTGCCGGACGGCCTCCCGCGCGCACAAGAACTGCCGCGTCAGGTTGACGGCGACGATGTAGTTCCATTCTTCAAACGTTCTGTCGGCAAAGGCGGCGTCGCATTGGAGTCCGGCGTCGCTAACCAAAATATCAAGGCGACCGAACGCCTTGACGACGGCGGCGACTATGGCCTTGATCTCAGCTCCAATGCTCACATCGGCTTCAAGGGTGACGGCTCGGCCGCCGGCGGCGGCAATAGCGTCAGCCGTCACCTGCGCGCCGGCCGGATTGCCGGCGTCGTTGACGGCGACGTCTGCTCCGACGCGTGCGAGTTTGCGCGCCGACGCCGCGCCGACGGCCGAACCCGCACCGATGACCAAAGCCACTTGCCCCTGCAAAACTTCGCCAATCTTCATCATCGGAGCCATGGGGAGACTCCTAGACAAGCACAGGGTTCACCCTGTGGTTCAACTTCGCGGACGTGGTCATCGTAGCTTCTCGATTATGATCTTCTGTCGGCCGCCAAGTAACACTACCTGAAAAGGAGCTATTGCATAGTCTCTCTCGGCAAAGCGTATCAGGCGCTGCTCGGCGACTCCGCCGCGCCGGCGCAAAAAGCCCCCTAAGGCTGAACCGGCGGTCGCCAGCGCAGCAAACGCATCGCATTCGCCAACACAAACAAACTCGATAACCCCATGGCGGCCCCGGCGAACATGGGTGAAAGCAACACGCCAAACGCCGGGTACAGGACGCCGGCGGCGACCGGCAACAGCGCCGCGTTATAGGCGAACGCCCAGAACAGGTTTTGACGGATGTTGCGCATCGTCGCGCGGGACAACGCGATGAGATTCACCACGCCGGACGGATCGCCGGACATCAGCACGACATCGGCGGCTTCAACCGCGATGTCCGTCCCCGTCCCGATCGCAATGCCGACATCGGCGCTCGCCAGCGCGGGCGCATCGTTGATGCCGTCCCCGACAAACGCCACGGCGCCGCGCTTCTGAAACGCCCGCACCACTTCCGCCTTGGCTTCCGGGCGCACCTCAGCGATGACCTCCGTGACGCCCAGCCACGACGCCACCGCCTGTGCGGTTTGCCGGTTGTCGCCCGTTACCATGGCCACCTCTAGCCCGTCCGCGCGCAAGCGTGCAACCGTCGCAGCCGCCGTCGGTTTCACCTCGTCGGCGACGGCCAGCAACGCCGCGAGCCGCCCATCAAGCGCGGCGTACAACGGGGTCTTTCCGGCGCATGTCAGAGCCTCCACCGTCGGCGCTAGGGGCGTGGCGTCCACGCCAAGCTCGGCCATCAACTGGCCGGTACCGACGGCCAACCGCCGTCCGGCGACCGTCGCCGTCACACCCAGACCGGGCAGGGCGGCGAAGTCGGCGACATCCGTTTGCGGCCAGCCCTGCGCTTCGGCCGCCGTGACAACAGCCCGTGCCGCTGGGTGTTCCGACCGGCGCTCCACAGCCGCAATCCAACCCAGCAGTTCAGTTTCGGTCAGGCCCGGCGGGGACGCCACAACTTGGACATCCGTGAGCGTCGGGCGTCCGACGGTCAGCGTGCCGGTCTTGTCAAAAACCACCGTCCGCAGATTGGCGAGCGTTTGCATGGCGCGGCCTGTCCGAAACAGGATGCCGAACTGCGCCGCCTTGCCCGTACTGACCAACAGTGAGGTCGGCGTCGCCAATCCCATGGCGCAGGGGCAGGCGATGATCAGGATGGCGACGGCGTTGACCACCGCCAACTCCAGCGACGCCAGTCCCCACCAGAGGCCAAAGGTCGCCAGCGCCGTCCCCAACACGACCGGGACGAACCACCTCACGACGCGATCCGCCACATCTTGGATGGGCGGTCGCGTCCCCTGTGCGGCTTGCACTAGACGGGCGATGCCCTGCAAAACTGTCTCTGCGCCGACGCGCTCGGCTCGAAACACAAAACTTCCCCGACCGTTGACCGTCCCGCCGACGACTTGACAGCCAACGGCCTTCGCCGCCGGGAGCGGCTCGCCGGTCAGCATAGATTCGTCCACAAAGGACGCTCCCTCGACGACGACGCCGTCCACAGGAATGCGCTCGCCGGGACGGACAACGACCAGATCACCCGGACAAATGTTGGACACTGGAATGTCAACGGTCTTTTGGTTGCGGATGACACGGGCCGTTTTCGGCTGCAATTCAAGTAGTCGCCGAATCGCCGCGCCCGCCTCCCCTCTGGCGCGCGCCTCAAGATATTTGCCGAGCAACACCAACGCGATGACCGTCGCCGCCGCCTCGTAGTACAGGTGTGTCGTCCCGGCAGGGAACGCCGTGGGCCACAACGTCACGGCCGCCGAGTACCCGTAGGCGGCCGTCGTCCCCAGCATCACAAGTGTGTTCATATCCGGCGCTCCGGCGCGCGCCGCCGCCCATCCCTTTTGGTAAAAGCGCCAGCCGGGGCCGAACTGCACGAGCGTCGCCAACCCTAACAACACCCACCGCAGCGCCGCCTCCCCTACGACGCCGACTAAGGCGTGGTGCAGCGCCGGCAGGAACATCGGCGACATCTCAAGCATGAAGAGCGGCACGGCTAAGAGACCGGCGATGAGCGCCCGCCGACCAAGAGAACGCCGCTCGCGCTCGCTTGCGTCGGCCGCCGCCTGCTCCGGCGCATCGGCGGCGGTCGTGACGACCGTGTAACCGGCCTGTTCAATGGCGGCGTGTAGCGCGGGCAAGGTGATGGTTTCGGGGTAGTAGGTCACAATCGCCTGCTCCGCCGCCAAGTTCACCGTCGCCGCCCTGACGCCTTCGAGCCGGTGCAGCGCGCGCTCAATCCGGTTGGCGCAGGCCGCACACGTCATCCCGCCGACGCCAATGATTTCCGTTACGGCGATAGGCGGCTCGGCAGAGGTGTGAGAGGGTGTTGTGGTTGACGTTGACTTCGATGTTGTTAGTGTATCGCGCATGGCGCTTTCAGAGCGTCTTTACGGCTTTTCCTCCTTGCGTTTGCTCAAACAACCTGAAAGCCGGCTTCTTCAATCGCCGCGACAATCCGCGCCCGGCTCACGGTTTCGGGCGCATAGGCGACGGAAGCCCGCCCAATCTCCACCCGGCGTACCTCAACGCCGACGAGCGCGCGGAGTGCGGTTTCGACGGCGCGCACGCAATGCCCACAGTGCATGCCTTCAATCTCAAAGGTCTCCTCACGCATCACCTTGCCCTCCTCTGGCGTACCGTTCCACTTGCCGGGTACGTCCCGGCGCAACACCATGCGGTGTATGAAACGTTTGTGGCTTTCGTGTTGTACGATCCTAGCGGCTCTCCTCCTGCTCTTGTCACCGACGGCGTTGTGGCCGACGGCTTCCTCCCCAATGCCGACACGTTCCCTGCTGCAAATCGGTCCCGTTCGCGCCCCTGAACTGGAAGGCGGCGTGGACTGGCTCAACATACCGAGGCCGCTGTCGCTCGCCGCGCTACGTGGGAAGGTCGTGCTACTCGATTTCTGGACCTACTGCTGCATCAACTGTCTGCACGTTATCGCCGACCTCAAGGCATTGGAAGCCAAGTACCCAAATGAACTGGTTGTCATCGGCGTCCACTCGGCCAAGTTCACAAACGAGAAAGAAAGCAACAGCATCCGGCAGGCGATTGCGCGCTACGACATCCGGCACCCGGTCGTCAACGACGCCAACCTCGCCATCTGGAACGCCTATGCAGTACGCGCCTGGCCGACGCTGGTGCTGATCACACCCGACGGCTACGTGGCGAGTCGGTACACTGGCGAGGGTCACCGCGACGAACTTGACCGCGACATCGCTGCGCTCATTGCCGAGGCCAAGCGCAAGGGGACGCTCAAGCCGGGGTCAGTGGAAACCGCGCTAGAACTGTCCAAAGAACCCGACCGTCCGCTCCGGTTTCCGGGCAAGGTGCATGCGGATGCGGCGAGTCGGCGCTTATTCATCGCCGACACCGGCCACCATCGGGTGGTTGTCGTTGATTTCGACGGCGGGTTGCTTGACGTCATCGGCTCCGGCGCGCCAGGAACGCGCAACGGCCCTTACGATTTCGCTGAGTTCCGTTATCCGCAGGGACTGGCGCTGGACGGCGATTTCCTTTATGTCGCCGACACCGGCAATCACCTGATTCGGCGTGTCAATCTCAAGACCAAGCAGGTGGAAACAGTCGCCGGGACGGGCAAAAACGAGCGCGGCGACCGAACGGGGCCAGGGACGACCATCGGCCTCAGTTCACCTTGGGATTTGGTCGTCCACGAACGCACGCTGTTTATCGCTATGGCGGGGGCACACCAAATCTGGCGGTACAACCTCGACACCGGCACGGTCGGCTGGTACGCCGGAACCGGCGGCGAGGGACGGCGGGACGGCGCGCTCGACACGGCGCTGTTTGCTCAGCCTTCGGGATTGGCGACCGATGGTAAGCGACTGTATGTGGCCGACAGTGAAATCAGCGCCATTCGAGCCATTGACTTGAAGGATGGACAGGTGACGACTATAGCTGGCGGCGATCTGTTCGACTTCGGCGACGCTAACGGCAGGGGCGAAAACGCCCGCTTCCAGCATCCGCTGGGAGTAGCCGTCGCCGACCGCAAGCTGTACGTTGCGGACAGCTACAACCATAAGCTGCGCACGATTGACCTGCGAACGCGCTTTGTCTCAAACCTGATTGGCGCCGGCAAGCCAGGCCTGCAAAACGACATCCCGGCGCTGTTTCACGAACCGGGCGGCGTGTCCTACGCCGACGGCAAACTGTTCATCGCCGACACCAACAATCACGTTGTGCGCGTGGTGGAGTTTGAGCCGACGCGGGTGCGAACGTTTCCGATTGATAAACTCAACGCTCCGACGCCGGTCAAACGCAAGGCCGATGCGCTGCCGAACGAGGAACAGGTCGGCGTCCCGGCGCAGCGGCTCATACCGGGCGCGGGCGAGATTGTGGTGGATGTCAAGTTGCCGCCGGGGTTCAAGTATGCCCCCAAGGCCGAGCAACGGTACTTTGTGAGCATTGAGGCCGGAACGGAGGGCTTTACCGTACCGGCCAAGGCGATGGCGGCGGCGGGTGAGAAGCTGCGCTTCCCGGTGACGATTCCCTATACCGTCACGGCTGACGGTATGGGCGCGTTTGACGTGGTGGTGTCCGTGACCTACTGCAAGGAAGGTAATGAAGGTTTCTGTACGGTGACGACCTATCGCTTCCATGTTCCGTTTATCGGTCGCGCCAAGGGCGGCACCAAGCGTCTCATTCTTCAGAAGCAAATCCCTACGCCGGCGCCAGCCGGCTAAAGATTCACGCCGGCCGGCGTGCGCCGCTGCGCCGGTTGGCGGTATCATCCGGCGGCGGCTTTTCAGCGGCGGAAAAACGGACAAACCCGAAGGAGGCGTTCGTTGATGGGAGGAGTGGTGTCGCCACGACTGGACTTGTCGCCCTACGTCAGGGCCCTTGACTGGTTGCCTTCGGTTGAGGTGCGCGGGCGTGTCACAGAACTGGTCGGCTTGCTTGTCCGGGCCTCTGTACCGGGCGCGCGCATTGAGGAACTGTGCCTCATCCGCTCGCCGCACCGCGCGCAGGATTTGAAGGCTGAAGTCGTCGGCTTTCGCGGTTCGGAAATTATTCTCATGCCGCTGGGAGAACTTCAGGATGTCGCCATGGGCGCGGAAGTCATCTCAACCGGCGGCTCGCTCAAGGTGCGGGTAAGCGACGAACTACTGGGGCGCGTCTTGGACGGGCTGGGCGAACCGATGGACGGCAAAGGACCGATCCAGAACGCCGTTGAGGTTCCCGTCTCCGCCCGCCCGCCCGACCCGATGAAGCGCCAGCGTGTGACAAAGCGTTTTGTGACCGGCGTACGGGCGATTGACGCGACGTTGACCGTCGGCGAAGGGCAGCGCGTCGGCATCTTCGCCGCCGCTGGCGTGGGCAAATCAACGCTACTAGGGATGTTGGCGCGCAACACGGAAGCTGAGGTCAACGTCATTGCGCTCATCGGTGAACGCGGACGCGAAGTGCGCGACTTTCTCGAACACGATCTCGGACCGGAGGGTCTGAAGCGGTCGGTTATCGTTGTCGCAACGTCCAACGAACCGTCGCTGGTGCGGCTCAAGGCGGCGCACGTTGCGACGGCCATCGCCGAGTACTTCCGCGACCAAGGCAAAAAAGTGCTGCTGATGATGGACTCCGTGACGCGCTTCGCCCGCGCCTTGCGCGAAGTCGGCTTGGCGACCGGCGAACCCCCGGCGCGCGCCGGTTTCCCACCGTCGGTATTCAGCGAGTTGCCCAAGCTGTTGGAGCGTACCGGCAACTCGCAGCGCGGCTCGATCACAGCCTTTTACACCGTGCTTGTCGAAGGCGACGACATGACCGAACCCATCGCCGACGAAACCCGCTCGATTTTGGACGGACATATCATTTTGTCGCGCGCGCTGGCGGCTGGCGGTCACTATCCAGCGATTGATGTCCGGCACTCGGTGTCGCGCGTTATGACGGCCGTAGCCGACAAGGATCACATCGCCAAGGCGATGAAGCTGCGCGACATTCTTGACGCCTATGAGTCCCAGAAGGACCTGATTCTCATCGGCGCGTACAAAAGCGGCAAAGACAAGCGTACCGACTACGCCATCTCGAAAATTGACGCGGTCAATCAGTTCCTGCGTCAGTCCACGAGTGAAAAGGCCGATTTTCAGGAGACGCTTGACCGACTGGCGAAAATCCTGTGACACACCCGTATGACGCCGCCGAACGACCTTGGCCGTTCAGCTGGAGGAAGCGGCGGCGGTCGCGGATGTGTGTTTCCGCCACGCCGAAGCCGCCGCCGAGTCTTTCCGCCGCCGTTGTCAACCTTGCGCCGGTGGGAGTGGTCGGCTGATATGGGCCCAGGCGGCGGTGTGCCCGGACTGCGACGCGCCGTGCGCCAACCGGGGCGACTTCCTCGCGTAAGCTTTGCGTCATCTTCGGCTCTGCGCTGCGTGATTTCCCTGAAGACGTAGGCTACGTCTTGGCGCTCCCTTGGCGTCGCTAGGGCCTGACCGTAGGCAAGCTAGCTTGGCGCGTGGAGCGCCGCCCGCGTGTGGACTGCCGCCTGCCTTACAGGCGATGAATACAGCAGGCGCTTATTTTCAACCTCACTTGCACTTGCGGAGCTTCACCCGTTGGCGCTCGTTTTGGCGTTGCTCTTGTTGGGCGCGTTTGCGTCCGGCTACCTTGTCCCCATCGCCACCAGCCGCGACCATTGCCGGTCTCCGCCGTCGGAGAGTTTTCCAAGTTTCTTACACGGCGGCGAAATAGCTCACGGGTTTCCCCTGCCCTGTTCCGGTCGGCGCGCGCTTCGGCTTGCAGACGAAGCCTGACGCAAACTACCGACCATCCGCCCCGCTCGACGCCGGTTGTTTCGTTGGCGAAACGGCGTTCTCGGCCAGAAACCGACGTGTCGCCTGGACGACGGCTTCAAACTGGTCGTGATGCACCCAGTGGCCGGCTTCGGGGACCTCAACGTACTGCATCCGCTCAATCATCTGGAGTTGGGGACTTTGCGCCAGATTCGCCGCCCAGCTCTTTGCGCCTCGAATGCACAGTACCGGACACTTGACGGCGGCGAACAACTCCTTTGCCAACTCCGTCGGTAAACCCAACGGCGGCAGGTGGCGCAAATACGGGTCGAACTTCCAGATGAGGCTGCCGTCGGCCGTCCGGTTCGTGCCGTAGCGCGTCAGATGCGCGGCCATCGCGTCGCTTAGGTGCGGATTGGCTTCCTTCATCCGGGCGGTGGCTTCCTCAATTGAGGCGTAGCGGCGAGGCGTACGGCTCTCGGCCGCTAGGACACGCTCCGCCCACGTCCGCAGCCGCTCGGTGTAGGTTTTGGTTTTCACCGACGGCGGCGGCCCCCAACCTTCGATGTTGACGACGGCGGCAACCCGCTCCGGGAAGGCGGCGGCATAGTGCATCGCCACCACTCCGCCCAGCGAATGCCCGACGACGGCGGCCGGAAACCGTTGTACCACACCGCCGAACGCGACCAAATCGAGCATAAACTCTGGAAAGGCGTACATCGCGCCTTCCACCCAGGCGCTGTCGCCGTGGCCGCGTAAGTCGAGGGCGTAGACGTGGTACTCGTGGTGAAACGCGCGTGCAAAATCGTCCCAGCTGCGGGCGTGATCCTGCGTGCCGTGTACAAGGATGAGCGGCGGCCGGTCGTCTCCGCCGCCGTAGTCCCAGTAGTGCAGCTTGAGCCGGTGCGAATGAAAGTAGTGGGATGATGGGTTCATGGCTCGTCGTCCCGCGACATCGGAGAGCAGCGTTGCTCGATCATCATATCGTTTTTCGCAGCGATGTAGCCCGGCTTTCTTCCTCGCTCGCTGCGCCTTGGCGTCTCGGCGCGAGTCCGTCATCGCCCTTTGCGCAGTCTCCTTCATTGCGGCCGGGTCATTCGCGGCTGAAACCGATTGCTTCAGAGGCGCTTTGAGCCGGCTGCACCTGAAAAACGCTGCAATCCCCTGCTGTTATCATAATTGCTGAAAAATCGCTTGACCCTGCTACTTGTTGTTGTATTTCACCTAGTAGTTGTATTTGTTCTGTTGTTAGTATTTTGCTTGGTTATTTTTATGGCGACAGCGTTGCGTAAATGTGGCAGAAGTACCATTGCTCCCTTCCGCTGTGGGGTTCGCCAATGCGCTGAGTCCGCGCTTGACGCAAAAAACCAATGTAATTTTTTGTTAAAGAAAGCTGCTGTTGGCTTCACTTTGCATCTGATGCAGATTGACTGTGTTCTGGAGGTCAAACATGTCATTGGCTCAGTCAAGAATAGGTTTTGCTGTGATAAGCCGTCGGGGCGTTTTGCTGACGCTGTGGCTGTTGTGGCTGCTGTCGCCTCTTCAGGCGGGCGCGCAGCTTCATCCCGCCGATGACAACAAGGGCTTCCCGTGGCTTAGCGTCGTCCCGGATATCACTTCAGAGGGCTTTGCCGCTGAGATCCAGGTTTCGGCTGTCGCCAGTGAGGCGCGTCCATTCCGAGCGACGCTTGTCCAGACTCGAAACGCCACTCAGCGCCGCATGCAAGATCTCCGCCTTGCGTGGTTTCTGATCGAAGCGGATGGCGACAAGCGCGTTCTCGCCGCCGGTCAGTGTGTAGCGAAGCGGCTGCCGCGAGAAGTCGCCCAAGTTGCGCGCAAAGGCAAGCCGGCCGATGTGGAGACGGTGGCTGGTCGGCGCGACTATGGATTGCCTCTGGGATCGCTCTTGGAGGCGGCGCGCCGGTCTCAGGCTAGCCAAGTCTTGCTCATCCTAGCGGCTGAAGAAGTCAAGTTTGAGGACGGCGAAACTTGGCGGCGCGCTGTAGCGCCGGAGTCGGTCGTTGCGAGCGTAGGCGATGCGAGCGTAGGCGATCAGCCTGCCCGGCAAGCGTACGTCTACTGCCCAAACCAGACGTGTCAGGCGCGTTACGACTCGCAGGGCAACGCGCTGGGCTATGAGTGCGTCGGCGCGCGCGGGCAGCTTTGTGAAAATCACGGGACTTTCTGCATCAACCGGATTTGCCTCCGGCAGCAAGACTGCGCGACACAGCCGGACCTACCCCACTGCGAAGACTGGTGGGTGATTGTGTCATAAGTTGCGGTCGCAGGCGGTGGTGACACGGGTGCTGGGCGGGGGACAGACGACGCGCTACGAGCGGCGGTTCAACGACGGGAGCTTGGAAGTTTATGGCTTGGCGCTCGATCCGCCGACAGGGACGACGCGGCGGTGGTTTTTGACGCAGCTGAAAGACGCGCAGGGGCATACGGTGACGCTGAACTACAACGAAGCGCCGTACGATGCGGACGCGCGGGCGTGCGACTGACGAGCGTGGTGGACGCGCAGGGGCGGCGGACGCGGCTGGACTACCCGACGACGGGGACGGACGCGGAGCGGCTGCGGGTGACGCGGGTGACGGACCCGTACGGGCGGTATGCGCAGTTTGCGTACGACGGGAGCGGACGGCTGGCGAGGATCACGGACGTGATCGGGATCGAGTCGGCGTTCACCTATGGGGCGGGGGACTTTCTGACCAGCCTGACGACGCCGTATGGGACGACGAGCTTCACGAACGGACCTGGGACGGGGGCGCAGCGGTGGGTGGAGGTGACGCATCCGACGGGGGAGAAGGAGCGGGTGGAATACAACGCGCAAAACAACCCGGCGACGAGCGTGCCGTTCAGTGAAAGCGTCGTGCCGAGCGGGTCGAGCGTGCCGCTCATCAACCAGTACATCAACGGGCGGAACAGCTTTTACTGGGATCGGAAGGCGTACGCG
>JANWUV010000008.1 GCA_025057975.1 Chloracidobacterium sp.
GTTTTTGATGCCGATTGAGGATGTGTTTTCGATATCGGGGCGTGGGACGGTGGCGACTGGGCGCGTGGAGCGCGGGGTGGTGAAGGTGTCGGACGAGGTGGAGGTGGTTGGGATTCGGCCGACGCGGAAGACGGTGGTGACGGGTGTGGAGAGGTTTCGGAAGTTGTTGGATCAGGGGCAGGCTGGGGACAACGTGGGGGTGTAGTTGCGGGGTGTGGATCGGCGGGACATTGAGCGGGGGCAGGTGATAGCGAAGCCGGGGACGGTGACGCCGCACACGAAGTTTCGGGCGGAGGTGGATGTGTAGACGAAGGAGGAGGGGGGGCGGCACACGCCGTTTTTCAAGGGGTATCGGCCGCAGTTTTACTTTCGGACGACGGACGTGACGGGGGTGGTGGAGTTGCCGGAGGGGGTGGAGATGGTGATGCCTGGGGACAATGTGGCGCTGTCAGTGGAGTTGATTACGCCGATTGCGATGGAGAAAGGGCTGCGGTTTGCGATTCGGGAGGGGGGGCGCACGATTGGCGCCGGCACCATCTCCGAAATTATCGAGTAGCTAGAGCCAGCTCACATAAGGAAAGGTGAGGGGCGTGGAAACATGATGAGCGATAAGATACGCATCAGGCTGGAAGCTTACGACCATCGGATTCTTGACCAATCCGCCTTGGAAATTGTTGAGACGGCGCGTCGCACGGGCTCAAAGGTCGCTGGGCCCATACCGCTACCGACCTCAAGAAGCCGTTTTACAGTGCTACGGTCGCCTCATGTGGACAAAAAATCGCGCGAGCAGTTTGAAATCTGTACCCATAAACGTCTTGTAGATATTTTGATGTCGACGCCTCAGACAGTAGATGCCTTAATGAAGCTTGATTTACCGGCCGGAGTTGATGTTCAGATAAAGACCTTTTTCAAAGAAAAGCGGTAGGTAAGGAAACATTGTGAGGAGAAAAAGCAATTTAGAAAGCCATGGCTGAAGGAATTTTAGGCATAAAAGTCGGCATGACCCAAGTTTTTGATGACAAGGGTGCTGTTGTTCCAGTAACCGTAATCAAGGCCGGTCCTTGTGTCGTAACGCAGCATAAAACTCAGGCAAAGGATGGCTACAACGCCATCCAAGTTGGGTTAGTTGAGTCTCGGCCGCCGAAGAAGGTGAGTAAACCGCTTCGGGGGCATTTCGAGAAGACAGCAAAGGGGACGCCCCCAACACGGTTACTTAGGGAGTTTAGAGTTGAGAATGTTGAAAAGTATCCAATTGGTTCCTTAATCCTAGCAAGCATATTCAAGCCGGATGATCTGGTGACGATTACTGGTAAATCAAAAGGACGCGGCTTTGCTGGCTTCGTTAAGCGTCACGGCTTTGGCGGTGGACGTGCTACGCATGGTTCAATGTTTCACCGTGCTCCAGGCTCAATCGGGGCTTCCTCTTTTCCTTCGAGGGTCTTCAAGGGCAGCCGCATGGCTGGTCACATGGGCAATGTCAATTGTACGGTTAAGAACTTGAAGATTGTCAGGGTTGATGAGAAGTTGGGTATTTTGTTGGTTCGTGGTGCTGTTCCTGGAGCAAATGGAAATTACTTGATTATTAAAAAGGTTCATTCATAGTTTTGTGTGGTTTTATGTGATTGGAGCGGTTCAGTTATGTCGCTAGTAACAGTACGTAACTTAGATAATGAACCAATTTCTGAGCTAAAGATAGAAGGAGTTTTATCAGAAACTCCATTGAATATCACTCTGATAGGAGAGGCTGTCCATGAGTATCGTGCAAGAGGCCGGGCTGGAACTGTAGCCACTAAAACACGCGGTGAGGTCTCTGGTTCAGGTAGGAAGTTGTGGAGGCAGAAAGGGACAGGGAGAGCGCGTGTTTCAAGTATTCGTTCACCCTTATGGAAGGGCGGTGGAAATGTACATGGACCACAGCCGAGGGATTGGTCGTATACTCTTCCAAAAAAGAAGAGGTGGAAGGCAATAGCTTCAGCTATTGCGGAGCGTTTGAGAGAAGGTGGTGTAACAGTCGTTGATAGTATCTCACTTCCTACTCACAAGACAAAATTTCTCTATTCCAAACTTAGTGCATTAGGGTTGTCAAACCATAAGGTGTTGATTATTGATTCTACCTTGAATAAAAACCTTATGCTTGCCTCAAGAAATCTTGCTGGAGTGAAAACCGTAAATCCTCTTGGCGTCAACATCTATGATCTACTCCTTCATGAGAAGATACTGATTAGTCAGCCTGCGCTTGAGGCTTTGACCTCGAATATTCAGAGGATACTTCATGGAAAGGGACGGTGACAGTAAATGGATATCCTCAGTGTTATAAAGTCACCTGTGGTTAGCGAAAAGGCCCTAGTATTGAAAGAGCAAAGTGCTAGTCCGAGTCAAGTATTAACTTTTCGCGTTCACAAGAAGTCTACAAAACTTGATATCAAGAGAGCAGTTGAGTTCTTCTTTAATGTAAAGGTACAGTCGGTCAATACGGCAAATTTCAGAGGAAAAAAAGTTCGTAGGGGTCGTTACCAAGGTAAAAAGAGTGACTGGAAAAAAGCATATGTTACCCTTGCACCTGGTCATGTAGTTGGAGATTACTTAGAATCTCTCTAAATACCGTTCCGGGCTTCTTCATATTATGCCGATCAAGAGTGTAAAACCAACCTCGTCCGCGCGACGTTTCCAAACTTTTATTATTGACCCCGACCTTTCTAAGGAGAGGCCAGTAAAGTCTCTTACTGAGAAGAAGAAGAAAATCTCTGGGAGAAATAATGACGGCAGGATTACCACCCGCCATCGAGGTGGTGGGCATAAACGACTCTACAGAATCATAGATTTCAAGCGGAACAAGTTAGGCATACCTGGTAGAGTAGCCCGAATTGAGTATGATCCAAACCGCTCAGCAAGAATTGCATTGATAAACTATGTAGACGGTGAAAAACGTTATATACTAGCTCCTCTTGGATTAAAAGTCGGTCAGACAGTTATCTCAGGCCCAGATTCGGACATAGTTCCCGGTAATGCCCTCCCGATACAGAAGATACCCTTGGGGACTGAGTTACACAACATAGAACTTCGTCCGGGAAAAGGAGGACAGTTAGCGCGGGCGGCAGGAGCCAAGGCTCAACTCGTGGCAAAAGATGACAAAATGGCCCAGCTGCGACTTCCGTCTGGTGAGGTGAGAAAAGTTCCAGTTGCCTGCTATGCAACAGTTGGCCAAGTTGGAAATATAGACCATGAGAATGTTTCCCTTGGAAAGGCTGGAAGAGCACGCTGGAGGGGTTTGCGTCCGGAGGTTCGTGGAGTTGCGATGAATCCTGTTGACCACCCCCTTGGGGGTGGGGAGGGTAAAACCTCAGGTGGGAGGCATCCTGTGACGCCCTGGGGGCAACCGACTCGTGGTTACAAAACAAGGCGTAACAAACGAACGGAAAAGTACATAGTTCGTCGTCGCAAGTAGCTAGAAAGGAGGATGAGATGCCTCGCTCGGTGAAAAAGGGTCCGTTTGTGGATAATTCCATACGTGATATTGTGTCTCGTCTTAATGAAGCAAATGAACGGCGGGTTATTAAGACTTGGTCAAGGCGTTCGACTATTATACCAGATATGGTTGGTCATACATTTGCTGTTCATAACGGCAGGAAATTCATCCCGGTCTTTGTGTCGGAAAACATGGTAGGACATAAACTTGGTGAGTTTGCTCCAACAAGGACATTTAAAGGACACGCCGGTGACAAGAATGAAAAGTCAGCAAAGCGGAGATAATCAATGCGTTCTGTTGCCATACTTCGCTCGTCAAAAGGTTCGCCTCAGAAAGCAAGGCTTCTTGTTAACCAGGTTAGAGGACGTAATGTGACCGAGGCTTTAGCTTTGCTTGGTCTAAGTAGTAAGCGCTTGGCTAGAGTCTTGAAGAAAGTTCTGTGGTCAGCTATATCGAACGCAGAGTATATTGCTGAGAAAAGAAATACTCACATAGATATCGAGAAACTCATTATCTCGGAATGTTATGTAAACACAGGGGTGACTAAGTATCGTCGGCGGATACGTCCTGCTCCAATGGGGAGAGCATATAGAGAGCAGAGACGGCTATTCAGTGTAAAATTTGTACTGACAGATCAATCTGAATAGGATCGGGTTAGTAACTAATGGGCCAGAAAGTACATCCATATGGATTTCGGCTTGGAATCGTCAAAAATTGGCGATCAACCTGGTACTCGGACAAAGACACAGATTTTGCCAAGCTCGTTACAGAGGATTTTCAATTACGCAAAGAGCTAAAACAACGATTCTCAGGAGCAGGTGTAGCAGCGATTGATATAGAACGTGCTGTGAACAAATTAAAGGTAATAATTCACACTTCTCGTCCTGGGGTTATTATTGGTAGGAAAGGGACAGAAATAGATAAGTTGAAGTCTGAAATTCAACAAAAGACAGGGCGAGATGTAATTATAAACATTCAGGAGATACAGAAGCCGGAGTTGAATGCTCAGCTTCAAGCTGAGCAGATTGCTTCACAGATAGAGAAAAGAGTTGCATTTAGACGCGCAATGAGGAAAGTTACAGAAAGTGCTAGGCGCTTTGGTGCACAGGGTGTAAAAGTGATCGTCTCAGGACGACTGAATGGAGCAGAGATAGCAAGGAGTGAACAATACTTAGAGGGTAGAATGCCATTGCACACGCTTAGGGCTGATATAGACTATGGTTTTGCTGAAGCGTATACTACTTATGGCGTGGTAGGCGTCAAAGTTTGGATATACAAGGGAGATATATTCTCAATGAAACGAAATCAAAATAATCAAGTAGACTTTTGGAGAAAAGGTTAACAACGAGATATTATGGCAGAGTATAAGTCTCCTAGGAAAACAAAATATAGAAAGCAGCAACGTGGTCGGCTGACTGGTATAGCAACTTCAGGGTCGAGTATTAGCTTTGGTCAGTACGGATTAAAGGCTGTTGAGCCTGCTTGGGTAACAAGTCGTCAGATAGAAGCTGCAAGAATAGCTATATCTAGGTCATTGAAAAGAGGTGGTAAGATTTGGATAAGGATATTCCCAGATAAGCCTGTCACAAAAAAGCCTGCTGAGACAAGAATGGGGAAAGGTAAAGGGGCCCCTGAAGGTTGGGTGGCTGTTGTAAAGCCAGGAAGAATACTCTTCGAGATAGAAGGGGTTAGTGAGGCACTCGCTAGGAAGGCAATGAATCTAGCTGCGCAAAAGTTGCCGATGAAGGTAAAGTTTGTCTATAGAGAATTGGAAAACGGAGCTATACTGTAATGACAATTGAAGAAATTCGGTCTAAGTCACTCAGTGAACTCGTCGCTCTAGGAAAAGAAATGAGACTGGAAGTTGCAAAGCTTACTCTGAAGAAGAATTCAGGAGTTATTGAAGCAGGTAATAAAATATCTTCGATAAAGAAAACTATCGCAAGAATAGAAACAGTAATAGCGGAAAAGAAAAGAGAGGCTACGAAGAAATGAGTAAACTCGAAAAAGTTGGTCTTGTTGTGAGCAACAAGATGAGGAAGACGGTAACAGTGAGAATTGAGAGACTTGTTATGCATCCAGTATATAAGAAGTTTATTCGCCGTCATTCAAAATTTCTTGCCCACGATGAACTATCATGTAAAGTTGGTGATAAAGTTAGAATTGTTGAATCTCGCCCACTCTCGGCAAGAAAGCGATGGGTAGTTAAAGAAATCATTCAGAGGAATGCTATGGGGAAGTAAACGACTATGATACAAATGCGTACCATATTAGAAGTCGCTGACAACTCTGGTGCAAAGAAGATATCATGCATACTGCCGCTTGGTGGTTCGGTAGGGAGGACAGCTTCGATTGGCGATATTATCACTGCAAGCGTCAAGGAAGCCGCCCCCGACGGTTCTATCAAGAAGGGTCAAGTAGTCAAGGCCGTAATTGTAAGAACTCGTAAAGAGGTAAGAAGGAAGGATGGAAGTTATGTTCGATTTGACCAAAATGCCGCGGTTTTGGTTAAGCGCGGTAGCGAAGGATGGGATCCAGTTGGGACAAGGGTTTCTGGGCCCGTTGCCAGAGAGCTAAGAGATAAGAAATTTATGAAGATAATATCCCTTGCCCCGGAGGTGATATGAAGAGCAAAAAGTTGACAAAAAATATAAGGATAAATGACAGTGTTATTGTTATATCTGGTAAAGACAAAGGTAAGTCAGGTCGTATAAAGAGCATAGATCGTAAAAGATTGAGAGTAATTGTAGAGAATATTGGAATGTGTGTTAAGCACCAGAAAAGATCATCAGTACTTGAAAGCCATGGGATTCTTAAGAAAGAATCTTGGATTTCGATTTCAAAAATTAAGAAAATATAATAGCCAAGGAGATATAAATTTATGTTGGACAACTTGCAAAAAGAAAAGGTTATCAATAGAATGAGAGAAATTTTTGGCTATAAAAATGTTATGTCAGTTCCTAAACTTGAAAAAATAGTTATCAATATGGGAGTAGGCAAGGATTATGTAGCCTCAAAAAATCTTAAAGTATTAGAGACAAGCCTGTCCGAATTAGCACTTATAACAGGTCAGAGGCCAGTTGTGACACGTGCTAAGTTGTCGATAGCCTCATTCAAGCTACGTAAGAACGATCCAGTTGGAGTCAAGGTTACATTGCGAGGGAGGAGGATGTATGAATTTTTTGAGCGCTTAGTAAAGATAGCTCTGCCAAGGGTGAGGGACTTCAAGGGAGTTTCTCCTAAATCTTTTGATGGGAGAGGTAACTATACCCTTGGCGTTAGAGAGCAGATCATGTTTCCAGAAGTAGATATCACTAAAGTTGAGAAGGTAAGAGGAATGAACATTACCTTTGTAACAACTGCTAAAACCGACGAAGAGGCAAGAGAGTTACTCAGATGTCTTGGTATGCCTTTTAGAAAGTAAGCCAAAATTTTACTAGTAGAGTGGGCTTTTAGTAGGTTAAGGTTATATGACAGATCCAATTAGCGATCTCCTAACAAGGATACGAAATGCAACTAGGGCCGGGCACTCTAAGGTAGATGTAAGCTACTCGAAGATAAAAGCGGAGATTGTAAGACTCCTACGAGAAGAAGGCTACATCAATAACTACAAGGTTACGGGTGAAGGCTATCATCGAACAATACGTATCTATTTGAAGTACTCGCAATCCTCTGAACCTGTTATACAGAACCTCCAAAGGATATCTAAGCCTGGCAGGCGGGTCTATGTCGGAGTTGATGAAATACCTCGTCCGCTAAACGGACTCGGAATTTGTATACTAAGTACCTCTCAGGGCATACTCACTGGTAAGGAAGCCCGCCGAAAGCGCGTTGGTGGGGAACTTCTCTGTATAGTTTACTAAGAGGAAAGTATGTCACGAATAGGAAAAAAGATAGTGGATTTCTCAGGCCTTAATGTTAAGGCTGAGGATGGCTTTCTCACTATTGAAAAAGGCAATTTATCTAAGAAAATAAGAATTCCTGATGGAATTGAAGCTGATGTGTTAAATAATCAAATCAAGGTTACTGCGTTAGATCACAATAGTCGTAAGTTTCAAGGATTGATAAGGACGCTCATCAATAATGCTGTCATTGGCCTTTCCTCTAACTTCTCTGTGAGTTTAGATTTAGTTGGAGTAGGTTATAAGGTAGAACAAAAAGGTAATAAGTTAATACTCAACCTAGGGTTTTCACATCCAGTGGAGTATGAATTGCCAGAAGGAATAGACTGTGCAATAGAAAGGATGCAAAAATCAATTCAGCAATATCAGGCAACATTGACAGTAAGAGGTTGGGATAAGGAGAGAGTGGGGCAGGTAGCAGCTGATCTTGTAGCGCTCAAGCGCCCAGATGCGTATAAGGGTAAAGGTATACGCTATGCTGATCGGCCACTAGTCCTAAAGCCAGGTAAGTCCGGTACAAAGGGTAGCAAGAAATAAAACTGTATAAGGTATAAAGGCATAAAGGTATAATCGAGGTGACAAGGAGCTATAGGAGATGAAAAGCCAAAGGTACCGTCTATGTGTTTTTCGGAGTTCTAAGCACATATATGCTCAAATAATAGATGATTCCCGTGGTATGACCCTTTGTGCTGCAAGTTCTCTAAAGCTTAGGGACTATCCTGAGAATCTTAATGGTTTATCAAGGAAATTATATAGGGCAAGCCAAGTAGGTATGGAAATTGCAGAAAGAGCTAAGAAGCTGGGAATCAAGGATGTATACTTTGACCGCAATGGGTACAAGTACCATGGCAGAGTAAAACAGCTAGCAGAGTCGGCACGACTAGGCGGTCTCAATTTCTAGAGGACCTATGCAAAATAGAATTTTCCCGGAAATTAATGATTCAGAGCTAAGAGACTTCATTGTCTCTATTAGACGTGTTACAAAAGTCGTAAAAGGTGGCAAGAACATGAGCTTTAGTGCTCTTGTTGTTGTTGGTAATGGGGATGGCGTCGCAGGTTTTGGTAATGGTAAGGCCTCTGAAGTACCTGCTGCTATAAAAAAAGGCATTGAATCAGCGAAGAAAAACTTGATTAGAGTGAGTATAACTAATGGTACACTCCCTCATGAAGTGCTAGGTGTTTTTGGTGCAGGTAAGGTCTTGATAAAGCCTGCTAAGGAAGGTAAGGGAATTATTGCTGGAGCCACGCTCCGAGCAGTTCTACAAGTCCTTGGTGTTCGCGATGCAGTTACTAAAGTGCTCGGCTCTCGTAATCCTCATAACATCGTCCGAGCAGCCTTTGAAGGGCTTTCTAGGGTTCGCTCAAAAGAGAAAGTTGCCTTGCTAAGAGGTAAAAGCCAATCTGACTTATAATCATAAAGTCTAACTAACTCATATCAAGCGCTGGAGTAGAGACGATAATGCTTGGGCTTAGTACCCTTCCAAAGATTGAAAGGAAAGTAAAGAAGAGAGTAGGGAGAGGTCCTGGTTCAGGGATTGGTAAAACAGCTGGACGAGGGACAAAAGGACAAAAGTCCCGTTCTGGTTATGTGTCAAAGCGAGGTTTTGAGGGAGGGCAAATGCCCCTTCAGAGGAAGCTTCCAAAACGAGGTTTCACTAGAAGGAATAAGGCTTAGCATTTCCTTAACTACAATCTGATAACTGTTACAGTAAGTTGATGCTTATATGGGGCGTAACAGTTTCATAGTACAGAATCTCCTCTTGGTCAAGAAATGAAAAAGGTCGAAGAGTTAAGACAGTTTATAACAAGTGTAGTAAGTTCAAAAGATGTAAGAAGCAGAGTGATTTTTACCTTACTAGTATTACTTTTATATAGGTTAGGTAGCCATGTTCGTGTGCCAGGAATAGATCAGGATAAATTAAAGTCAATATGGGAAACTCTCCAGGGCTCTCTGGTTGGCGTTCTAGACTTATTTTCTGGCGGTAACTTAAAAGTTATATCAGTATTTGCGCTAGGTATAACGCCGTATATAACGGCTTCAATTGTCATACAATTGCTTACCGTTGCTATAGCACAGTTGAAAAGATTACAGGAGGAAGGCGAGGCAGGGAGACGTCAAATCAATCAGTACACGAGATATCTGACCATACTCCTATCTATATTTCAATCTACGGCAATCAGCTTTTGGATGTTATCTCAACCGGGGTTGGTAAGTATATCGTCTAGAATGTTTCTCCTGGTATCAGTTATAGCCTTGACCACAGGAACAGCAATTGTCATGTGGATGGGGGAGCAGATATCGGAGAGAGGTATTGGAAATGGTATAAGCTTGCTTATATTTGCAGGTATAGTTGTTAGATTACCTTCGATAATTGTACAATTTACTGAGAGACTCGGAAGTGATCCTATTTCTGCATTAGAGAGCCTACTTGTGGCTATGCTCTTGCTGCTTATCGTAGCACTCATAGTATTTGTCGAAAAAGCATACCGTCCGATACCAATAGAACATACAAGGCGAAGAGAAATAGGAGTGTCTTCGAAGTCATATCTGCCATTGAGAATTAATATGTCGGGTGTAGTACCTGTCATATTTGCCTCTTCTTTATTGGCGTTTCCGATAACGGTTACTCAGTTTGTAAGCATAAACTCCTCTGGAATTTATGAATGGCTGACGAAAATCTTACGCTCCGGTCACCCGATATATGAATTAGTCTTTATTATGTGTATTGTATTCTTTTCTTTTTTCTATGTCTCAGTTATTTTTGATGTACAGGATGTATCTAATAATCTTCGAAAATTTGGCAGCTATGTACCAGGTGTAAGGCCTGGTAAATCAACTGCTGAATACCTGGATTCTATAGTAATGAAGCTTACATTTGTTGGGGCTATATACTTATCATTTATTTGCTTTGTTCCGCAGTTTATAGCTAGTGGACTAGATGTTGGAGAGATACCGTTTATCGGTGAGTGGCTTTATGCTAATATAACATCAAACTCTGCCTTGTCATGGATAGTGAAAGGGTTCGGCTATACTTTCTACTTCGGCGGGACATCCTTGCTTATAGCTGTCGGAGTATCAATAGACACTGCTCAGCAATTAGAGGCTCGTCTGATAACTAAGAAGTATGAGCTTTTAGGGAGTACGGGTCGAAGGTTTAGGGGACAGCGCTTTTTGCAAGAAAGTGGCTACGTTAAGTGAAAGTGGCTATGTTAAGTGAAAGACCTGTTGTAGTAATCCTAATAGGCCCTCCTGGCTCAGGAAAGGGAACTCAATCAGCAAGACTAAGCGCTGCGCTTACCTTACCAAAAATCTCGACTGGTGATATTCTTCGATCCTATGCTTCCAACGAAGGCCCGCTCTCTGAAAAGCTATCCAAGATTCTTGCTTCTGGCGCACTAGTCCCGGATGATATACTAGCTTCCATCATTACAGAGCGATTATCCTGCTCTGATTGTGAGAACGGCTTTATACTTGATGGTTATCCAAGGAACCTAGACCAAGCTATCTTTCTAGAAAAGCTTCTAACGAAAAAAGGAAGTAAGCTTATCGTAATTGAAATAGTAGTTCCTGAGAGTGTTCTTGTGAAAAGGGTAACAGGTAGGTTTTCTTGTAAATCCTGTGGAGCTATATACAATCAGTATTTTGCAAAGCCGAAGCTTGAAAGTATGTGTGATCAGTGTGGCGGTTCTGAGTTTTACTATCGTGTAGATGATAAGGAATCAGTTATACTTGAAAGACTAAAGTCATATTCACTTCAAACACTTCCTCTTGTTGATTTTTACAGTGATCAGGATGCGTTATGTAAAATAGATGGTAATCAGAACTTCGAAGATGTTTATAAAGACATACTCTCTTGTATCTATAAAAAAGTTGCTGAAGTGCCTAGAGATGATTATATCAAAGACGCCTTATCAGATTGAAAAAATGCACACAGCTGGTAAATACTTAGCGGAACTTATAAATGTCTTGAAGGAGAATGTTATACCAGGCATAACAACATCGAGGCTGAATGATCTTGCTGAGGAATGGCTGAGGCGCAAAAACCTGTATTCACCGTTTAAGGGCTATCGCGGTTATCCTGCTAGTATATGTGTTTCAGTGAACGAACAGGTTGTTCATGGTATTCCGACAAGTAGGGTAATCAAGGAAGGAGATATTGTTAGTATAGATGCAGGGGTTGTCTTTGAGGGATATGTAGCTGACGCTGCGACTACAGTACCGGTTGGAGAAACTTCAGAGGAGTTACGAAAACTACTAAAAGTTACAGAATCATCATTATATCATGCTATAAATAAAATGGTAGAGGGAAATCGTTTGTATGATATTACTTATGCAATTCAGTCATATGTAGAGCCGTACAATTATGGCTTAGTCAAGGATTTTTGTGGTCATGGTGTTGGACGAAAGATGCATGAAGATCCACAAGTGCCTAACTGTGGACACCGTCCTAATACTGGCCCGCGCCTGAGATGTGGTTGGGTTTTGGCAATAGAACCCATGGTCAATCTAGGTACAGCCTCTGTTAGAGTTGAGAAAGACGGATGGACTGTTGTTACAAAAGATGGCAAACCTTCAGCCCACTTTGAGCACACTGTTGCTATAACTCCGAATGGACCACTCGTACTAACGGAACACTCATAGTAGAGTTTGAATAAAGAGAGGAACCTGCATGCCTAAAGAAGATGCGATAGAAGTTCCAGCTTTTGTATTGGAAGCACTACCGAATGCAACGTTTCGTGTTGAATTAGAGAATAAGCATGTGGTCCTTGCACGTATATCGGGAAAGATGCGTAAAAATTTTATAAAAATCTTACCTGGCGACAAAGTCTTAGTTGAGCTTTCGCCTTATGATCTAACTAAGGGAAGGATTATTTACCGTTATAAATGAGGAAAACGGATCATGAAAGTGAGGGCATCTGTAAAAAAAATATGCAAGTCTTGCAAAGTAATTCACAGATTCGGCGTTGTTCGAGTTATCTGCACTAATCCAAAACACAAGCAAAGACAAGGATAAGTCTCAACTGCACGGGAAGTGGTTTATGGTACGTATTGCTGGTGTTGATCTTCCAGAGAATAAGAGGGTAGACATAGCTTTGACATACATTTACGGGATAGGACGTCCTCTTGCAGCTAAAATACTTGATACAGCAAATGTAGACCCTAGTATTAAGATACATAACCTTTCGGAAGAAGAACTAGGGCGTATAAGAGCTGTTATTGATAGTTCAGTAGTTGTCGAGGGAGATCTTAGAAAGCAAGTTCAGATGGATATAAAGCGGTTGATGGAGATTCAGTGCTACCGGGGGTTAAGGCATCGAAAGAATCTTCCAGTTCGTGGACAGAGAACGCATACAAATGCGAGAACACGTAAGGGACCAAGACGTGCAACTATAGCAAAGAAGAAAGCACCTGGTAAGAAATGAATTTTGATTTGTTGGAGAAGTTATGACAAAAAAAATAATAAAAGCAAAAAGCACCGAGAAGCGAAAGAGTTATAAGAAAAAAGAGAAGAAAAATATTCCTCAAGGAATTGTCTACATTCAAGCTTCTTTCAATAACACTATAGTTAGTATAACAGACCTAAATGGCAATGTGCTGACCGCTAGTAGCTCTGGTGCACTGGGATTTAAGGGCTCAAGAAAAGGAACACCTTTTGCCGCTCAACAAGCTGCAGCAAAAGCAGCTTCGATGGCACGAGAGTTAGTAGGAATGCAATCCTGTGAAGTTAGGGTGAGCGGTCCTGGCTCGGGGCGTGAGTCAGCAATCAGAGCAATACAAGCAAGCGGCATAGAAGTAAAAGTGATCCGTGATGTTACACCAATCCCGCACAATGGTTGTCGTCCTCGTAAAAGGCGTCGAGTTTGAGTTATGTAGGCTTCGCAAGGAATGTGACCAAGGAACATGACTGTGACAAAGGAATGTGACTAGGCAAGGAGAAGGAGTGAGAGTGTATGGCGCGGTATCGTGGTCCGGTTTGCCGGCTTTGTCGCCGAGAGGGTATTAAGCTTTTCCTAAAAGGAGATCGCTGCTATAAGCCATCTTGTCCAATCGAAAAAAGAGGAACATATCCTCCTGGACAGCATGGAAGAGAGACGAAGAGAGGAAAGCTGACTGGGTATGGTGAACAGCTAAGAGAAAAGCAAAAGGTAAAGCGAATATATGGAATATTAGAAAATCAATTCAAGGGATACTTTGAGAAGGCTTCCCGTCAGCGTGGCATAGTAGGGGAAAACCTTCTTTCTCTTCTTGAGAGACGGCTAGATAATGTCGTTTATAGAATAGGATTTGCTACTTCGAGAGCCCACGCTAGGCAACTGGTTAGCCATGGGCATGTGAAAGTAAACAACAGGAAGGTAAATATTCCATCTTTTCAAGTTAAGGTAGGTGATCTTATTTCAATAAAAGAAGAAAGCGCCTCAAACCCTCATATTCTTCAGTCATTCGCGACAGCAGTTGGGAGAGGGCGTCCAAGTTGGTTGGAAGTTGAGAATAAGAATGTTCTTGCAGCGCGCGTAATTTCTTTACCAAAAAGAGAAGATATTACTCAGCCTATTAATGAGCAAATGATAGTTGAGCTTTACTCGAAGTAAGAAGAAGTTGTCTACTCAGGTGGTGTAGATATGTTGATTCCTTTCCAACGTCCTAGGAAGTTAGAGTGTGACTTAGAAACCTTGACGGATACTTATGGTTGTTTTTATGCACAGCCCTTTGAAAGGGGTTTCGGAACAACAATAGGAAACAGCATTCGCCGTGCCTTATACTCATCTATAGAAGGTGCTGCTATAACTGCTGTTAGGATAGAGGGTGTTTTGCATGAGTTTTCCTCCATACCAGGCGTCGTAGAAGATGCTACTGATATCATCCTAAATCTGAAAAGAATACCCTTCAAGATGCCACCAGGAAAGCTAGTTTCGACTTTGCGGTTGAGTCGGAATGTTGCTGGTGAGGTTTATGCCCAAGATATCGAGACTGAGGAAGGTGTTGAAATTCTCGATAAGAGCATGTACATTGCTACCGTTAGTGAGGGTGGAAATCTCTCAATTGAAATGCGTTTGAAGATGGGAAGAGGTTATGTACCAGCAGATAGGAATTTTGATGAAGATCTAGCAATTGGATACATACCCATTGATTCAGTCCACTCACCAATTAAGCGTGTACGCTGTAATGTTGAGGCAGCTCGGTTGGGACAAGATACAGATTATGAAAAGCTTATACTAGAGGTTTGGACAAACGGAAGTATTAGTCCTGCTGATTCAATTGGATTAGCAGCGAAACTAGTCAAGGACCACATGTCCATATTTATAAACTTTGAAGAAACTGAGGTTGAAGTTGAACCGGTAAAAATTCCTGAACGAAAGTCTATTGTTAACGAAAACTTGGACCGTTCTATAGAAGAGTTAGAACTAAGCGTACGCTCTTATAACTGCCTAAAGAATGCTGATATAAAGACTGTTCGAGAACTTGTGCAAAAGAACGAGCAAGAAATGCTCAAGACTAAAAATTTCGGACGTAAATCGTTAAACGAAATAAAGGAAATCCTTGCCGCAATGGGGTTAGGGCTTGGTGCTATCTTTGATGAAGAAGGAAATATTATAGGGTATAGAAATGATTAGGCAGATTGTTGTATAGATTGTGATAGTGGAGAGCGATAGTATGAGGCACCGTCACGCACACAGAAAACTGGGTCGTACTTCTGCGCATAGGAAGTCAATGTTGAGGAATCTAGCAACTTCGCTAGTTCTCAAAGAGAGAATTATAACAACTGTACAAAAGGCAAAAGAACTTCGCCCATTTATTGAGCGAGCTGTAACATTAGGCAAGCGAGGTGATTTACATTCGCGCCGATTGGCGGCCGCTTATTTTCATGCAGGTAATCAAAACTGGAATGAGAATCCAAAACATTGTAAGCGCGGTGCAGAAAGGACAGCTGGCGTAGCAGCTCTATCAAAGCTCTTTGACGTTATATCCCCTCGATATCTTGATAGAAGAGGCGGCTATACTAGGATACTAAAACTTGGCCACCGAAAAGGTGATGGAGCTGAAATGGCGATTATTGAATTTGTTGAGTCGGAAAGCAATCGAGAAACTGATAAAAAAGTTACTCCATAGATTCTTATCTCATTATTTGATGTAATACAGATGAATTGTTTCTTGAAGTTTCAGTACAGGAATTTTCCCTCCAACTGTATTGGAGCTAAGTTTTTTTGAGCGGAGGCGACTCTGTGAACATAAAAGAAATAAAGGAATTAATAGAACTGGTGAATGAAAAACAAATTGCAGAATTAGAAATTGACAAAGCAGGACTTAAGCTTCGCATTAAGACCATCTATGCTGTAGAAGGTAAAGGAATAGTTATTTCCCAGCCTTCTACAGCGGACCTTCACGCCTATGCCCCACAACCCCCTGAAGAGAAAATTCAAGTTGCTAAAGAAGTTATAAAAGAAGAAGCTTCAGAAACTGAAGAAGATCTACATATCATCTATTCGCCAATAGTAGGGACTTTTTATCGCGCTCCGAGTCCAGATTCAGCACCATTTGTTGAAATAGGTAGTCACGTGTCCCCAGGTACTGTTTTATGTATTATTGAGGCTATGAAACTTATGAATGAAATTGAATCTGACATAGCTGGAGAAGTTGTAAAAATTCATCAAGAAAACGGTAAACCAGTAGAATTTGGTCAACCTTTATTTTCACTAAGAAGGAAATAGCTTATCCTTGTTTAGAAAAGTTCTAATTGCTAACCGAGGTGAAATAGCTTGCCGTGTTATCTGGGCTTGTAAGGAACTCGGGCTGAAAACAGTGGCTGTGTACTCTCAGGCTGATGCAGAATCGTTGCATGTACGTTTTGCAGACGAAGCCGTTTGTATTGGTCCTCCGCCCTCACGGCAAAGCTATCTCAATATACCAGCTGTTATTAGCGCTGCGGAAGTAACAAATGCTGACGCAATTCATCCGGGTTACGGCTTCCTATCGGAGAATGCTCGTTTTGCAGAAGTTTGCGAAGCCTGCAACATAACGTTCATCGGGCCGCCGCCAAGCGCCATTAGAACAATGGGTGATAAAGCGACAGCAAAAGCGACGATGAAAGCTGCTGGTGTCCCGGTTGTACCGGGAAGCGAGGGAATTATCGAGTCCCTAGATGCAGCACAGGCTATTGCCTCAGAAGTAGGGTATCCTCTAATCATCAAAGCGACTGCTGGCGGTGGCGGACGTGGCATGCGTGTCGTTAGGTCTGCTGAAGAACTTCAAATAGGCTTTGAATCAGCTCGCTCGGAAGCTGCAGCGGCTTTCGGTAATCCGGGAGTATACATAGAGAAATATATTGAGAACCCACGTCACATAGAAATTCAAGTATTGGCGGACAAGCACGGTAATATAGTTCATTTAGGAGAGCGTGATTGCTCTATTCAGCGTAAGAATCAAAAACTCGTTGAAGAAGCTCTCAGTCCTATCGTTTCACCTGAAATACGCTCGAAGATGGGTGAAGCAGCAATAAACGCCTGTCGAGGTGTCAACTATGTCAATGCTGGAACAGTTGAGTTTATTGTTGATGAAGACTTAAATTTTTATTTCATGGAGATGAATACTCGAATCCAAGTTGAACATCCTGTTACAGAATTCATAACCGGTGTTGACTTAGTGCGCGAACAAATTCTTATTGCTGCTGGAGAAAGGTTAAGTGTCTCACAATCAGGCTTAGACTTTAATGGTCACGCCATAGAATGTCGAATAAATGCTGAAGATCCAGAAAAATTTACACCTTCTCCAGGCCAGATTACCTCGCTGAATATACCAAGCGGCCCAGGTGTCCGCGTAGACACACACATATACACAGGTTATAAAGTGCCACCCTATTACGATTCCTTGATAGCCAAGGTAATTGTTCATGCGCCTAATCGCGATCAAGCCATTGCCCGCATGAGAAGGGCACTTGAAGCCTTCGTAATAGAAGGTATCAAGACAACAATACCTTTGCACCAGAAGATTATGGAGAGTAAAACTTTCAAGTCTGGCCATTTTTCAACTCGTTTTCTTGAAAATTTTTCCTAACTAATTTTTCAAGCAGTAACTGAGCTTCTGATATGGTTAAGACTTCACCTTCTATCTGAAATTCTTGGAGTTGCCTAAGGATACTTTTTACCTTTGGTCCAGGTTTAATTCCCTTGCTTAAAACGTCATGACCTGTAATAAGTGACTGAGAATTTCCCGAAGAAAGATCTTTTAGTATTTCTTCAAGCCAGAATAAAAATTCTTCTGAAGATTCCAGATAAAGAGCCTTACAGAGATAATTAAGTAATTCTAAGTCAATAATTCTTCCTAATCGTCTGAAACAAATTATGGCAATTTGTCTATATAATCTTTGATAAAATATTTTGTAAGGTATAAGGTGTACTTTTCTTAGACCGATTACTTGACGTCTGACAGGATATCCTTGAACAGTGTGAATACCAAGTTCATCTAGAAACTTGACTAGATTAGGTAATGAAAGTCTAATTCCAATAATTGCTAATAGGATGGAAATCCTTTTTGGAATACAAAGAGCTTCAACTACAACCTTACCTCTTTCAAGAGACTTCAATGTATAATTCCAATTTGTATCTTGAGAATAAGGTGTATTCATTGTTGGTGAACTTTGTAATTCTATAAGGCTAGGAAAGAGTCTTTGAATAACACAAAGCTTTTGTAGATATCTTAATCCAATAGAAGGATTTGGCGAAAACAATAATATTTTTTCAAACTCTTTATATACTCTATCTTTTGGAAGATCTTCAAGGGCAGTTTCTCTGCAGAGTTTGATTGTTTCACTTGTTATACTCAAATTATATCTCGAAGCTAACTGTGCTGCCCTAAGAACTCTCAAGGAATCTTCCTTAAATGTCTTTGGATTTGCTACTCTTAATCTTCGGTTTACTAAGTCATTGACTCCACATAAAGGATCTATTATGGATTCGGTTAAGGGATCTTGTAGTATGGCATTAATAGTAAAATCACGACGGCTGACAGCTTCCTCAAATGTCATCCAAGGATCACCTTCAATAAGGAAACCGCGATGCCCTCTACTACGCTTTGATTCACGACGTGGAAGAGAAACATCTACCTCTACAGGAGCGGCAGCTTTCGGTTGCAGCTTGTAAACAGCAAACTGTTCTCCAACAACGTTAATCTTTCCAAACTTTTCAAGTAACTCCTTAAGAGTTTGGCTTGGTAAGGCATAGACTTCAAGATCATAATCCTTTATCGAGTATCCAAGAAGACGATCTCTGACACAGCCGCCGACAAGGAATCCTTTTCCTCCAAGTAATCTGATTGCCTTACAAATTTCTATAAGCCAATCAGGTAAAACCGAAAACATAATAACATTTCCTAATCTTAGCCTACCAACATCTGTTTATCTTTTTAAGCCTTTCTAAAGAGCTTTGATATGTTCTAAACTTAACTCAGTGATACAACTGATAACAATATCGGCTTCCCTCAAATATTCCTGACTATGTGAATTTGTCACACCAACGCAATACATGCCAGCTGCCTTGGCTGCCTCAATGCCCGCATGTGAATCCTCTATAACGAGGCATTCAGCACCAGTCAGCTTTGGTCTACTGTTCAAACATTCATTCAAACGCTGAAGTGTTCGTAGGTAACCTTCGGGCGATGGCTTACAATTTTGAACATCCTCAGCACTAGTAATCGTCATAAAGTTTTCGAGTAAGTTGTACAATGTAAGGATATCTATGATTTCCTGTTTTGCTGCGCCGGAGCAGATCGCTAGGGTAAAATTCAACGAAGCTTCCCTTATCCATTCAACGATCCCAGGGAAAAGTTTGATACTTGTTAGACGAGAGTAAAAAAGTTGAGACTTTCTTTTGACTAACTTAGTAAGTTTCTCAACAGTGATTTCTCTACCATCTCTGATAAATGCTTGCTTAAAACAAGTTTTGTCATCTAAAGCTAGATATACTTCATTGTACAGTTGGCGGTTTATATTTATTCCTTCTTCTAAGAGAGTCTGCCTGAGACAGAAGAAATGAAGGTCCTCAGTGTCTGCAATAACTCCGTCGAAATCAAAGATTATTGCCCGTACCATAGCACAGTCTAATAAATAGCATATCAGGAGGAATTTTTATGAACTGCCTTAGTATCATTTTAACACATACTCTCTTTGCTGTCGTTACAGTACCTGCAATAGCCCAGGGAAGCGTTGGTTTAGGACGAGCGCCGCGCACGGCAAGCGAAATCAAGCGAAATCTTAAAACAATTCTCGTTGTCAAGTCCGTCAATCCTGAGCTGTACACTATTGAGGCGACAGATGAGATTACAGGTGATGAACTAACCTATCGCGTGTCCCGAAATGCCAAAATCACAACTGAAAAAGGTTTTCCTATCATTGGCCATAGCAAAGAAATTCGTCTCGCTGACATTAAGCCGGGACAAAGGCTTGAAGTAGTCTACCGAGAATCCTTACCGACTCAACTCACCCGTATTACTTTGCTCAAGGACAAGGCCAAGATAGAGCAACGCCCCTAGTATCGAGATATTGCTCGCCTATCCTCAATAATGGCGACGCCGTTGCTTGTTCCAAGGCGCGTTGCCCCAGCTGCGATCAGTCGCTCAGCAGTCGCTCGGTCTCGAATCCCACCAGATGCCTTGACACCGAGCTTATCGCCTACGGTCTGGCGTAACAACTCGATATCCTGCACCGTGGCGCCGCGGGAACTAAAACCAGTGGATGTCTTAACAAAATCCCCACCAGCGGATTGAATAATTCGGCAGGCTTTGATCTTTTCATCTTCACTGAGTAGGGCCGTTTCAATGATGACTTTGCAGATTGCTTGATGAGCATGTACTACATCAACGACAGCACGAATATCCGCCTCAACGAACGGCCAATCGCCTTCCCGTAACTTACCAATTGCCAGTACCATGTCTATTTCACGAGCGCCACTCTCGAGCGCCTGCCGCGCCTCATAGACCTTAACTTCTGTTGTCGTTGCACCCAGCGGGAAGCCAATGACAGTACAGACAGTCGTCTTTGCCTGCGAGGCTAGTTCCCGCGCCGCCAATGAAACCCAAATGGGGTTTACGCAAACAGCTGCAAAGCCGTACGTTTTGGCTTCCGCGCAAAGTTGTATAATGTCAGCCTGCGTCGCTTCTGGTCTAAGGCAGGTGTGATCAATCAACGCCGCCAGTGCTCCGGTGTCCATGCTGGTGTCCTGTCGCCAGTATCCTCAACCACCCTGCATGACTTGAATGACGGTTTCACGCGCGAAACGGTCATCGCTCTGCATGAGTTGTAGCAAAACCATTTCCCCGGCATCGCCAAGTTTCTTGAGCGCCTGCGCCGCATTGTGGCGAACCCACCAAGCCTTATCACTTACGGCCTGCCGCAGGCCAGATAACCCGGCCAATAGTTGCAGGTCGCCGATAGCTCGGGCTGCGACTGCACGTACCTCCCAGTCGTTGTCATTCAGCGCCCGAAGAATCGCCTCAACCTCCTGAGGCGACTCGACGCCAAGCGCCGTGAGCGCACGCAACGCTCGAGTGCGAATGTTGACCGAACCACTGTCCAACAAGCGAAGCGCCGCCTGCCTACCAGCAATCGGGTTGATGTACTGGCGCGCGCGCGCGCCAAAATCGCTGATTAGGTCAAGTACAGTCGCCGTAATTCGCTCACGGCGCTCGCGCATGCCCCCAGCTGAATCCAACAACTCCATCAACGGCAGCGTCAAATCAAGTTGCATGCCCATCAGACGATTTGCCGCCTGCATAATCTGCCAGCCGTTGGCTTCCGATAGGGCGATTACCACCGGTTTGATGCCGCGCCCGTCGGCGATTTCAGTCAGCGCCCAAATCGCTACCAACCGCAACTCAGTGCAACTATGTTTAGTGACGCGCTCAAGCGCTTCGAGAGCCGGAAGATGCCGTAGCCAGCCAAGGCGAAACACCGCTCGCGACCGCTCTTCCAGCGTTCCATTGTGAATGATCTGAATGTCGTCCGCGATGAGACCAAGATTTTCATACAACAGCGCCAGCGACTTGCGCCGGGCGTCGGTCGCTGCTCCGTATGCCTCAAGAAGCGCCTGCTTGAGCGCTGCCACTTCATCGCGCGTCGTTGCCCTTAGCGACCGAGCAAAAGGCGCTACATCCACAACTTCTGTGGCCTGAGCCAGCGGTTCCAGTATGTCCTGAAGCTGGGCGCAGTAACGTTCATAGTGTCGCTTCTGCTGGCGGCGGCGCTGCGCCTGTCTGGCTCGGTATAGCAAAACAAGCCCAAGCCCACCAACGGGGATCAAAACCAAAACACCGGAAAGCAGAAACAGCCAACCAGACATCGTTCCATAGGTTCTCTTGTGTTTTCCCTGACAGACTTCAACCACCTGCCAACCGTCGGCGGAAGCCCAACAACGGTAAGAGAAATCGGCGACACCGGCAATGCCAAATCCCATGCGGTAGCATTACCTAGCAGCCGGCTCACATTACACGCCCAAGATGAGCATTGTAGCTTTTTGGAAAATGCGCTTGGATTTTTGGCCGTTGCTTTGCTCAATGGTTGGGAACGCTGCATTAAAGCGAGGAAGTGCTGAACAGCTCCTGGTATGCCGACTACGACTGAAATCATCCGTCGCAAGCGCGACGGCGGCGAGCTTGACCCCGCCGACATCGCAACGTTGGTTGACGGCTACACGCGCGGTGACGTACCCGATTACCAGATGGCGGCCTTTTTGATGGCCGTCTTTCTGCGTGGCATGACGACGGCCGAAACCCGCGCCCTAACCGAAGCCATGCTCCATTCGGGCGCGGTCGTGGATTTTTCACACCTGCCCGTCGCCAAAGTGGACAAACACAGTACGGGCGGCGTCGGCGATAAAACCTCTCCGGCGCTGGCGTCCATCGTGGCGGCGGCCGGCGTCGCCGTCCCGATGATTTCCGGGCGCGGGCTGGGGCATACCGGCGGGACGCTCGACAAACTCGAAGCCATCCCCGGTTTCCGTACCAACCTGTTGCTTGACGACTTCCGCCGCCAAGTCGAGCGCATTGGCGTCGCGCTCATCGGGCAGACGCCGGAAATCGCCCCGGCGGATAAAAAGCTCTACGCGCTGCGCGACGTGACCGGAACGGTGGAGTCCATTCCGCTGATTACGGCGAGCATTATGTCCAAGAAGCTGGCCGAAGGCATTGACGCGCTGGCGCTGGACGTGAAGTTCGGCAGCGGAGCGTTTATGAAGTCGCGCGCAGCGGCGCAGAAGCTGGCGGATTCACTGACAAGCACCGGCGCGGCCATGGGCAAGCGGGTCGCGGCGCTGCTGACCGACATGAATCAGCCGCTCGGCCGCGCCGTCGGGAATGCGCTCGAAATCGCTGAAGTGCAGCAGCTTCTGCGCGGCGAACCCGTCGCCGAATCCTTCCGAGAGCTGACGCTCGATCTGGCTGCACACATGCTTGTGCTGGCGGGACGGGTTGAGACCGTTGAAAACGGCCGCCGACTTGCAAGCGAAACGCTGGCGTCCGGCGCGGCGCTGGCCAAATGGCGCGAGATCATTGCCGCGCAGGGCGGCGATCCGCGTGTCGCCGAAGACGACCAGCTCTTGCCCAGAGCGGCGTACGAAACCGTTGTGCGCGCGCCGCATGCCGGGCGCGTCACGGCGATGGACACTGAAGCCATTGGGATGGCGGGGGTCGTGCTAGGGGCCGGACGCCTGACGCTGGAAACCGTGATTGACCCGGCCGTTGGCTTCCACATGGAAGTCCGGTTGGGCGACTACGTCGCCGCCGGAGACGCCCTCGTACGCATTTACTACAACAACGACGCCCGCTTGCCCGAAGTCATCCGGCGACTTAGCGCGGCCGTCACCATCGCGGCCGATTGAGGGAAGTCGTCGGTGGTCGCAGCGTGAACGTCGCGCGGGCGGCTTTCTCAACCGCCGTTGCGCTGAACGGAAAAACCGGTGGCTGACAGGTCCGCCAACTCTCAAGCTGGTCGGCCCAGTGTGGGTTGGCGGGGTCGCCGGATTCTCCCAACGGCAGGCCCAGCCGCGAGGCGTCCCACTGGCTCAGGTCGGCGACAAAGCGCATTGAGACCGTGACGCCAACGTTAGGTGTCGCGGCGATAAAGCCGCCACCCCCGACTTGCGGCAGCGCCGGAATCTGAAACTGACGGCCGAACACCGGTATCTCCGCCAGCGGGTGCGGAAACATCATCGGGCGGCGGCGTCCCCACGTCCAACGCTCCGGGTCAGCTCCCAAGCGTGCGGCTAGGCGTTCGCGCGCCGTACGATGGCAGGTGCGCAGCAGAGCCCCATAGCTAGGGGTGTCTTTGGGCAGCCAGTTTGCCGGGCGCTGCGTCAGCAATCGTTCGAGCTGCAGCCCACCGAAAATCGCCAGCCGCCAATCGGGAAGTTCGTTGCGTCGCGTACGGAGGGTGTTTTCAACTGGCTGCGACCCAAAGTGGGTGGTCAGCAGCCGGTCCCGGACGGCCTCAGCGAGCCCCAGCGCCAGCATGGCCGCCCGCGAGTCGGGCGTCAGTTCGCCATTCCAGCCACGGAGCAGGCGAAGCGTGGTCTGCCATTCGGCGTCGGCGGCTGCTTCCGCGTCGGCGTCGGCGATGGCGAGAACCTGCCGGACAAACCCCAACGCGCCAAGCGCCGTGATGTCGCCTTGAATCCGCAGGCAGTCCACCACGGAAACCTTTGGCTGTGCGGCCAGCAAGTCGTAAATGCGCCGCGCTCGGTAGGGCGGTGCCCAGTCGGTCGTCAGAAAGTGTGGGTAGCTGCGCCCAACAACTCGGCTGTTGGCCGTCACAATCAAGCCGTCGGGCGGATTGAAGACGTGGGGCAGTTCATCGAAGGGAATCAAACCGATCCAGTCGCCAGCGTCAGTTGCGCCGTCCACTGGAAGCGTGCCGTCGCCGCTTTTGCGGCGGGGAATGCGCCCTGCGCCGTAGTAGCCGATGTTGCCGTCCACGTCGGCATAGACGAAGTTCTGCGTCGCACCGCCGTAATCCGCCAGCGCCCGCCGGAAGTCATTCCAGTCGGCGGCGCGGGCCAGACGCCGGTAACAACGCGATTCATCCGGGGTGATGTCCAGCGCCGTCCAACGCAAGGCAAACCGTCGGCCGTCGCGCTCAAGGATGACAGGGCCGTGACGGGTGACGGTGACTTCGTGCCGTACGATATCCACCTCCGGCGCTCCCGGCGTGCGCCGCACCTTGATTTCCTCGACGCGCGTTTCGGCTTCGCGCCATCCCTGCGGCGTGCGGTACAAGCGCGGCCGCTCCGGATCAAAGGTTTCAAGGAATAGGTCTTGGACATCGGGGGCAAGGTTCGTACAGCCCCATGCAATGCGCTCATTGTGGCCGATGAGGACGCCCGGAATGCCCGGCGCGGTGACGCCGCCGACACGGTAGGTGGGCGTCGCCAAGTTGACCATATACCAAATGCCGGGCGCGGAGGGATCCAGATGGGGGTCGTTGGCGAGAATAGGTCTGCCGGTGGTCGTCCGCTTGCCGGAGACAACCCAGTTGTTGCTCGCAGCTAGGGCTTCAGCATGGAGACCGACGCGCGCCAGCGACGCGGTCTGGGCGTTGGTGAGACGTTCTACGTCTAGCAAAGCTTTTTTCGGCAGCGGCGGGCTGGACAGCGGCGTCCGACGTTTACGCTTGGAGCGCTCGGTTGGAGGTGAGGCAGGGTGGTCGTCCGTCCCGACCACCAGCACGTCGCGGACGCTCGTTTCGCCAGCTTCGATGGGTTTGGTCAGTTCGGCGTATTTGTCGGGGGCGGTCTGCGCCATAACGGCGCGCGCTAAGTCCACTGGCCAAGTTGTTGAAAGCGCCTCGCAGAAAAGCTTGCCGATGAGGAGTGTATCAGCCGGACGCCACGGACGCGGGCGGTAGCGCAGGAGGCGACACTCTAGCGGCAAGGTCTGGTCACGGCATTGGTCAAGGTAGGCATTGACTCCAGCGGCATAGGCTTCCAGATGTCGGCGCTCGTCGGGGTCCATCCGGGCGATGGTCGCTTCGCAGATGTGGCTAAAACCATACGTGCGGTGCAGCCGGTCTTCGTCAAGGACGCGCTCGCCGAAAATCTCCGCCAGTTCCCCAGCGGCGGTACGGCGCAGGAGGTCCATTTGCCACAGGCGGTCGCTGGCAGTGACATAGCCCTGTGCAAAGGCGAGATCGTCGTCGTTGGCGGCAGTGATGTAGGGCACACCACGCGCGTCGCGCAGCACCAGCACCGGTTCCGTCAGACCGGTGAGCGTCAGCGTGACAGCCGCCGGGCGCGGCGCAGGCGGTTCGGTCTGTTGTCCGTCGCCAGCGTGGAGCGGCGGCACAGGGAAGCCGAGCAGCCAGACGCCGAGAAGCAAAAGTACACGGTGCGTCTTGGAAATCGGCTTGGGAAGGATTGTGTTTGGCATGGCGTCGGAGAAATGATGCATGCTTTCAGAAATCGCGCTAGAGTCGGCGACTTTTGAAAGTTATTTCAGTCTTCATACCCAAGGAGTCGTGCCATGCCTACGGGAAATCCGTCAGATGAGCCAACCCAATTGCAGCTCTCGGATGAGTCGGCGTCGCTAGTGACGCCGGATGAACTGCCACTGATGACGGCGGATGAGACGGCGGCGACGTTGGTCATCGGCGAAGCGGACATTGAACCGACGGTGGAAGTACCGGTTACGCCGGTTGCGCCTCCGGTCGGTTTGGAGTCTGTCACATTTGATATGGGGGGCGCATCGGAGCCGATGGCATCTGTTTCCGTCGGCGACATCGTACAAGAGCCGCCGCCGGACATCCGGGAAACGCCGACGTTTCTTTCGGCGCTGCCGGAATCGCCAGTGGATGTGGACGCGCCGCCGCAACTAGCGCCGTTGCCGGATGAATACGAAACTGACGCGATGGCGGCGCTCATTCAGGACCCGTTTCGGATGTTTGTGTATTGGGAAGCGCGCACGGAAACGGTGCGTGCGGTAGAGAGTTTGTTTTCGCCGGAGGAGGTTGCTACGTTTCGGCCGGTATTGCGGGTGACGGAGCGGGAAACCGAGACGGAAACCTACTATCCGGTTGCGTATCGCGGCAGCGAGTGGTTCAGCGTATTTCCCGACCGGACGTACTTGGTGGAGTTTGGCGTCTATTCGCCGCAGTTTGGTTTTATTCGGCTAATGTCAGCCCCGGAAAAGCGGACGCCGCGCGGGACGATTGCGCCGGAGACGCCGCCGCAGCCGGAGTATCGGATTTCGCAGACACGCTTTCGCCGGACATTGGAGGCTTCCGGTTTTCGAGCAGACGGCGGGGCGTTGCCACGCGAGCGGTTGCAGGAGTGGTTTGCGCCGGCGGTGGCGGAAGCGGTGTTTAGGGCGGGCGACGGTTTGCCGTTGGCGGTGGAGCAGATTGAGCAACTGCCGGATTCCGTCCGGGAGGTTGTCGGGACGCTTTTCGAGCGGGACGGCGGCGATCTGGCGGCGATGGCGTTGCTGCACTATTTGCCAGCGCTGTTGCGCGACACATACCTAGCGCGTTTGGCGGCGCGGGGCATGCCGGTCGCCTTCGCCAACGTAGAGCGATTGCTGGCGGCGGGCTACGTTGAGGACGCCGGCCGGACGGATGAGGAAGTGATTGAGGAGTTGGAGTGGGGCGACTGGATTGAGGATGAGGAGATGTTCGACGTGCCGGGCTTGCAGCGGTTTGGCGTTGGAAGTTCGGCGGGCAGCGAGTTGGGCAGCTTACGGCAGCGTCGGCGTCGGCGGTTGCCGCGTCGGCGCGTCCGGCGGCGGGAGGTGACGCAACCCGTACCGCAGCCGGTTGTTCCGCCGGTATGGTTGCCGAGTATGGAGCGTCCGGGCAGTTTGCGGTTGTCGGGCGGCGGTTTGGGGACGCTGTACTTCGACCTTGACGCCATCGCCCGCGAACTCGCCGCCGAGCTTGGCCTGCCAGGCTTGGTGTAGAGCTAGGTGACTTTTCAGGGGTACTCCGCTGAAAACGCCGTTGGTGCGCTTTCCCTAGAAAAGACGCTTCGAGCTGTTGCCTTTGTTGCCTTCCAATCCCATCGGCCGGGTGAAGTTCCTGCCCATGATTTCGTTGAGCGACTGGTTGTTATTCAGCTGATTGAAAGTCCATTGGCTCATTTTTGATGGCGGTGGCTTTTGCCGAAAGTTGAGTTTGCCCACCATGGTTTCCCCAACTGCTGTCAAACAAGAAGAACATGCCACCGGTCTACGTCTCCGGTTGGGGCCGGAACTACGTTTCACCGACGAGCAGTTTGAACGCCTCTGCCGGCAAAACCGCGATTTGCGGATTGAAATGACCGCCGAAGGAGACCTCATCCTTATGCCCCCGACCGGATGGATGACTGGAGACCGCAACGCCGAAATTACCATGCAGCTTCGGCTGTGGGCTAAACGGGACGGCACTGGCGTCGCAACGGATTCTTCCACCGGCTTTACGCTGCCGAACGGCGCGAAGCGGTCGCCCGACGCCGCGTGGGTTCTCCGGGAACGTCTCGCCGCGTTGACGCCGGAACAACGTGAAGGCTTCCTGCCGCTGTGTCCGGATTTCGTCGTTGAACTACGGTCACGGACGGACGCGCTTGCCGACCTGCACGAAAAAATGACCGAATACATCCGCAACGGCGCGCGGCTTGGCTGGTTGATTGACCCGGAAACGCAGACAGTGTACGTCTATCGTCCCGAAGCCGAAGTCGTGGTTCTCGAACGGCCGATGGCGTTGCCGGGCGACCCCGAACTGCCCGGTTTTGTTCTCGACCTGACAGAAATCTGGACGCCGCCTTCGTCTGAGCCGTCCCTGCCGGCCGCCGCTCCCGCCGTGTAGCCGCCGGTGTTCCCTCCATACCCGCGCTACGAACGAGGCTGCATCGAGCCGATCCACGCTTGATACAGCCGTGTCTGGGCGGCGCCCGGCGACGCTACAGGACGTACCTGAAAATCCACCCGCGTTTCCGGTTGCAGCGTCACCACCGCTTCCCGCAACTTGCCGCGCCGAAACACCAAGACTTTGACGACATCGCCGGGCTGTCGCTTCTTCAGCAACTCCGGTACGGTCGCCGTATTCGCCTGTTCGCCGTCAATCGCCACCAGAATGTCCCCCCGGTCAAGCCCTGCGCGAAAACCCGCTTCGTCGGGAAACACGTTGGCGATTACCGTCTGCTTGTCGTCGCCCGTCAACTCTACGCCCAGCGACACTTTCGGTTGCTTCGGCGACCGCGCCTCAACCAACTCAAGCCCAACCGCCGCCAAGTACTCGCCGTAGGGCAACTCCGCCGTACCGTCCACGTACCGCGCGAAAAAATCCGCATAACTTGCGCCGGTCACCGCCTCGACCGCCAACTGCATGCCGTTTTCAGGATACCCGACGCCGCGTTCCGCGTAGGTCGCATACAGCCACCGCATCACGTCGTCAAGCGACTTCGCGCCGTCGGTACGCCGCCGGATGTCCAGATCGAGCAGCAGCGCCACCAGCGCCCCTTTGGTGTAGAAATCCACCCGCACATTCCCGTCGTCCGGCGTCAGCCAAGCGTCAAAACTCGCCGCCGTCACTGGCGTCACCAGTCGCCCCGGCATCCGCTGCTGGGTAGCAATGGTCGTCGCCAGCGTCCGTAAGTAGTCCTCTTCCGAAATGACCCCCGCCCGCCGACAAAGCAAGTCGTCATAGTAACTCGTCACCCCTTCGGCGACCCACAGGTTGCGCGTGTAAACCTCCCGGCTGTAGTCAAACGGCCCCAGCACCTGCGGCCGAATCCGCTTGACGTTCCACGCATGAAAAAACTCATGCGCCGTAATCGAGTAAAACCGCTGCGGGCGTTCCTCGAAAACATTTGACGGGAATGTGATGCTGGTCGAGTTGAGGTGTTCGACGCCGTGAAAGCGTCCGCCTGGAATCGAGTGATAGAGAAACCAGTAGTCACGAAACGGCGTTTTGCCGCCGAACATCGCCGTCGTTTCGGCTACGATGCGCCGTACCTGTTCCGCGATCTCGGAAAGTGGGACGCTAACCGGCCCCTGAAACACCAAATGGTATGTCGTTCCGGCGTGTTCAAACCGTACGCTGTTCAGCGCTGGGCTGGCGACGCCGGGTGCGTCGGCCAGCGTGTCGTAATCGGGCGCTTCATAGACAAACGGCTCGCCGACCTTCCTGAGGGGATAGGCGCACGTCCAACCCGCAGGCAGCGTCAGCGACAGCCGCGCCGGGAGCGTCTTGCGCCCAACGACGTACATCAACAGATTCGTCCCGTTCCAGTACAACTCTTCGTCGTTCCAAAGCGTTGAGCCAGCGTCAAGCGTGTTGGCGTAGTAGGCGTATGAAACTCGCACTTCCCGCGCTGCGCCGCGCTCAACCCGCCAGGTGGACTTATCAATCTTTTCCCACCGCAGCGTCTGTCCGGTCTGGTCGGTCGCTGCAAAGTCGCGGACATTGCGCGCATAGTTCTGAATCTGGTAGCGCCCCGGCCGCCAAGCGGGAAGCGCAAAGTCAATCTGTTTGACCGAGTCCGGCGGCGCATAGCGGATGGCGATGGTGATGAGGTGCGAGTTCGGCGCTTGCGGCGTCAACGTGTATTCAAGCATCGGTGACTTGGATGTTTGGGCGTTCCCGGAAAGGGCAAGGGCGAACAGGCCGTACCAGAGCAGCCCAAGCCGCGCAACGATGAAACGTTGTCCGGCGGAGTGAAGAAAAAACGATGTCGGCATCACAGGAAACCACCGAGAGATGTTTTGGAGAAAGACGATCACCGCCGGTCCCGACTCTAGTACACCGACCCAAGGCGATGCAGCGTCTTCTGTTTGCCGGGCTGTCCGCTGCACATCTCGGAAAGCACGCCGGGCCGGCGGTTACGTCTCTCAACCCAGTGTGAGGGTGCTGTGAAACGCATAATGCGCTCGGCGTCTGGAATCCGGTCAGTCCGTCGCAAGTCCTCCAGAAGCCGACAACGGCGAAACGCCCGATCGCCGCCTCGCAACGGCTTTCCCACTCCCGTTGACGCGCTTCCTCGGCGACGTTCGCCCACGGATAACCGACCGGCGGACGCGCCATCCCGATCCGGTGCGGTTTGGGCGTCAGTCGTGCGCGAAAACAAGCCTGAATGCGCACAGGCGGCCATAGCGCGCACGGAGCCTACGTGCATCCGGCATCCCATCGGCCGCCGCGCCTTGGCTGCATTGACCTTTGCTCTGCTTCGGCCTGGGACCTTGAGGCTAAATGTCGTCGTTCCGGCGTCGTGCGTATGCGCTCGGCCTTGGTCACAGCTGATGAAACAGTGCTAGCATGCCCTACCGTCAGTGTAAGCGGTGGCGCAATGAACCAATCCTGAAAAACGAACCTCCTGAGTCGAATGTCCAAGGAAATGTTCCCAAACGCCGGGTCGGACGCGGCGGGCGCTTCCACGCTGAGCGCCGTTCCGCGCTCGGATTCGGATCATGACGCAAAACAACGCTTTGAAAAGTATCTCACCGAATGTGTTGAACGGTTGTTTACAGAAGTCAGCGCCCGGCTGGCTACCACGCTCCAGCAAACCCTTGGAAGACTGGTGACTGTGCAGTCCCGCGCCATTGACGTGATGGAAAAAATGGAAGCGGAACAGCGGTACATGCGCGCCCAAATTGAGCAGCTGACGGCTGAAATCGCCAACCTCCGGCGCGGCGCAGCGGCTCCGCAAGCGGTGCGTAGTCGCCGCCCTTGGACCCACCGCCACCGACGGCTATTTGTCATCCCGCGACCGCGGCTGCCGAAAACGCAGGACTAGTTCGGCGCAACGGCGCGGCGCTGAGCATCAGAACGCACAACGTTTTTAGGGAGCAAGACGATGGTTGGCGCAATGGATAAGGTTTTGGCCGTCATTCTCGGCGGCGGCAAGGGGACGCGGCTATACCCACTCACCCGCGAACGCTCTAAGCCGGCCGTACCGCTTGGTGGGAAGTACCGTCTGATTGATATTCCCGTCAGCAACTGCATCAACTCCGGTATTTCACGGATTCTGGTGCTGACACAGTTCAACTCAGCGTCGTTGAACCGCCATATCGCCCGGACATATCGGTTCAGTCAATTCACCAACGGCTTTGTCGAAATCCTCGCCGCCGAACAAACCCCTGACAACCCTGACTGGTTTCAGGGAACGGCGGACGCGGTGCGGCAAAACTTCCGTCACTTGAAAAGTACCCACGCGACGACGATTCTCATTTTGTCGGGCGATCATCTCTACCGCATGGACTACGCCAAGTTCATCGCCTACCACGAATCCTTCGGCAACGACGTGACGGTTTCTGTGACGGCAATCCCGCCGGACAACGCTTCAGAGTTTGGCCTCCTCAAGGTGGATGAAGACGGGCGAGTAATTGAATTTCGAGAAAAACCCACCGGAGCGGCGCTTGAAAGTATGCGGGTGGATACGACGCGGTTTGGTCTGTCGCCCGAAGAGGCCGCGAAACGGCCGTACTTGGCCTCAATGGGCATCTACGTGTTCAGGATGGATGTGCTGGAGGCGCTTCTACAGGACACCAGCCGCGTGGATTTCGGCAAGGAAGTTATTCCGCAGGCCATTCAAACCCATCAGGTCGGGGCCTATCTGTTCAACGGCTACTGGGAGGACATCGGGACAATCAGCGCCTTTTTTCGAGCCAACATGGAACTGACGGATGTCCTACCGCGCTTCAACTTCTTCGACATGGAAGCGCCTATTTACACCCGCCCACGCTTTCTGCCGGGCACAAAGGTACGCAACGCGCAGATTATCAACTCAATTATCAACGAAGGCTGCATTATTAATGAAGCCACTATCCGACGCTCAATCATAGGCATTCGCAGCCGGATTGAAAGTGGGACGCAGTTTGACCACGTACTGATGATGGGCGCAGACGAATATGAAACGCTGGACGATCTGCGAGAAAACCGGCTTGCTGGCCGGCCGGACATCGGTGTGGGCAAATTCTGCACCATTCGCAACGCGATCCTCGACAAAGGCGTTCGGATTGGCAACAATGTGCGGTTGCTGAATGAAGCCGGTGTCAAGGAAGCCGACGGACCGAATTATTTCATCCGCGACGGCATCATCATCATTCCCAAAGAGGCGGTGATTCCAGACAACACCACCATCTGAAGCGGATGAATGTGTAAGGAATTGCGCTGCCATGGGTTGGTTGCCGCACCTCCGCCGCCTGCTTTGGAAAACCGTCTTGGACACGCTTGAATACGACTGCATCGGCTTCGCCAAGGAAGCCGCTTACTCATTCGTCCTAACCTTTTTCCCACTGCTGTTGTTTTTTGTGTCGTCCTTTGCGGCGCTGGGAAGCGGGCAAACAGAGGTGATTTTGGAGGGCCTGCGGCGGATTATGCCGCCGGGCACCTTCAGCGTCGTTGAGACCTATTTGCAGCAACTGATGCAGGGGCGGCCGGGACAGGTGGCGCTTTTGTCGTTTTTCGCTACCCTCTTGCCGGCCGTCGGCCTGATTGCAACCCTTTCACGCGCCCTTGACCGCATCTACGACATTTCGCCGCGCCGTTCCTTCTGGCGGGAACAACTGCTGTGCTTGGAACTGGTGTTTATCGTCGGGTTACCGCTAGTGCTGGTCTCGGTCGCTGGCGTGGTCGGATCGCACCTCGAACACCTCATCACTCGTCTGAGCGGCGGCGTAATCAAATTCGGCTACGTATGGGCGGCGGCGCGGTGGTTTTTTATCGTGCTGAGCGTCTTTTTGATTCAAATGCTGCTGTATCGGCTGGCGCCCAGTCGTCCGCCCCGCTGGCGGCACATCCTGCCGGGGGCGGTCTTTGCAACGACGCTGTGGGGATTGGCGACGCTTGGTTTCGGTGTCTATGTGTCGAACTTCAGCGCCTATGGGCGGATTTATGGCAGTATTGGAACTGTCATCGTCCTACTGGTCTGGATGTACGTCATTGCGTTTGTCTTTCTAGTGGGTGCCGTGTTCAATCGTCGGCTAGCGATTCTGGAGCTTGAGCGCCGGTTTGAGCAGTTTTCCTCGTCAGACGCTCATGCCGCGCTACTGTCGGCCGTCACCGAGGAAATAGGCGAAGAGACGCGCGAGACGGACGCCGCCCGTCTCCGCAACAACTAGGGGATGGCCGCCGCAGGCCAACGACGACCATCCCAGGACGACCCACAGCGCAAAGACAGCCTGAACTGGGCATCAACGCCGGCGTGCGCCTGCCTCGCTGAAACGTTCTACCCTGCTTACTGCAAGGGCGGCGGTGTATCGGTTGGGGGCGGCGGCGGCAACTGTACCGGCGGCGCGGAGGTGTCACCCGCTTCCGAAGTGTGTTTCGTTAACCCCAGTCGCAGCAGCGCCGGGGCGGTTGGTGTACCAGTTTCCTTTATCCCGTTGGCACGCTGAAAGTTACGCATTGCTTCACGAGTACGCTCATCGTACCGTCCCGTGATCTCGCCTTCATAGAAACCGGCCTCCTTGAGTTTTTCCTGAATCTCACGGGTGCGGGCTTCAGGAATGACAAGGTTGCGCGGCGGGCGGTACGGTGCGACTTGCGGCGTACGGTAGGCGTACGCCGTCGCCCGGTTGCGCCGCATAGAGCGGCCGCGTCGCGCGAAGCGTCCGCGCCGACCGCGCACGCGATACCCACGGACGCTGCGGCTGCGCGCGACACGTCCGCGTCGGGCACGGAGGCCGCGCCCACGGATACGGCGACCGCGTAATCGCCGAACTCGTACACTGCGGCTGCGCGCGCGTGCGGCGCGGCCGCGACGGTTGCGTACCGTCACCCGCCGACCGCGTGCGTTGCGGGCGCGAGTGCTTTGGGCGCGACTGCGCCGTGTGCGGCGGTTACGTGCGCCAGTTGTGCGTCGCTTCTGCGGCCGCGCTATTTCCTCGGCATGAGCTTCCATCGGCGCAATCTGGTCCGGGAAGCCTGTTCCCGCCAGTAAACAGGCAATGATTAGCGCCATCTTGGCGCATATGGTTCGACTCCATTGCGGCATATGAGGGCTTCCTCGCTAGAAAAAGTTATCACTTGCGCCGTCACGCCCAACGTCCCTCCGCCTCAGTTCAGATGACTGATGGATCAGGCATGACTTACGATTTGAACGATTCTCGACGTTTAATGACGACTACCGTGATATCGTCTTCCGGTATCGCGCCGGATGCAAACGCCAGAGCCTGTTCAACAACCGTTTCACAAATTTCACGGGCGGGCAGATGCACGCACCGGCGGATGACGGCTTCAAGGCCATCATAGCCGAAGCAATGTCCGATGCGGTTTCTCAGTTCGGGAATGCCGTCGCTGTAAAGCACGAGAACATCCTGCGGGTCGAGTTGGTGGGTGACGACCGGAAGCCGCCCCAGCGTCGGACGGACGCCAAGCGGATAGTGCTCAAGCTCAAGGTCGGACAGGGCGCGTGACGCGGCGCGGTACAGTAGCGGGTAGGGATGCCCAGCGTTGCTTACCGTCACCGTGCCCGTCGGTAGGTCCAGCAAAACATAGCAGAACGTCATCAGGTCACGGCGCGTCCCATTCTCATAGATGAGCTTGTTCATCGTCTGCATCACGCTTTGTGGGTCACAGGCGACGCCAAGTTGGTTGAACAGCGCACCTTTGGCAAGCGCCATCAGCAGACCCGACGCCACGCCGTGGCCGGAAGCGTCGCCGATGACGACCGCGAGTCGGTCCTCGCCGACTTTGATGTAGTCGTAATAATCCCCACCGATGTCTTCCGCCGGACGCGACAGACCGGCGATGTCAAAACCCGGCGCAACCGGCTCAGACTGAGGCAACATTGAGGCCTGAATCCGAGCCGCCAACGCAATTTCCGTCTGGAGGCGCTGCCGCTTGATCTGTTCTTCAAGCAGGTAGGTATTTTCAATCTTGATCGCCGCCACGCTGGCGATGGTGGTCAACACTTCGAGGTCGTCCGGCGTAAAGCGGCGCTGGTAGGGATTTTCCACATAAATCAGCCCGTAGAGTCGCTCTCGAAAGACAAGCGGAACGCACATCACGGAGCGAATATCGCCGAGCGCAATCGAGTGACTGCCGGCAAACCGTGGGTCGTGGCGGGCGTCCGAGGTCAACACAGCCGACTTGGTGGTGAGAACGCGCTCTGTGATGCTTCGACACACCATCGCTTCACAAGGTGGAATCTCCCCAGCCTTGGTGCGCGCCACGCGACAAGCCAGTTCCTGCGAAGCGTTGTCATAGGTCAGGAGAAAGCCGCGCTCCGCCGGAAGCGATTCAAACACCAGCGTCATAATGTCCCGCAGGGTGTCGTCGAGACCCGCATTCGAAAGCAATGTGACGCCGACTTTGCTGACCAGCGCCAGTAAGTCGGGGCGGTGTCTCTGAAACTTGGCACCCAGGTTGGTTTCCGGCGCGGCGCGCGTGGCGTCCGCTGTCGTCGGTCGAGCCTCACCCGGGACAAGGGTCGGTGGTGGGTAACGCAAGCCGCCGGAACTGCGTTCAAACGCGCGGTGGACAATCTCATCCGCCGTACGGACATCGCCCAGCCCGATTTGCGCTTCAGGCACGGCCGTGGAGGAAGTCGCAGAGTAGGTCACCGACGGAGCCGCTGCCGGCGAGAAGCGATGTTCAGCCACGAGTTCAATATCGGTTTCGCCAATCCGAAAGCGGTCGCCAGCGCGAAGCCGAATCGGGCTCGTCACACGCTGCCCTCGATAATACGTGCCATTGGCGCTGTTGAGGTCCTCCAAAACATAGGTTTCGCCGTCCTGCCGGAGCGCGGCATGCAAGCGCGAGGCAAAGGAGTCGGCCACCATGATGTCCGCCCGGACGCTGCGCCCAAGGGTGTAACGCGGCTTAACGAGCAAAATCCGGTGCGGCGGCGCATTGTGCGAATGAATCACGAGGGAGTGCATGAGGTTTGGGCGCGGAAACCAGGATCGCCTGCATCAGACAGCTGCCGAAGCCGATAAGGGGTTGAAACATAGTCGAAAAGCAGGCGGGACGCCACCGTCGAACCGGCGGGGCGGCAGAGGTTGCGTCTCATTCGCCGCCGGATCACAATGCCGACTGTATGTTTTTTCTCATTCTAGCTTTCATTCTGGGGGTATTGGACGGACTGTGGTTGCCGCCGAGCGCGCGGAGGTGGCCATGGGCGGTCGTCATTGGTCAGGGCTTAGCGCGCATTGTGTGGTGCGGCGCATTAGGCGTCTTGGCTGGACAGCTCGGTGTATGGGTGGTTGAGGCATCGTTCCTCCTTGGGCTTGGGCGGCGGGTGTTGTTTGTTCCGGCGGCGGTGTTGGCGTTGTTGTCGGTATGGTGGTTGGCGCAGCGGTGGCGTTTGAGCCGAGCCGAGCGCGTGGAGGTGCGTCACGGGCATCCGTTGGCTAGGGTCGTGCGTGTTTCGACGTTGCTGACGGCCGCGCTCGTACTGGCGATGACGACGTGGGAGGTTCGTCAGGCTGCCATAACGCTGCTATGTTTTGCTTTTGGGGCGCTGCCGTTTGAGAGCGCGCGCTTCCTGTTGCCAAACATGCTGCGCACTGCATTGCTGCGTCCAGTCGCCGCTTCGGGAGCGGTCGGCGTAAAGTGCTTGGCGGCGTTGGTGTTGGCGGCGGCCGGTTGGGGCTACGACGTGTTTACGGGACGCACCTTGGGCGACGACCTTGATCACTTGGGGCATGCCGTCTCCAATGACGAGTCCGTGGTGGCGATTGGCGCTCAGGTGCCGGAAGTTGTCTTCAAAGGACTAGATGGACGGGTGGTTCGCCTGAGCGATTACCGTGGGAAGGTCGTCGTGTTGGTCGCCGTTGGGACGCGCTGCCCCTGTGTGGAAGCCTACCGCGCTCGACTCAACGCACTGGCGCAGGAGTACGCCGCGCGCCAAGTCGTGTTCATTGGTTTCAACCCAAACGCCAATGAATCTCGCACCGAGGTTGCCATGCGCCAGAAGTCGAAGCCGTTTGTGTTCCCAGTGGTCATAGACGAAAACCAACAGGCGACAGACGCGCTGGGCGCAACCTGTATGACAGAGTGCTTTCTGGTGGACGCACAAGGCCGTTTGCAGTACCACGGGCGCATTGACGACAACACCTATCACCCGGAGCGGGTGACGACCCACCTCCTGCGTGACGCCCTGGAAGCGGTTTTAGAGGGGCGGCCGGTCAACGTCCTATGCCGTCCGGCCATTGGATGCGCCATCGTCCGTCGGAAGCCCGGCGAGTGGGTAGGACAGCAGTAAAGAGATGCCGTATCGAGCGAGTTTGCTCGTACCTGTGTCGAGGAATCAGCTCGTGATTGCGCAGAGACCCCAGAGCAATGTTTCTACGCGCTGCCGCGACCGTAGCGCGCCCGCCGGCGACACTCAACGCAGCCAGTAGAGGACAACCACGACCGTCAGCCCATAGAACGCCAAGTTGACCAATGATGCGCCGTCGTTAAGGAGCGTCTTTTCCGGGCTGCCGCCAAGCTGTCGCCGGTGGATGAGGTACAGGTAGCGAAAAATCCCGTAGAGGACGAACGGCACAGTGAAGACCAAGTTGGTCGTCCCGAACTTAGCCACTGTTTCCGGCGCGACCGTGTAGAACGTGTAGCAAACAACCGTCGCCGCCGTCACAATGGCGATCATCTGGTCGAGCAGTTCAATTGTGTATTCGCCCAAAATGCGTCGGTGCGCCGTCGCGCCGTCTTCAAGTAGTAGCAACTCATGCCGCCGCTTGCCGAGCGCGAGAAACAGCGACAGTAGCATTGCGCAGATGAGCAGCCATGAGGAGATCGTCACGGCAATAACCTGTCCACCTGCGACTGCACGCAGCACAAAACCGGCGGCGATACAGCCTACGTCGAGGATGACGACATGCTTGAGACGGACGGTGTAGGCCACCTGTAAAAGGAAGTACGCCACAGCCGTCCAGGCGAAGGCGGTCGAAAGCCAAAAAGCCGCAATCAGCGACCCTAGCGACAGCGTGAGGCAGGCGGCGACGCCAACCGGAATCGGCAGCGCGCCCGACGCCAGCGGCCGCTGGCGCTTGGTCGGATGCGCGCGGTCGTTCTCGATGTCAAGCAGGTCGTTGAGTAGATAAACGCCGCTGCTGAGCAGGCAAAACACAACGCAGGCGGCGCACACCAGTAGGGTTTCGCGCCGGTGGAAAAGGTTTTGTGAGAAAAGCAGCGCTGGAAACAGCAGGATGTTTTTCGTCCACTGCTGCGGACGCATCGCCTTGAACAGGGTTACTGGAAGGGAAACGACAGGCGAGGCAACGGCGGTCGGCATCGTTTGCGAATATAGCCGAATCAACGCGCCGTACGGTAGCGCCCACCAATTGCGCAGGGCAGTCTGCGTTAAGTCGGTGCAGCGAACTGAAGTTCGTACAACCGCCGGTAGGCGCCATGCGCGGCCGCCAGTGCGGCGTGCGTCCCGGCTTCAACAATGCGACCGCGCTCAAAAACCAGAATCCGGTCGGCGCGTTGGACGGTGGTCAGCCGGTGAGCAATGACCAGCGTCGTGCGTCCCTGCATCAACGCGGACAGCGCGGCTTGTACCGCCTGTTCGGATTCCGCATCGAGCGCCGAGGTCGCTTCATCCAGCAGCAAAATGGGCGCGTCGCGCAACAGCGCGCGGGCGATGGCGATCCGCTGCCGCTGTCCGCCGGAGAGGTTGCGCCCAGCTTCCCCAATGCGCGCATCGTAGCCGCCGCGTTCAATAATGAACTCGTGGGCGTAGGCCGCCCGCGCGGCGCGTTCAATGTCGGCGCGCGTCGCGTCCGGTTGTCCGTAGGCGATGTTGTCGGCGAACGTGCCGTCAAACAGCACCGTTTCCTGCGGGACATACGCCATCAGCCGCCGCAGCGCCGCGCGCGTTAGGCGGCGAATGTCCATCCCGTCTATGGCGATGACGCCCCGGTTGGGATCGTAGAACCGCAGCAGGAGCGCAAAGACGGTGCTTTTGCCGCCGCCGCTTGGCCCGACCAACGCCACGGTTTCCCCACGGCGAACGGTGAATGTCACGCCGTCCAGCGCCGGCGTGGTCGCCTGTGGATAGGTGAAGCCGACATCGGTGAACGTCAGCGTCTGGTGAAAGGTCGCCTTTGTCAGGGCGTTCGGCGCGTCGGCGACCGTCGCCGGTTCGTCAAGGAGGGCAAACAGCCGCCCGGCGGATACAAGCGCCTGTTGGTAGGCGTGATACGTTTGCGTCAGCTTGCGAATCGGATCGTAGAGCCGGACGAGCGCCAGCAGCGTCGCCGTGAACGTCCCGGCTGTGAGTTCCCCGGCGGCGATGAGCTGGTGCGTGTAGAAAATGACGCCCGCGCCGACCGCAACGCCCAGCAGATCGAGCAGGGGGGACGGCAAAAACAGCGCGCGCGCCGTCCGTAGGTTGAAGCGCCGAAGGCGCTGGATGGCTGCTTGAAATCGCGCCCGTTCGTAAGCCTCTGCGCCGTACGCCTGAACGATGCGATAGCCGGCCAGCGTCTCACTCGCCAAGGCCAACACATCCTCAATAGCCTGCTGCGTGGCGCGCCCAGCCTGACGCAAGCGGCGGCCGAAAATGCTGGTGAGCGTCGCCAACAGCGGGACGACCGCCAGCGTTAGCAGCGTGAGCTTCCACGACAGCACTAACGCCAGCCCGAGCAAACACAGAAGCGTAAACCCTTCGCGTAGAGCGTCTGCTAGATATTGCGCCACGCCGGACTGCACCTTTTCGATATCCGTGATGAGACAGTTGGTGATCTCGGCGGTGCGCCGACGGTCGAAGAAGGGAGCCGACTGGTCGAGTACACGTGCGAAAAGCGCCGTTCGCAGAGTGACGATGACCGATTGCCCGACGGAGGTGAGCAAAAAGTTGGCGGTGAATTCCGCAACGCCGCGTAGCAGGCTGAAACCAACGAGCAAGCCGAGTACGATCACCCAATACGCGCCGCCGGACGGCAACCAGTCGCTTAGACGCGGCAGGGAAAACCCGCCGACGTTGACGGGCGGCCCATCCAAAGTGACGCCCAAGCCATCGAAGATCGGTTGAATCAGAGCTGTTCGAGCCGCTTCAAAGAAGCCTACGCTGGCGGCGGCAAAAACGGCGACGGCAATTCGTCCGGTGTAGGGTCGTGTGTAGCGGAGCAGTCGCAGCAGGTTGTTCATGACGGAGCAGCGGCGTCAAAGCCTTGTTTCAGCCTTTTACCATGGTGGTGTGCCGGCGGTTGAACCCGGCGACCGGCGGAGCTTCTACCGTGGCCGGCGGCGTCACGGTAGGATGTCCGCTGTCCTGTGACGCCGTGCAAGGGAGAGAGCAGGGTGACCGTTCTCCGGCTGGAAAACGTAGAACTAGATGGACGTTACCGCGTTGAGCGCCATCTGGCGACCGGCGTCGAAACGGCGATTTTTCTGGCATTGGACAACGTCGCTGGTCGGCCGGTCGTCGTCAAGGCGTTTATCGCCCACCTGCGTAGTTTGTCGCCCGCGGCTGAACCATCCCATCCGCGTCTGGAGGCGTTTCGCCGCGAAGGGCTGTGGCTGGATCGAGTAAGTCACCCGAACATTGTTCAGCGACTAGCAAGCGGAAGGGCGTACGACTTAACTGGCGTGGCGTTTGATTACCACGTTCTTGAGTACCTTGCCGGGGGGTCGTTAGCCGCCCTGAGTCGGTCGGCAGGTGGATTGCCGCCGGATATGGCTCTGCGCTTGTTGCGTCAAGCGGCGGCGGCGCTTAGTCACTGTCATGCGCTTAGCGTCGTCCATGGCGACGTGGAACCAACCAATCTACTCCTGACAAGCGATCACCAAACGTTGAAGCTCGCTGACTTCGGCGCCGCCGCTGATGACGAAACACCGCGTCGTGGAGACCAAGCGGATGCCAATCGCTTGCGTATCTACGCCCCGCCGGAATGTCGCGCCGTAGCGCCTATGTCGGCGGCGACCGACGTGTACGGTTTAGCGAAGACTCTTTACGCCGTTCTGGCCGGCGAGCCGCCAACGGCCTACGTCGGCGAGCCAATTGGCGCGTTGCCGCCACGTCTCTCCGCTTGGCCGACAGCGGAGGCGCTGCTCGGTGTCCTGCGGCAGGCGACAGCGACACTAGTGACAGCACGCTATCCGAGCGTCGCCGCTTTCTGGTCGGAAGTAGAGCGTGTTCTAACGCCGCCAGCGACGGTTGAAACGACATTGACGTTGGTGCCCACGCCGGCTGGCCCCGCGCTAGAGGCCACAAACGGCGTGAGCGACCAACAGAGGAAACGACAGGATAAGGAAGACGACGCACCAGTTGCGAAAGCGACGGCGGAGATGGTCTCCGACTCCTCGCCAACTGTTCCACCGACGATAACACGGCTGATTGGCGTCGGGGTCTGTCTGGCAGCCTTAGTGTTGTTTATTGGCGGGCTGACGGCGCTTTACCGTTTGGCGCGCGCCTCCGTACGCGAGTATGTCCAGCGCCGGACGCCGCCGACAGCTCCAGCGCGGCCGCTGTTCAAAGTTAAAGTTGTGACGCCGACCAAAGTGTACGCCGCGCCAACGGATAACCCAACGCCGCGTGATTGGCTGGGTGACCTTGCGGCCGGCGTCGAAGCAGATGTGCTGGAAATGAAGGGTGACTTTTACCGCATCCGACCACAGAAATGGGCGCGTCGCAAAGCAGCACTGGTGACGGAAGGATGGGTTCTACGTGAGCAGGTGGACGGCGGCTTTTGAGCGGCGCGCAGGCGGCGCGTCCGCCGCCTGTCAGCTGCGGGATGGAGGCCGTCCTGGGCGGCCTCAAGTGGTGACAAGGAACTGCCGCAACTTTTCCACATGGGGACTGACCTCGCTTCGCCGGTAGTCAATCAGCCCTTCCTCGCGGAACTGGTTCATAATCGTCGTGATGATTTCGCGGGACGTACCGACCATTTGCGCCAGTTCTTCATGCGTCAGTCGTAGCCGCTCCAAACCGGAGTCGCTGCTCGATTTGAGCAAGACGCGCGCCAAGCGGCGCGTCGTGTTGTCAAACGCAAGGGTTTCAATCTGCTGCTGCGCTTCCGAAAGCCGCTTGCAAAACAGCGAGAGCATATCCAACAGCGCCTTCGGATTCTCCCGCAGCATCGCCAGAAAGTCGTGAACGCGAATCGCCAACACGCGCGTGGACTCCATGGCCACCGCCTGATCGCTGCGGCGGTCGTCCACCTCACAGAAACACAACTCGCCGAAAATCTCGCCGGCGCGGTGAATGCTGATAATCTTCTCTTTGCCGTCGTCTGAAACGCGCGTGATTTTGACGCTTCCTGACAGGATGTAAAAAATGTGGTCGGCGGGATCATCGAGATGATAAATCGTTTCATTGCGGTGGTATTCCCGCTCACTACTGACGTTACGAATCTCGTTGAGCTGGCCTTGAATAAACTCTGCAATCGGGTCAATCGTGCTCATAACGGAACCGCCTCGGTGTGGATAAGCAGGGACGCCACCGCCGGGTGGCCGCCGCCATCCGGCGAACATACCAAAAACCTTGATGTTATGCGGGGACGCCTGATGACCGTCACGAGAAAGGCGCAGAGCCGCCTGCTACGCTCACTCCTTGGATGGCAGCGTCGGAAGTTCCTTGCGTTTGGCTTCCTCCGGGTCTTCACTGAGAGCCTTCTTGAAGTTGCGAATGCCAGTCCCAAGTCCGGTGAAAAGTTCGGGAATCTTCTTCGTCCCAAACAACAGCACGACAATGAGACCGATGAAGAGGATTTCCCACATGCTCAGGTTCATACTCTACGTGGCTCCTCCGCAGCCGGGCCTGCCAGCCAAGGTGACTTCATACTAAGAGTGTGTCGGGATACTGTCAATTGAACTCCACGCAGTCCCTTCATTGTCGAGACAGCGTTCCCCAGCGCCGCCGTCCGCCGCCTGCATCCCACACTAGGTAAGATGACCGTAGCGCCACACACGGATTACACTCGCACAGTTTGGACGGGTTAGCGTATCGTTGGGCGCTCAGAAGGCTACGTTTGCCGTGCGCTTGTCGGCGTTGTCCGCCAAGGGCGCGTTCATTTTTCATTCAGAAAAGCACCGCTATGAAAAAAATTCGGAAAGCCATCTTTCCCGCCGCCGGACTCGGCACCCGTTTCTTGCCGGCCACCAAAGCCCAACCTAAGGAGATGCTGCCGCTGGTGGACAAACCGCTCATCCAGTACGGCGTTGAAGAAGCCATCTTGAGCGGCATCGAACAAGTCATCATCGTGACCGGACGCGGCAAAAACGCCATCGAGGATCACTTCGATATTTCCTTCGAGCTGGAACAACTGTTGCGCGAGAAAGGGAAACTCGACCTGCTCGAACAGGTGCAGGAAATCTCGAAAATCAATATTTCCTACGTCCGTCAGAAGCAGGCGTTGGGGTTAGGTCATGCCGTGCTGGTGGCGCGCGATCTGGTCGGCGACGAGCCGTTCGCCGTCATTCTCGGCGATGACATTGTGGACTCCAAGGTGCCCTGCCTGCGGCAAATGATTGATGTGTATGAGCGTTACGGCCGCTCAGTCATCGGCACGGCGCGCGTCGAAGGCGAAGCCATTTCGCGCTTCGGCGTGCTAGCGGTGGACCCGATTGAAGAGCGCGTCTATAAAATCCGCGACATGGTGGAAAAACCACCATTCGCCGAAGCGCCATCCAATCTAGCTATCATTGGTCGGTACATTCTCATGCCAGAAATCTTCGACGTACTCGCTAAGACGCCCAAAGGGGCCGGCGGCGAAATTCAGCTTACGGACGCCATGCGTCTGCTGCTGAAGGAACAAGCGATGTATGCGCATGAGTTTATTGGCGTCCGCTACGACGCCGGCGACAAGCTTGGCTTTTTGATGGCGACCGTCGAGTTTGCGCTCCAGCGCCCCGATCTTGGGCCGGAGTTTCGCGCCTACCTCAAGTCGCTCGCCTTGTAGGATTCGACCTCTCTGCGCTCACCAAAACTGCGTCCGCCGGCCTCATGCAGCGCCGGTCAAGGGCGCTCTTCTGCACACGAAGCCATGCACCGGAACAGAAAGCCAATTGCCGCTCTTTCATTGTTGCTCTTCATCGCGCCAACTTCGCTCAGCCTACGCGCCCAAACGTCTAGCCCAACCACGGCGAAACGCCCCATCACCCACGAAGACGTTTGGCTGATGAAGCGCGTCGGCGCACCTGTACCGAGTCCGAACGGTCTGCTGGTGGTCTTTTCCGTAGTCGAGCCAGCCTACGATCCCAAGGATCAAGCCAGTGATTTGTGGCTGGTGCGCGGCGACGGCGGCGCGCCGCCACGCCGGTTGACCTTCACAAAGGCGGCCGAAAGTGATGTTACGTGGAGTCCCGACGGGCGGCGGATTGCCTTTGTCACTAAGCGCGAAGGGGATGAAGTGGGACAGGTCTATCTTCTGGATGTCGTGGAAGGCGGCGAAGCGCAGCGAGTGACATCGCTTTCCACTGGCGCAAGCGCCCCACGCTTTAGTCCTGACGGCCGGACGCTGCTGTTTTCAAGCGTTGTTTTTCCAGGTGCGCTCACCGACGCCGACAACCAACGCATTGCGGCTGAGCGCAAGGCGCGCAAATACAAGGCGCGGGTCTATGACGGCTATCCCATCCGACGGTGGGATCACTGGCTTGAAGACACGCAAACTCACCTATTCGTTCAGTCGCTTGACGGCGGCGAGCCGGCGCGCGATTTGCTCGCCGGAACCAAACTCGTCGCCGGACCGGGTTTTGGCGGCCGCGAAACCAACGCCGCCGATACTCTCGACGCCATATGGACGCCCGACGGCGCAAGCGTGGTGTTTACAGCGACGACCGAGCGGCATACAGCGGCCTACGCGCCGGTTGAGACGCATCTGTACGTTGTCGGCGTGCAGGGTGGCGAACCACGTCAACTGACCGCCAAGGGCCACAGCTACACCCGTCCCGCCTTCGCTCCTGACGGCCGGACGCTCTACGCTCTGCGGCAACCGACGACGGAGGGGAAGGTCTATCACCTTGACCGCTTGGTGCGCTTCGATTGGCGGGACGGACAGGCGGTGGGCGAGAGACTGCTCGCGCCGGATTTTGACCGTTCGGTGGAGTCGTTCGGCGTTGCGCCTGACGGGAACACCGTCTATGTCACGGCCGAAGACGCTGGTCACGAAAAACTTTTCGCGCTGCCAGCGCGCGGCGGGACGGCTAGGCCCGTTTTGGACGTAAAGCTCGGCTGTTATGTCAATCTAGCTGTTCCGCCGAAAGCCGAAAAACTCCTACTGTTCGCCAACTGGGAGAGCGCCGTCAATCCGGCCGAAATCGTACGGATTGATCCGGCGGCTGGTCGTCATACGGCGCTGACCGCCTTCAACACGGCTGCCGCCGCACAAATTGACTGGCAACCGCTTCAGCACTTCTGGTTTACCAGCCGCGCTGGCAAGCGTATTCACAACATGCTGGTCCTGCCGCCCGGTTTCGATCCCAACCGGAAGTACCCCATCTTCGCCTTCATTCACGGCGGGCCACACACGATGTTCCGCGACCAGTTTTTCCTACGCTGGAACTACCACCTGCTGGCGCAGCCAGGGTATGTCGTCGTGTTGACGAACTACACTGGCTCGACAGGTTTTGGGGAACAGTTCGCGCAAGCCATTCAGGGCGATCCCTTTGGGACGTGCGGCAGCGAGATTACCGAAGCCGTGGACGCGGTCGCGGCGGCGTTTCCCTATGCGGACGGCGAGCGAGTCGCCGCTGGCGGGGCCAGCTACGGCGGCCACTTGGTAAACTGGCTGCAGGCGACGACGACACGCTACAAATGCCTCATCTGTCACGCTGGATTGATTAACTCGGAGTCACAGTACGGCGCGAGCGATACGAGCTACTTCCGGGAGTTGATGAACGGCGGGCCTGTCTGGGAGCAGAATGAAACGTGGCGCAAGCAGAACCCCATCCGGTACGCCGCCAACTTTCAGACGCCGATTTTGCTCACCATCGGCGAGAACGACTTTCGCGTCCCGCTTAGCCAGACGCTAGAGAACTGGACAATCCTTCAGCGTCGTCGCGTGCCGAGCCGTCTGATTGTTTTTCCTGAAGCGAATCACTGGATTCTCCGGGGCGAAGACAACAAGTATCTGTTTCAAGAGGTTCATGCTTGGCTGGCAAAGTATCTGCGCTGAAGCGTTTCACATTCCGTTCACAGACGAGTGGTTATCTACGAGGCATGAAGTTATTGGTGTCGCGCATTCTGTCGGACGTGTTCAACCCACTCGTCAACGCGGCGGCGGCGTTTCTCATCATCATTGCCACCGACGCCAATCATCAGGGCGCGAGTAAGCCGCTAGCGGCGGCGACGGCGATTGTGTTTGCAACCGCCCTGCCACTCTCAGCCCTGCTCATTATGAAGCGGCGCGGTCTCATTACGAACGTCAACATTGACCGGCGCGAGCAGCGGACGCGCCCGTTTTTGCTGGGAATTCTCTGCTACACGGTCGGCTTTATTTGCCTCAAACTGTTCCAGGCCCCCCGCTTGGCGCAGGGGCTGATGTTTTGCTACGCGGTCAATACGACGGTCATTCTGGCGATTACGCGCTACTGGAAAATCAGCGTCCATGCGACTGGCATCAGCGGCCCGCTCGTAGCGCTCTATTATCAGCTTGGGGCGGCTGTGCTGCCCTACTTCAGCTTGATTCCGCTTGTCTGCGCTTCGCGCGTCGTAATGAAAAAGCATACCATCGGGCAAGTTGTTGCTGGGACAGCGCTGGGGCTGACCGCCACCGCCGCCCAAATCACACTTTTGTTCCGCTGACTTTGTTCCGCTGATGGCGATATGCCTCCGTCGCCGGCCGAGACTTGGCGCGCAAGTGCGCCATGCAAACCCTTCGCTGTTTTGAAAGCCGATGAAAACGCCGGTTGAAACCCGCTTCGTAGATTGGGCGGGCGGCGCTGCTGACTGCTCGGCTGACTGAGCGCTACATCTCCTTGAAACCCACTCTGAGCGCCTGTCTAAATAAGGCATTGGGAGAGACTATAATAACCCCTCCAATATCTTGTCTTTGTACCACGCCCTCTGCGTCACTGGTTATTTCGGATAGGCTTCAAGCGCAGCGGTTTTCTTTGGAAAGGCTAGAAGGTCGCTTATGAAACGTTGTCACAACTTCAACGCTGGGCCGGCTGTCTTGCCTGTCCCGGTGCTGGAACGCATCCGCGACGAAATGTTGAGTCTACCGGGCGTCGGCATGTCTGTGCTGGAAATCAGCCATCGCTCGAAAACCTTTGAAAACATCCTGACCGAAGCGGAAAACCGCCTGCGGCGCTTGCTGAAGGTTCCCGACACGCACCATATCCTGTTTTTGCAGGGTGGCGCGAGTTTGCAGTTCAGCATGGTCCCGCTCAACTTTCTGCCCAAGGACGGCGTCGCCGACTACATCGTGACGGGGAGTTGGTCGGAGAAAGCCGTTGAGGAAGCGCGTAAAATCGGGCGGGTTAACATTGCCGCGACGACCAAAGCTGAAAGCTACGCCCGCATTCCGACGCAGAGCGAACTGCGCCTTGATCCAAGGGCGGCGTATGTGCACTTCACCTCGAACAACACGATTTTTGGGACACAGTGGCGCCAAGAGCCGGAAGTCGGCGAGGTCCCGCTAGTGTGTGACGCTTCATCGGACTTTTTGAGTCGGCCGCTGGAAGTCAGCAAGTACGCGCTCATTTACGCTGGCGCGCAAAAGAACGCTGGCCCAGCGGGCGTCACCATTGTTATTGTGCGCGACGACTGGCTGGCGCGCATTCCAGAAGGATTGCCGACGATGCTCGACTACCGGACGCACGTCAGGCATCGCTCGCTGTACAACACGCCGCCGGTGTTTGCGATTTACGTCGTTGGGCTAGTGTTGGAATACCTTGAGACCCGAGGCGGGTTGGCGGCTGTGGCCGCCGCCAACGCCGAAAAGGCCGGACGGCTCTACGCCGCAATTGACGGCAGCGGTTTCTATCGCGGGACGGCCGAGTGCAACTCCCGCTCCCTGATGAACGTGTGTTTCCGCTTGCCTAACCCTGATCTGGAAGCTGTCTTTCTGAGGGAAGCCGCCGCCAATGGTTTTGAGGGGTTGGCCGGGCATCGTTCGGTCGGCGGCATCCGCGCTTCGCTTTACAATGCCCTGCCAATGGAAAGCGTGACGGCGCTGATTGACTTCATGGGCGATTTTGCCCGCCGTCATGGGTGAGGCGGCGCCCTGAGCAGGTCGTCAAAGGCATGTAATACCTAGCGTATTGACGGTTTATCCCCAACGCTTTAGGCTTCGCAACTGAGAATCTTCTGAAAAAAAGCGCGAGCTGCAGCACACGGCAACCGCGTCGGCGGGCGTCGGGTAAGATGAGGGACAGCGATGACGTTCGATGAAGCTTTGGGCGTCCTCAAAAAGCGCGGACAGAAAATGACGCCGCAGCGCTCAACTATCCTCCGGATTTTGATGGAGTCCGCGCGTCCAATGACGGCGCAGGAAGTACACCGCGAAGTGACGAAGCTGCATCCGCACGTCAGCCTTGATACCGTTTATCGCAACCTGACGTTGCTGACGGACGTGGGGTTGGTGCATCAGTCGAATCTTCAAAATCGGGATGTTGCACGGTTTGAGTTTCAGGGCGATGAGCATCGCCACTACGCCATCTGTCTCAACTGCCACAAAAGCATCCGCCTCGATTGGTGTCCGATTGAGACCAAACTGATGACGCAGGCGCTGCGCAGGCAGTTTTCGATTGTCAAGCATGCATTTGAGGTGTACGGCTACTGCGCCGAATGCCATTTCGCCCGCGCCGCATCGGCTTGAATAGCTTGCGCGATTGGGCGACGACGGTCATTCAACGGCGCGGCCCTCGGTGAGAGGATGGATCGCCGTTGCTTGAAGCCGCAACAAGCTGGTTACATAACCGTCTTCCCATTCCGGTCCGACAGAAAGGGTCCCACGGACGACAACCGGCTCACTATAACTGGCGACCTTGAGCTGGCCAGCGCGGACTAAAATCATGTGCTGTAGCATGGGTGGCGCCCCAAAGCAGCAGCCGTTGGCGGATTGCGTCAGTAGAAACTCCGTCTGCCCCGTCGGACTGTAGAGCGGTAGTGCAAAGCCAGCGATTTCGACCTGCTTGCCGTCCAGCGCCTGAAGCTCTGGCGGGGGTGGCGTCGGCGTTGTCGCCCGTGGGTCAAAGTCATAGTTGGCGTTCTTGATATAGTCGAAACGCAGCCGAATAACGTCGCCTTCAACGGCGAGCGGACGCCGCCCATTTGCTGGCGGGCGAGCTGTTGGTTGCGGCGCAAGCAGGCTGCCCAGCACCATGAGCAGGAGCAGACTGCCCAGACCAAGATAGGGCGCATGGGCGCGGATTTGCTCAGTGAAACGCGGCATTCGTGGAGTGTCAGGCAAAGGCGGCTCGACCTCTGAGCCGCCATGGTGGTTGGCGCAAAAGATGCGCGCCCGATTGGCTGTTCAGGCGGAATTCGCCGTCAACTTACTAAGCGCGCGTTCAGCCGCCGCTAGCGTCGCCTCCACAACTTCATCCGTATGCGCTAGACCCATGAAAGCCGCCTCGTACTGTGACGGTGGCAAGTACACGCCTTCCTGGAGCATAGCGTGGAAAAACCGGGCGAAGAGCGCCGTATCGCTTTTTGAGGCCGAGTCCCAATCCGTCACTTCGCCGTCGGTGAAGAAGATTGTGAACATCGAGCCGACTCGGTTGAGCGTCGCCGGAAAGCCCGCCTTGTGAATGAGGTTGAGAAGCCCTTCAGCGACCTTTTTAGCTTGCCGGTCTAGCGTTTCGTACACACCAGGCTGCTGAAGCAAGCGCAGGGTGGTCAAACCAGCCGCCATCGCTACCGGATTGCCAGATAATGTGCCTGCCTGATAGACCGGACCAACCGGGGCGACGCAGTCCATAATCTCGGCGCGACCACCATAGGCGGCAGCCGGCAGGCCGCCGCCCATGACCTTGCCCAAGCACGTCATGTCGGGCGTGACGCCGTACAACTCCTGTGCGCCGCCCCGCGCCAGCCGAAAGCCAGTCATCACTTCATCAAAGATGAGCACCGCGCCGTGTTTTTGCGTCAGGTCGCGTAGGCCCTGCAAGTAGCCGGGTTTCGGAATAACGCAACCCATGTTGCCGACCACCGGCTCGACGATGACGGCAGCAATGTCGTCCGGGTAAGCTGCAAAGGCGGCTTCAACAGCGGTCAGGTCATTGTAAGGAACGGCAATGGTCTGCTGGGAGACTTCGACCGGAACACCGGGGCTGTCCGGCAGGCCCAACGTAGCGACGCCCGATCCAGCCTTCACAAGAAAAGCGTCGCCGTGACCATGGTAGCAGCCGATGAACTTGATGATTTTGCGCCGACCTGTGAAGCCGCGCGCGACACGGATGGCGGCCATAGTCGCCTCTGTACCACTGCTGACCATCCGCACTTTCTCAATCGACGGCACCAGCGAGACTATCAGTTCGGCAATTTCCACTTCCAGCTCTGTCGGCGCGCCGAACGACGTGCCGCGTTCGATGACGGCGCGAATCGCCGCCAGCACTTCCGGGTGCGCATGGCCGAGAATCATCGGTCCCCACGAGCCGATGTAGTCCACGTACCGCTTGCCGTCCACGTCGGTCATGTAGGGACCGTGCGCGGAACGAATGAACAACGGCGTACCGCCGACGCCGCGAAAAGCACGGACAGGGCTGTTGACCCCACCGGGAATGACGGTGCGCGCCTGCTCAAAAAGCGTCTCCGACCGACTTGGGCCGATTTTTTCAGTTTCCAAGGTGAAAGGCATGGTGATGTTCAGAGAAAATTGACAGAAAGTGTGGGCGCTTCGCCTGAAGTCAGCGGTAAAACCGCCGTTGCGTCCACAAGGCAATGAATGCCAAGGGGGCGACCGCCCGGCTTTCTTGGGCGACGGAAGAGCTTTTAGCGCCGATGGCGTTGTGAGTCAAATCTGCTAAACGGGCGCATCGCCAGGCTAGTCGGATCTCAGTCCCCCGGATTGGCGCTGCGCGTCAGTTCGTTGCCAGTAAGAAACGACCTTCGGTTCTAAAGCATCGTTGGCCAGTTTTTCAAATGTTTTGGCTACATATCCTCACAGTTGGTTAGAAACCTGTTTGATAGTGTGACCGTCAGCGGCTTGTTTTCCACAAGAGCCAGCGGAGGGTTGCAGAGCAGCGGCGCAAGCCCAACGTTTGGTCGCATGAAGCGGCTGTTTGCCCAGCGCCTGCAAAAACCGCGAAGGGTGAAGTGCCGCCTTCTGTCGCCCGTATGTTCAAGGTTGCCGGCGGCGCTGAACGCCGTCTTCGCCAAGGTGCTGGCGTTGAATCCAGAGCAACGCTATGCTACACGCAGGTTTTTTCCTAAAAGCAGCTCTGAGGCAGAAACCACACAAGGAATCGTCAGCGCTGATACCTGGCAGTTGGCGGCGGATAATCGTCGTGGCAATTCGCCTGCGGTCATCAAGCTGGTTGAGTGGCTGGCTGGGTAAACTCCCCTACTGCAAAACGCTAGGTTGTCCCCTAATGGATGGGTTGTGACTACTGGAGCTGAGGTTTGGGAGAGACGGCTTCGTAGTTGTCTAAATGAAACATCACCCTTTTCCGGCGGCGAGGCGGAGCTATGTTTGAGAAAATCCTACTGGCGACAGACGGTTCTGAAACAGCGCTCAAGGCGGCGCGGGCGGCGGCTGAACTGGCGACGAAGACCCAGAGCGCTATGACGCTGTTATTTGTCATGGAGCCATTCAATGAAATGGCTTACATTAGCTTGCCCGGCTATGAGTTGGGCATTGACCCGGAAAAAGTCGCGCGGTTTCAGCGGGAGTCGGCCAACGCCGTGCTGGAACGTACCGCTGAAGTGATCCGGCCGAGCGGCGTGCCTTTCCTCATGCGCTATGAGATTGGGTCTCCCGCCGCCACAATTGTGTCAGTCGCCGAAACCGAAAAGTTTGACTTGATTGTGATGGGCAGTCGTGGGCGCGGCCCCATCGTATCCTTCTTGCTGGGCAGCGTGTGCGACCGCGTAATGCACCGGGCTCACTGTCCCGTGTTAATCATTAAGTAGCGTACCTGGATCAACCTTGGCGTCTAGCGGCGTTGCCAGAGCCTGATCGGCGGCGTGCGGAGGTTACGCACCCTCGTATGACAGTCGAGTCGTTGCTCCAAGCCAAGCGTGCGCCGGTGCGCCCGCACCGACGAGCGTACCATCGGGCGTACCTTGGCAACTTGCTTGCCGGCCACTTTCACATTCCCCTAGTGGTCATTGAAGCCCCGCCCGGCTACGGCAAGACCACCTTATTGAGCGCTATCGCGCACCGCCCAAACGCGCAAGTCGGTTGGTTGACGCTGGATGCGACGGACGCGGCGTTGAACACGTTTACGGCTAACGTGTGTGCGGCACTCTACCGCTTGCCGATTGTGTCGGATTACCACGTACTTGACCCCGGCGATATTCGTCCAGCTGTGCAGCTTGTCGTCAACGGCATGCGCGAGTTGGGTATTGAAACCTTGGTGTTGGACAACTTTGAGCGGGTGGCGGAGTCGCCGGCGGTCAATTACTTGGTTGAACAGGCAGCGGCTGACTTGCCGCCGCCGTTGCAGATCATCATTGCCACCCAGCGCCCACCGTTGCTCAAGCGCACCGCGCGCGGGCGCGTCGCCCGGTTGGACATTACGGAGTCCGATCTGCGTTTTGACCCAGAAGACGTTGTCGGATACTTCGCGCAGGCGGCCCGCTATGACCTCAGCGCTGATGAAGGCGGACTGATTGTCGAGCGAACCGGTGGTCAGGCCGCCGTCGTCAATCTGGTTTTACAGTTGGCGTACGGGCTGCCTTCTTACCTCCGCATCAACTTTGAGACGCTGCTTACGCCTGCCGGAGAATCGGCGCCGGTTTTACTCTTGCGGGAATTTTTGCGCCGCCTGCCGACGCCGTTTGATGAGGCGGTGCGGCTGCTCAAAAACGGCGACATGGAAACGCCCGCTGGCCGGGAACTCCATCAGGCGCTGGCGGCGGCCAACTGTCTTGTTCACACCCTTGACGACGACAACCGAACGCTGGTCGTTCACCCGTTGCTACGAGAATTGTCAAAACGACTGTAGGTTAGCCGGTGGACGGGGCAGGAAACGCGGCGTGTCCCCCTTGGCTTGAACCAGCACCTTGAAGCGGTCGCTAAACCCGCCCGGTACAAGAAAATGTTTGAGCGCCAAGCGGGCCTTGAGGTCCTCCGGCGTGTCGCCCAGCGGCGTATGTTTCTGAAGCAGGTCCAACAGCCCAAGCTGTATCAGGTAATCAGCTTGGCGGGTGAGTTGGATGGTGCGCAAACCGTAGGCTGCGCCGTAGTTGATGAGCGCCGAAAAGTTGACATCGGCCGTGATGTCTTGCCGGCCGACGTCGGTGAAAAAATTTTCGGACATCTGATGGCGGGCGAAGCAACGTACAGTTCCAGTCGGGTGCCCGCTTAGGTGGTCGCCAGTGTCGCCGTAGTCAATTGTAACCAGGTACCCCCGTCCAAGCGCCGCCGCCGCTTGCGCCAGCCACGCGACGGCGTCGAGTGCAACTTCACACTGGTCGCCTTCCGCCAGCGTTAGCTCGCCCTTTGCTAGGTAGTCGGCGAAAGCTTCCGGTTGCGTTGGCGATGCCCAGATGAGCTGTAGTCGGTCGTCCCTAAGCGTCACTAGACCTTCCGCATAGCGTCCGTGGCGGACGGCAATCAGATGCACTGGCAGCGCGTCCACCAGTTCGTTGGAGAAAATCAAGCCGGTGATAGGCGTGGCGGCAAGCTCCTCTAGGCCACACCAACGAACATGCGCTGCAAAGGAAGCCAGCCGCACCGCCTGCGCCGCCCGCATTGTGGCGCTAGTTTCACAAAGGACATAGTGCAACGCTTGAAAACAGTCCGGCGCCGAAACACGGAGTTCAGTGAGAATGTCAGCGGCAAGATCGCCTGTTCCGGCGCCACATTCGACAACGGTCAACTCCGACGGATGCTCAAGCGCCTCCCAGACAGCCTGAACTTGGCGGGCGAGCAGTTGGCCAAAGTGACTGGAGATGCTGCTCGCCGTATAGAAGTCACCTCGGCGGCCAATCCGCTCGACCGCCGTCATGTAGTAGCCATGCCGTGGCTCATAAAGCGCTAAGGCCATGAAGTCCCGGAACGTCAGCGGTCCTTGCCGCGCTATCCGTTCGCGAATGTGCTGTTCAAGAGGCGTCATGGTCGCCGCCAGCGGCGTCGGGGGAATCCACCAACCGAATCAGGTGATAAGTGCGTGCGCCCTTGCGCAAAACGCCATATCGTCCGCCGATGAGTTGCTCACGCGCAACACGGCTATGAACCGATTCGACGCGCCGGTTGTTGAAGTATAGGCCGCCACCCTCAATCAGACGGCGGGCTTCGCTCTTTGAAGCGACCAACTTGGCCGCGGTCGCCAAGTCGGTTAGCAAAGCTCCCGCTCCGGCGAAGAGCGACGACGAAACTTCAGCCGAAGGCGCGTCATGAAAAATCGCCAGCAGGGTGTCGGCGTCAATATCCGTGATTGGATGGCCGCCAAACAGAATGTCGGTCGCCGCTAGCGCCGTCCGTAACCCGGCTGGGCCGTGAACAATTTCTGTAACGGCGGCGGCCAGCGCGCGTTGCGCCTCCCGCGCTTCCGGCGCAGTTGCAACAGCGGTTTCCAACGCTCCAATCGCTTCGGGGGAGAGAAACGTGAAGGACTTCAGGTAGCGAATTACTACGGCGTCTTCCGTGTTGAACCAGAACTGATAAAACTCGTAAGGCGAGGTTCGGTCAGCCGTGAGCCAGACCGCGCCCTGTTCGGTTTTGCCGAACTTTGTGCCGTCCGCCTTGGTGACAAGCGGCATCGTCAACCCATGGACGGTGCGGCCGCGCATCCGACGAATGAGTTCAATGCCGGCCGTGATGTTGCCCCACTGGTCGCTGCCGCCGATTTGGAGCGTACAGTCGTAGCGGTCGTGGAGTTCAAGGTAGTCACGCGCCTGCAAGAGCATGTAACTGAATTCCGTGTACGAGATGCCCGTTTCCAACCGGCGGCGCACCGATTCTTTGCCGAGCATCATATTGAGGGAAAAATGCTTGCCCGTTTCACGCAGGAACGTCAGCAGCGGCAGATTGCCCAACCAGTCCAAGTTGTTGACGATCCGCGCGGCGTTGGTGCCTGAAAAGTCAAGAAACCGCGCCAACAACTGTTCGATAGCCGCTACATTGGCCGCGATGGTGTCGGCGTCGAGTAGCGGACGTTCGGCAGCTTTGCCGCTGGGGTCGCCAATCAGTCCCGTTCCCCCACCGGCCAGCGCCAGCGGCCGATGACCGGCGCGCTGAAAACGCATCAGTGTGAGTAGCGGCAGCAAATTGCCGACATGCAGGCTGGGGGCCGTCGGATCAAACCCGGCATACACCGTAAGGCTTCGGTGTTCCGCCATGTGCTGAGCCAAATCGGGCGTATGGTCATGGACGAGACCACGCCAAGTCAATTCATCAAAAAAGGTGGGCATAGACGTGAAGAGGCAAAGCGTTGTGGGTGGTTGATAGTACTGGAGTTTGCTGGAAACAAGTCGGTAGTTCCTCGGCGCGCCGGATTTCGGCTTGTTTTGCCGCTTCAGGCGTATGTATAGTTACGTTTCGCTGTTCGTTCCGGTCCTGCGCGTGCGCTTGGATGTAAGCGAGTCTGGCGGCGGTGCAGCGTGTGACGGCCAACATCATACCTAAGTATCAAAACCAACGCCTTGTGGCGGATTCTGACGTTGTAAGAGCACCATGACATCCAACACTGCTGCAAATGAAATCGCTTGCTCGGTCTGTGGCGCGCCGAATGCGGCAGACTGGCTTTATTGTCAACAATGCGGCTCTCCGTTGAAAGCTGAAGCGACGCCTGCCGTCCCAGCCGCCTCAGGGGGACGTCCGGTTGAAGTTCCGCCGACGGTAGTCGTAAAGCCGCCGGTCCCACCAACCGTTGCTGCGCAGCCGGCGATGTCGCCGCCTATCGTTCCTCCAACCGTTGTCGCCCAGCCGGTGGTTCCGCCGACGGTCGTGGCGCAGCCGGTGGTTCCGCCGACAGTCGTGGCGCAGCCAGCAATACCGCCGGTGCCGCCAACGGTAGTGGCCCGCTCGCCCGTCGGAGAACAGGCCGACACGGTGGTCTGTGAACACTGCGGCAAAGTCAACGCAGCGTCCAATAACTTCTGCGCCGGCTGTGGTGCGCCTCTGCCGTCGCCGCTAATGAAGACCATCGTGCGCACCTCAGAGCGGCCGCCGACGCGACCGGCGCGACTCTGCCTGATTCAGGAAGGTGGCGGAGAAGGTGAAGTCTATGAGATCAAAGGGAATGAACTTACGATTGGTCGCAATTCGGGCGATATTCGATTTCCGCATGACGGCTACATGTCCGGTCGGCACGCCCGCATCATCCGCCGGGGGGATGAATTCATTCTTCAGGATGACAACTCACGAAACGGTACGTTCAAGAAAATTGACGGCCCGGTGACGCTCAAGTCGGGCGATGTGATTTTGATCGGCAAACAGTTGTTCCGCTTTGAAGTGTGACGGCGTTTTCGAACGCGGACAGCGGCGCGCCGTCCGTAGGCAGCGGGCGAAAAAGCTCAATCTTTGAGACCTTGTGAGGGGTGGGTGGCGGCTTCTGCATCCAACGGGTTAGAAACCTGGGTGTCCGTTTCGGTGTGCACGGATGTTGGTATGCGGCGCACCGGCAACGAAGACAACTTGCAGGTTGTTGACCTAACCAGCCAACGACTAGGACTGACGCACCGGGAAGCGACGCTGTCGCCCGATGTGGCTCGGCATCGCCTTGGGCCGCTAGGGACGCTGTTGATTGTTAGCGATGGCATGGGTGGCGCAGCGGCCGGTGAAGTGGCCAGCGAGATGGCCGTGGAGATTGTCGCGCGCGAAATGCTGCGTTATGTGAACGCCGGCGTTCCCCCGCGCGACGCCATGCGATACGCGGCCGACAGCGCCAACGCCGCCATTTGGGAACGATCCCAAAATGAGAGCGCCATTCGCGGCCTTGGCGCAACGCTGACGGCCGTTTACCTCTCGGCTCAGGAAGCCGTTGTTTCGCAGGTTGGCGATTCGCGGGCGTATCTGATTCGCGGCGGGACAATTCGCCAGTTGACCGAGGATCAGTCGTGGGCCGCCGCCGCCAAAAAAGCCGGCATGCAAGCCGCCAATGTGCCGTCCAACGTCATCCTTCAGGCGTTGGGCACTCAGCGAACGGTCAATACCGACATCACCACCGAAATCGTTCAACCGAACGATATTTTTTTACTGTGCAGCGACGGCCTCTCCAACAAGGTTGAGGAGCATGAACTGCTGAGCTATGTGACGACGGCCGACTCCCTAACGGCGGCGGCCGAAGCGTTGGTGAAGCTGGCGAATGACCGGGGCGGCGAAGACAACATCACAGTTATCCTAGCCCAGATTTCTCTGGAACGCCCTGACGCGGTGGGCGATTTGCGTACAACGCAACTGCTGACTTCAGCGAACGCCTCTGACGAAGCGAACCCACATATCACACCTCGACGAGTCACCGCCGACCTTCAGGGCTATCAGACACGACAGAATTTAGGCGTTCCAACGCACAGCGATTTATCGCCAGTGGCGGATACAGCGTTTGTCACCCAGCCGTTATCGCCTTCCGGGCAAGGCCCGGCGTCACCGTCGCCCCGGCTTTCGACGGGCGGCAAACTGTTCGTCGTGTTGGCGTTGGCTGCTGTTGCGGTGATTGTGTCGGCGGGCGTAGCGGCGATGTTCTGGATTTTGCAAGCGCGCGCCGAGAAGCAATCCGAAGCCGGCAAAAAAAACCCGGTTCCACTGATGCATCCTCCCAAACCGTCGCCGGACGCCAAACCTGCCGCATCATCCCCCACAGAATCGGGTCGCATCGGACGCACCGATGACGGCAAGGCCGATGACTTCAAGCTGGACGTGGATGAGGTTGAAAAGAAACTGGATCAAGCCAAACAGCAAATGGATGAGTTGGCCGGCCGAACGGAGAAGCTGCCCGGCTATGAAGCTTGGCGCAAGACTTTTCGTGAAAAGTATGACCGACTAACGCAGCTCAAAGACGCACTTGGCCGCCGCCGCCGTCAGGAAGTGAAAGATGGCGATCCGTCGCTGAGCGACATCGCTGAAGAGGTCAGACAAATCTCCCGTTGGCTTGAGGAAAAATTGCCTCCGCCGCTGCGTAAGCTCGAAGGAGCGGGGGCAAAAGCGCTGCTCTGAGGATAGTCTCCTTTGAAAAAGCCATTGAGCCGGTCGAGCAAGGTGTTCAAAAGCTTCCCGAACTGCTGCCCAATGCTCTGCGTCCGTCCACACGTTTCTGACGGTCGGAGTCGGCTTTGTTCCGTGCCATACAAGGCTACCTAACCCCGGCGTTTCGCATCTGGAAAATATGGTTTAGACCCTGTGACGGTCATCTTTGGCTGAGGTGCAAGGTGATGTTTTATCGCGCCTGTTCTCTGGTGGTTTGTTTGGCTTTGGTGTTGAGCGGCGTTTCGGCGCGGTTTTCGGCGACGGCGCAAACGCAAACCGTTCCGGCGCATGCGCTTGGAACAGACGACAAAGCCATTTTCGCCATTCACTTTTCTGGTGAAACCCGCGCCAACCTCGATACGTGCGGCTGCCCAGCCAATCCCAGCGGCGGCTTGCACCGGCGGGTGACGATGGCCAAGGCCTTCCGCGAAGCCTTTCCGCAAACGCCCTTGCTGGAACTGAGCGTTGGGGCGATTTTCAACGACCAGGGCGTACTGCTCAATCCGCCCTTCAAGGACGTACTCGTGCAAAACGATTATGCACTGCGCGGCTACAGCGCCTACCCGTTTGACGCCGTCAACTTGACCTATCAGGATTTGCGCGTCCTGCACAAATACTTCACAACGAACGCCGCTAAGCAGTCCGCGACGGATTTCCCAGTGCTCAAAGCGTATCTTTCCGCCAATGCGATTCCGGCGGCCAACGAAAAAACGCACATTGCTTTGCCGCGTTTTATCGTCAAAGAAATCAAGTCGCCGCGTCTTCCAAAGGGCGGCACGCTGCGGATTGGAATTACCGGCGTGTGCGAACAAGCGCCTAGTGAGGGCACGGGCTATGTTTGGCGCGATCCGGCAGCGGCGCTCAAGGAAGTCCTGCCTGAACTCAAAAAGCAAGCCGATATCGTGGTGGTGCTAGCTTACCTACCGCTTGACCAGGCCAAGACCCTCGCCGCCGAACTGGAAGGCGTAGATGTCATGATTGTCGGGCACACCCAACCGTCGCTGCTGACGCTGGAAACTATCGGCGACACGGCGCTGGTGGTGAACAACTACGAGACAAAGGCGCTGGGTGAGCTGCGCGCCTACCTGACCGATGACGGCAAGCGCACCTACAGAAGCCGCTTCATTTTGCTTGACGCGACGATTCCGAGCGAGCCGAATGCGCTTAAGATCGTCAAGGACGCTAAGGCCGCCATCGAGGAAGCCCGCCGCAGCATGGTACAGGCTGCGCCCTGACGAGGGTGTTAGCACCATATCTTCCTGCAAGAGTCTCCCGCTGGCCTAGACGTCAAGACGCTGTTTTGTTACGACCGCCAGTGCATGAACCTTTGATGGCGCGAGCGCGGCCCGAAGTCGAGCAAGGCGGAGACGTTTTTCAGCAACGCGGCGTCACTGTGAAGGTCGGAATGCTGCCCCCGCCGGCGCTGACATTGACGACGGCGTTGTGGGACGTACGCACAACGGCCCCGGCGATGCGGCCGCCCAAATAAAACGGGTTGGCGTTGTACTTCATCGGCGTAAAGTCGAAGCCGCCGTCAGCCCGACGAACAGGAAAGACTTCTACCGGCGTTGGGACGCGCCGCTGAACGACCCAGAGCGCGTCGTCTCGGACGGCTCGCCGAAGGATGTTCGTCCATGTCGCCTCGTCAGTTTCGTCGCCGACATAGACATTCGTTCCGCCGTAGGCATCCGCCGGTTTGAGGACGTATTCCGCTCGATGGCGAACAACATGCTCACAGAGGTCGACGCGGCGGCCGTCAGGGAGGCTGACGGTTTGTTCCGCCGCGATGCGCGTCCAAGGCAAGTGTTGGAGGAGTGTTCGGCGAGCATCTTCTGGCAGAAACGCTAGCTGTTCCGGGTCGGTCAGAAAGCTGAAGAACGCCTTGTTTTCACTGACGCGACAGCGGAATGAGTTAACGAAGCAGGCGGCGTGCGTCTGGTAAGCTGTAACGAAGTCACGGGTTTCATCAAGCTTGGTCAGCAACTCGCTGGTGACTACCCGCCGGTACACAATATCTAGTCGGACATTCCCAGCGTAGAGCCGTCCCCGCCGCAGCGTCACCTCGCGCGGGTCGGCGATAACCGCCGGATAGCCCTGCGCAGTGAAGTAATCCCGCAGGATGATTTGGTCGGACGACGTACGGACATCCGTCCAGTCCACAATGCCGATGGTAGGGTGCTCTACGCCGCCAAAATCACGGTAGGCGCTTAGTAAAGCCGCCAGCAACGCTGGGCGTGGTTCGTCCGACTCCAGCGTGTAGCGTTCGGCAAAACGCCGTACAATCGGCAGCTCTAGAAAGATTTCTGTCATCGCCGCCGAATAGCCGACGCCGGCCGGCGCGTCATGGTTGAACTCCAAGAAGAACACCTCATTAGTGGTGGGGAAAGCGTCCAAGCGCGTCCAGACGACGGCGTTGTCATAGCCCGGATGGAGACGCAAAAGTCGGCGTTCGGCGTCGTGGAGACGCAGCGCCGTGAAGAGTCGTTCACGGTCGCCGCCGAAAAGCCCTTGTTCCGCCGCTAGAGCCGCTTGGAGGACAGCGACGGCGGCCGTCTCCAGCCGCCGTCGTTGTGTTGGCGTGAAGAAGTGCGGGCGCAAATGAACCGGCATCGCCTTGCCGGCAAAGAGGATGCCGCGTTCAACAAGCGCCGCGTCAAGTCGGTCGGCGTCGGCGGCTGCGGCGGCCAAGTTGTCTGTCATCAGTCGGTGGAAATCTTCAACAGCCGCCTGCATAAGAACGCTTAGGATTGCTTTTCAGCGAAATCGCCGATCAGCGGCAGTTTCGGCGTCGCGTTGCCGTATGCCTTGATCATCAGAAAGATGGATAGTCCAAGTCCGGCGAGGAAAAGCACTAACCCGAATAGGGTGGAAAGCAGCGAAAGGATTGTATGGATGGCGCCAAGAATCACGCCCATAATGGAGTTCAGAACGCCAATCACCGTCAGCAAAAGGTGAAAAAATAGCCCCTGCCAAGCGTGGAACTTGACGAAACGGTTGTTTTTTTCCGTGGCAAGGAGAATGATGGCAAAAATGAGGCCAATGCAGCAGGGGGCGTAGGCCAGCATGCCGGCGACGTTGGGTTGCATCCCCAGCGGCCCCGGTGGTTGATCACCTCCACTTGGCGGGATGGATTGGTATGGATTCGAAGGCGGGTAAGGGGGTTGTTGATAAGGGCTTTGTGGCGTCATAGCATCGAAGAGCGGCTTCCCAACGAGAAATGGGAACTGCCTTTAAGAGCTTGCTTACTTCTTTTCAATTGGTGTGGCAATGACGGTGTATTCCTTTTCTTCACGGCGAATGCGAATCTGAAGAGCGTCGCCTGGACGACTGCGGGCAATCAGCCGATTAAAATGACCGCTGGACAGCACTGGGGTGTTGTTTACAGCTAGGATCACGTCGTCGCGCCGCAGTCCGGCTTGGTCGCCAGGTAGGCCACGCTCCACTTTGACGACTCGGACACCGCGCGCCGTTCCGGTAAGACCTAGACCGCGCCGGTCAAACGCCGAGATGTCCACAGCTTCGACGCCGATCGAGCGACGGCGCACGCGCCCTAGCGTTCGCAGGTCGGGGAGGATGTCTTTCAAAATGTTGACGGGGATGGCGAAGCCGAGTCCCTGACCGCGCGCCAGCACCAGCGTGTTGATGCCAATGACTTCGCCAGTCAGCGCCACCAGCGGCCCGCCAGAATTGCCGAAGTTAATCGCGGCGTCGGTTTGTAGAAAGTCGTCATACGCTCCATCGAGTCCGCTGCGTCCTTTGCCGCTGATGATGCCGACCGTTACCGTGTGGTCAAGTTCAAAGGGGCTGCCGATAGCGATCACCCAGTCGCCGACTCGTACGGCGTCGCTGTCGCCCAACGCCAGTGCAGGAAGCGGTTTTTGTCCGACATCCACTTCGAGGAGCGCCAAGTCAGTCGCTTCGTCATAACCTCGCACACTGGCGGCCAGCGTGCGGCCGTCCTGCGTGACAACCAGAATTGGGCCGCCCACCTTAAGCGCGTCCCGGATGACGTGGAAGTTGGTGACAATCTCACCCTTGGCGTCGAGACAGAACCCGCTGCCGATGGATGTGCCGCCATCTTCGGAAACCGATTGAATGTTAACGACGCCGCCGTTGGTACGCGCCACAACATCCGCAATTGTTGGGAGCGTCGTTGTGGATGGCGACCGCGTCGCCGGTCGTTGCGCCGCCGGTCGTTGCGCCGCCGAAGCGCCGCTGAACCACATCAGTAAGCCAATGAGGAAAGGAACACAAGACCTGTTCATTGGTTTGACTGAGACGGAACCCAAACAGGCGGAGGCGACGACGGCGACTCCTCCACCACGGCCGGCGGCGGCGCAGCGGCGGTTTCACTTTGGAGCAGGGCGGCTAAGCGCTCGGCGTCGTAGCCGCAGGCTTCGGCTAGGCGTTCTCGAATCGCATGCAGTTTTTCAAGGAAGCGCGGCTTGCGGTACATCAGTATCAGGTTGTTTCCGGCGGCGTGTATGTTGCCGGGCGAAACGTCGTTAGGCGAAAAACATTGACGAACGTGTGCGGCGGGCGGCGCTCAAGATGCACGTAGGCGCGCGCCACCGGCGCCCAAGCGTCGTCCAGTATCATACCGACCGGCTGATATTCGGCAATCACTAATCCGTTCGACGCCAGCGAAATCCGCCCTGAGGGATGAAAAAAAGTGACGAAATCCCCATGATTTTTGGCGGCGTAAGCCGCCTCGCCCAGGTCTTGCGCCGCCACTTCGCGGTCGCCGCGAAAGGTCAGCAACCGCATGGGTTGCTGACCACCGTCGCCGAATAGCGCCACCTGAAAATCACCTTCCCCGGAAGCGCGCAGCAAGGTCAACGCCGGCGCAGGAAGCGCGATGCGATACTTAATGCGGCCGCGCGCGTCTAGCCACGTCACCGCTGGATGAATCGGTCCCGACGACACCAACACGTCGTCCTCACTCAGAACGACAAGCTGTGGCGACTGAAGGTAGTTGTACAACTCGATTTCCCATTGTCGTCGCCCCTCCAGTGAGTACCCGGCGACCAGCGCCTTGTTGGCTAGAATCAGCAGGGTTTCGGACGGCGTGACCGCTAGGCTCGTTACCGGAAAGAGGAGTTGGAAAAGGCGGCGCGGCGCGTGCTCGGTCGCTGTGAGGGCGTAGAGATGGCGATTCGTGGCAAAGTAGCTGGTCCTCGCCTGCAGTGTCGGTGCGGCCGCCGCCGTAATCCGCTCCGGGAGGAAATAGGGTACGAACCGTCGTCGGTCTAGCTCAAGAAAGCCGGTTGTCCGGTCGTCCACAATGTACACCACCGCGCGCCGACTTGGGTTGAGCGTAAACAGTTGTTGGCTGCCAGCCAGTTCATAGCTAAACAGTGGTTCGAGTACCGAGATGTGTTCTGAGACGTGTTCCTGCGCTGGTGGGGCCGGCGCTTGCGTTGTATCGTCGGCGGGCAGCGGTGCGTCGCCGCTATAGCCGACAGCGAAGACGCTCACGCCGGCCGGCGCGGACAGTGACGCAAGTTGAGCCTCCAAGAGGTAGTGGAGCGCCTGCGCCGATCTGGGTCGCTCAGCAGGTGATTTCTGCAGGAGTTTAGCGACGATAGGCCGGACGGCTTCCGGTATCGGGTTCAAATCGGGCGGCTGCTTAGCATGCTTGACAAAGAGTTCCTCTGGTAAGCCCTGAAAGGGTCGGTCGCCGGTAAGCAGTTCATAGAAGATGACGCCGAGTGAGTAGAGGTCGCTGGCGTACGTTGCGAAGTCATAAAACTGCTCCGGTGCCATGTAAGCCGGGGAACCGTTCGGCTTTTGTCGGTCAAACACATTCGCTAAATGATTGGCGATACCGAGGTCGGCGATTTTGTAGGTGGTTCTGCCAGCGGCGTCGGGAAAGACCAGAATGTTTTCCGGCTTCAAATCACGGTGTAGCACCTGACGGTCGTGCGCGTAGGCTAGACCGGCGGCCACATCCCGCATCACCTCCGCAGCCTCCCTCATCGGCAGCGCGCCGCGCCGGTTGAGAACGTCCCGCAGGCTTCCACCAGCGGCGTATTCCAGCACCAACTTGTTGCGCGCGCCTTCCTGCCCGTAAATCACGTCGAAGCACCGAACAATGTTGGAGTGCTGAAGCGCCGTCAGCGAGGAAAGCTCGCGAAAAAAGAAATGGGCGGCGCGGCCGCCGCCCAGGAATTCCTTGACGGCGTATAGGTCGCCGGTGGTTGTGTCCCGCGCCAGATAGACGACGGCGTGCGCGCCGCTGCCGAGGACTTTGATGTTTTCGTAGAAGGCCGTCATGGGGGGGGATATGACCTTTAGCGTTCGTCGCCTACCGGCACGCAGATAGTCGTCAAGAAATCTGGGGGAGTTTCTAGACTGTCGCCACAACCTGCTCGTGCGTCATGCCGGCTTTGATCTTCTCCTGAATGCCGCGCAGCCGCCCGGCGCCGGTCACAACAAAACGGCTGGCTTCTGCGCCGCGCGAGATGCACGCAGTTTGGACGCAATCAAGGTCGTGGCCGCTAATGTGGCTCAGCATGCCAGCGAGAATGCCCGCAATCATCGGATCGGAAAAATCCTCCTCGTCACGAATGACTTCGGCGAAAATGGAATCTTCCAGCGCCGCTGTGACGATGCCCGTCTCCCGAGCCTGCGACACGTCAATCGTCATCAGTCCCCAGCCGTGATAGACGAAATATTCACGGAAGAAGCGTAGAAACATCGAGATCGGCATTTCGCGGAGCTGAAGGTTGCCTACCGCCTGCGCTTCGCGTTCCAGCCGGCGCATGATGCGTTCTCCCCAGATTTTTCCGCAGGTTTTAAAAATGACCGGCCACGCAGGGCCGGCTTCGTCCTTGACGGCGGTGTACACACCCGCCAGGAAGTCGGTTGACAGGAGGCATAAGCGCGTTTTGGCTGGGTTCCACAACACGCCTTCGCGCAGGTCAAAGCCCAACCGTGATTCGTCAAAAAAACTCTCCAAACCCTCAAGTAAATCCACCGTAGCACGCATCATGCCCCGTAGTCCTCCGACAAGACATTCATGGCGAGGTCAAGATAAGGCGACAGCAACCGAAAGCTTGTCGGTTGCAGGTCCTGCTGACACTCACGTTTGACGACATAGTACATGTGGTAAATGGACTTAACCTTCCCTTTGAAGGCTTTGAGTTTCGTCGCCAGCGCCGGGTCAATCTTGGCGAAGGCTTCCCGCATCGCCGCGGTCTGTCCAACTTCCGGGAAGTCAAACGCCTGCAAAATGGTTTTCATCCAGATGAGGAGCTTATTCTCAAACCAGCGCGGGTCTTCAATCAGCATCGAAAGCGTGGCGTATGACAGTACATAACGCGCGTCGCGGACGCACTTCGCCGTAGCATGCTCGTGATGCTGTTCGTAGGGATACATCGTGTAGATTTCCTTTACGCTCCGACTAACGATACCGGTTTCCTTAGCACGGATATCCTTCGCCGCCGCGATATGCGCGGAAAGATTGGGGTAGTAACTCTCCAGCTTGGCGAACTCGGCGTCGGTGAAGTATTTGCCCTCCGCCTGCCGAAACATGTTCGCCAAATCGGGGTGGCGGTGTGGTGGAACTACGGTGGCTGGTGCTGTCATGGATGGAAATCAACCTCCGTGAAGCCTTGGGCAGAGGACAGCGCGTAGGGAAACACAAGGAAACCCTACGCCGCAGCCGCCGCTCAGGGCAATGAGAGCAGGCTTATTTCTTGACTTGTGAAGCGCGGATGGCGCTTTCCGTCGCTACCCGCAAGAACTCGCTCGCGCCGGCGCTTGACCACGGCGACTGCGTCGAACGACCGCCGCCGTTGGTGTCCCAAGGGATGCTCTGGAAGAACGTAAAGGCGGCGATTTCGTCGGTTGGGGCTACCGCCGACGCAACAACGGCGACGGGTGCCGGCGCAGGAGAGGCATCGGCCGGCGGTGGGGCGACTTCCACCGGCAAAGGCAACAGCCCTTCCGTCGCGCGGCTGGTTGCCGCCGTTAGGCGTGTTGAAGACGGACGCGGCGCCGACCGGACAGGAGCGCCACCGCGTTGCGCCCAAGGCACAAGCTCCGTGAAAAACACCTCGGCGGTATCCTCCAAACTCAGCGCCGCGCGAGCACGCTGGATAGCCAAGTTGAGCTTTTCACGACAGCGTGCAATCCGCGCCAGCAACGCCTCTTGTTCATCAAGTAAATCTTGGGGGAGCGAAAGACTAAGACTCGTCATGTTCTGTACCTTTTGAAGTTAGGCGGATACATTGTCAGTCGATGAGCTTCTCCATGATTTCTTGCGCCGACGCGCCTTCGCGCCGCCAGAACTCAGCCGCATTGACCTTTTTCTGAGAACCGACAATAAACTTACAGCAGTCATTGCCCATTGAGTAGCACTGCACCTCAATCCCTCCGCGCTCCTCACGGTCAAAGACGCTGAAGACGCCGGCAAACATGCCGGCATACATATAGCAAACTGGCTTACCGACTTGCTCCATTGCCTTTGCCACGGCGGAGTTCTTGATGGTGATAAAAACCATGCCTTGCTTTTCAAAGCTGAAGTCAATTGCCCATGCACCCCAGCCTTCAGCTGTCAGCGGCCACCACCAAGATTCGAGGACGAACTTGCGGTTCATTTGCCAGATATCGAGTTTACCGCCGCCGAACTCGTGGCGCATTTTTTCAGCAAAGCGCTTCATGTCACTGACGCCCCACTCGTAGCCGCATTTGTACATTACAAGGTTAGAGGCGTCACCAATTTCTTCATCCAGTCCGGCATGGAGACTGGTGATAAAGTCTTCTGACGCATAGACGCCGCGCTGACCGTCGCGGAGACGAATCGTGCGGGTGCGCGGATCACGCGAAAGAAAGTCTTCTGGGACAAAGTAATTGTGGTAATTTTTGATGCCGCCGTCAGCGACGTTGATGGCCATATATGTCACTCCTTGATGGAAATGGCTATTGACGCCGTGTGTGCTATACGCAAGTCCGCTTGGGAGAAAAAAATTTTTAGGGACATCAGTGAACGCCGGCGCTAAGGCAATGCTTAAGGCCGAACTTGAGCTTAGGAAGCCTTACGTAGCCGACGCCGCCAGTTTAGTCATATCAAAGTCTTCGCCTTCGAGTTCTAGGATTCTGGACTTTGTAATGATTTTCCCGCGATCAATCAAGACGCGACCATCGCGCGGGTGAAGGATCGGCACTTCAGCGCGCTTGCCGATGAGCGCCCGCAAGTCGTCAATGCTTTGCACATACATCCCTTCAGGCAACTCAACGACGACGCCGTCGCCGATGATGCGCGCCTGACAGGACAACCGTGAACGGGCAGTCGCGCCGGTGATCGTCCCAAGTGTTCGAATTTCGCGTTCCGTACGCGGGGTTAGGGATTGTTCGCCCTTGATGACGAAAACATGGCAGGTTGCACATAGTCCCATACCGCCGCACGCCATCGCCACCTCACACTGTGAAGCTAACAGCGTGTCGAGCACCTTGGTGTCCGTCTTAACCGAAATTGTCCTATTGATTGGCTGTAACGTGATGCTTTTCATAGCAACTAACTCCAGCGCTCGACAGTAATGTTTGACTTTGGGATTCCGGCTGACTGGAAGGTTTGCTGATAAAACTTTATCTCGGGATACTCACCTGCAGCATAAAATTTTGTATTTGGGTTTTCGAGATACAAGCTTCTCAGCATAACCGGTGTCACACGCCCCAGCCCACCAACCCATCCAACAGGACGTGTTGGCTGGTTCAGGATTAGTATGCGCGTAAGTGGGCTGTTTTTTTCAAAATGCTTGAATTCATCATCGTAGAGGATTTGGCTTGAGTCAGTAAGTTCATGAAAGAGCGTAAGGCGGCGTTCTGGCTGACGAGTGAGAATGTAGTAGAAAAAGCTGCGTGCAGCTGGGATACAGTAATCCATGCCAATGAAGCAAACCGGATCTAAACTGTCAGTTTGTAACTTGAGCTGTCCCATTGGCTCAGTGACATGGATAATGTCACCAACTTTTACTTGGTCGTAAAATTGCGTTCCGAAATTGCCAATTCGTTTGACTGTTACCTGAAAATACTTTTGGTCATGGGGAGACGAGCTGAAAGTTAGGCAAGCTTGTCGTTCAGCATTGAGATGGAAAACGGCAAACTGTCCCGGTGTAAAGCTGAAAGGGTATTCTCCGAAGTCAAAAATAAACGAGCGTACATCTGTGGTTTCTTGAATAATGCGGCAAACAGTATATGGTCGCGTGCTCATAGAAATAAGGTAAGGCTCTACAAGAGAATCGGGGTGTCGGCAGAGTTAACGCGTGCGGAGCGCCGCCAGTTCAGCTTCCAGAGCCTGAATATAGGCTGCCGTCTGGCTGTTGGTTTGGGCGACTTCCGCCACAATTGTCTCCAACTCCTGCGACAGACGGGCGTTCTCCGCCATTGCTTCGCGATAGACCCGTAAAAGCGCCCTTTGGTAGTGATCTACCTGTTGGACGAACAGCTCCAACTCGGTTTCCGCCTCCTGAGCAGCGTCGAGCGTACCGAGCAGCGCCATATCCTTCTGTCCAATCCGGCGGTCGAGTTGAGCCTGATGACTGCGGAAGGCTGAAGCAATGGCGTCAAGATCAGCCTGCGCTTCCTGCATATCCAAAGCGGCTTCCCGCAGACGCTGCTGAAGGTAGAGGATATGGTTGACCAGTTGTTCGGTGTGCTCTGCAACGCGCGCCTGATGCGCAGCGACATCCCGGCGGATGGCTTCCAATTCACGGGTGACTTCGCCGACGGCTGCAAAGAAGTTGCGCAGAGCCGTGTCGTAGTGCGCCAGCTCATTGTTGCGTTCACGGAGAAACCCAAGGGCTTCGTCCCGCTCATACCGAAGCTGCCGGATGGTGGTTTCCGCCACTTCCAAGCGCTTAATGCCGTGCCGAAGACCAGGAAAACGCTCAAGCGTGCGATTAATGAGGCTGACGCACCAGCGATAGAGAACACGGGTGACGGTTGGCAGCCGCTGAAGGCCGTACTGCTCTGGCGGTGCTGATGTGGGCGAAGGGGAAACGCCACTGGCTATCATCGCTCTGTCGAGGGCTTGGGCAATCGGGGGATGCAAAGGTGAACTGCAGTCGCAAGGATACTCAAACTTTCTAAGAAGTCACTGTCTTTTTTTCCAGCAGTTACCGGATAAGGTGACAAATTATGTCATCTTGCCGTCAGGTAGCGCCGGGTGAGGTCGCAACCGGCGTCTCGGTTTCCTGCAACAAACCGGCGGCCCGCAAACCCCCAACGAGGAAAAGAAACACCAAGGCTTCGTTCGGAACCGCCGCCAACAACTCGCCGAGCGTTCGGCGGCCGTCAAAAAGGCGCAGTAACCCAACCGTTTGCTGGGGGAGGGCGTTGGCCTCCAACCGGCGGCGCAAATCCGGCGCAAGGACGTAAGTTCTAGTGTCTTCGACTTTGGTGTGCAGCAAACGGTCAGCCAACGTCAGCAGCAACTCGGCCGTCTGAAGCGCCGACGCCGGCGTGTGGTGGGCGGCGGACGGATGGACGGCTGCGCTCAGTTCAGCGAGTGGCTCTTGGTCTTCCGCCGCTGTCGCAGTCGGCGTCGGAGTATCCTCTAAGGTCGCCGACTTGCTTGTCCGACGCAGGGCTTCCGCCGCTTCGTCGCGTCGCCGAAAAGCTTCCATCAGCAAACCCATGAGCCGGTCGTGCAGTGTACACGGCGGCGGAACAGGCGGTGGCGGGGTCATCTGAAGCTTGACGCCTTCCCACAGGAGGATGTCATAGGCGGCCGGCTCGCCGGACCGGTCGCCGGTTTCGGCGTGAACAAGATCACCATTGCTGAAGTAAAGGTAGCCGACCCGTCCTCCAGCAGCGATGCGCAGGACGCAGCTTTTGCGTTCCATCTCTAGAAGCTGGAGGAATGAAGCAAGGGTCAGGCCCTGAATTACGCCCTGCTGACGCGCGTTCAACTCGTTGCAGATCACGGTGTAGAGCGTGCTCACGCTGAACGGTTTGCGGATGACCGGGAGCGCGCCGATCTGGTGCAGACGGCTTTCGACATCGCTGACCGCCATGGCAGTCAGAATGACGATGGGGAGGTTGACCTGCTCGCTCAATAGGTGAGCGATGAGTTCAAAGCCGTCCATGACGGGCATCTGGAGGTCAGTGACAACGATGTCCGCCGGCTGATGCGCCAGAATGTCGAGCGCCTCCTGTCCGTGTCCGGCCGTCACGACGGAAAAACCGTCCTGATGCTGGCTCAGCCACTTGGACACAAGCCCGGCAATGGCGTCGTCATCTTCAACCAAGAGCACGCGCTTCTTCATAAAACGCTCCGTTGTAGAAAAACAGGTGTGTAGGCCGGACGGCTGTCGCCGACGGGCGTCATAAACCGCTCAGCACCAAAAACTCCGGCGTCACAATGACGGGACAGGGAAAGCCGCTCGTCAGATTGAATCGCCGCACCCGCGCCTGCCGGTGGATGCTGGCGATATGCCCAAAGTTCCAGGTGACGAAAAAGTCCACATTGTGTACGGAGGCGAGGGCGACATGGAAGGCGTCGGCCAGGAAGCGCCGCTGAAAAATGCCGCAGCCAATGTAACCCGCCGCCAACATGGCGGCTTCCTCGCAGATGGGAAGGTAGGGGAGCGGCCGAATCAAGTTCAGGTACGCCGAACGGTGCGGTTCCGCCAGTTGTTCGAGTTCATAGCGCACCAGCGGTGAGACGAACGGCTGGTACTCGTTCAGGTCGTATTCCCACCACCGCAGGGTGAGGTCGCGCCGAAAGGGGTCATCATTGTCGAGATACGCCCCAATAACGGATGTTTCAAGGTAGAGCGTTAGTTTCACCGGAAAACCTCAAGCCTTTCCATCTACACGACAATTGACACTACGACAATTGACGCTGACGCCGAATGCGCCCATACTTCCCGGCAAGACGGTCTGCGCGCTCAGCGCAGGCCGCGCGCAGACTGCTTGCGCTGGATTTTTGCATCTCATCGTCCGTGACGGGAGTCGCTGCCATGTCTGACACTACACCCGCAAAGCCCGATATTACCCAGCTTTTAGAAGCGCACCGGCGTGAACGCGCTTCGCTGCATTGGGAAGGGACCTTCCGTGAGTACTTCGAAATGGCGGTCAAGCGGCCCAAACTGACGCAACTGGCGCATGCCCGCATCTGCGACATGATTCTGGCCGCCGGTACGACGGTCATCAATCCGGGGACACAAGACGAAGTCACGCGCTATAACTTCTTCAGTGAAGAACTCTTCGGGATTGATGAAACCATCGAACAACTGGTCGAGTACTTCAAGTCCGCGGCGCAGCGTCTGGAGGTGCGCAAGCGGATTCTTCTCCTGATGGGGCCAGTCGGCGGCGGGAAGTCCACCATTGTCACGCTGCTCAAGCGCGGCCTCGAAAAGTGGACGCGCACTGAAGAGGGCGCCGTTTACGCCATCAAGGGCGACCCAATGCACGGCGACCCGATGCTTCTGATCCCACAGGAACTGCGCCCCGAAATCCAAAAGCACTACGGAATTTACATTGAAGGGGAACTTAGCCCGCAGGCGCGCTACGATTTGGAGCACACCTACAAGGGCCGCCACGAGGATGTCATCGTTGAACGCATTGTGTTTTCTGAGAAGGACCGCGTCGGCATTGGAACATTCGCTCCGAGCGATCCAAAATCGCAAGATGTTTCTGAGTTGACCGGTTCGGTTGATCTTTCGATGATTGGCGAAGTTGGCGTGGAAAGCGATCCACGCGCCTACCGCTTCGACGGTGAACTCAATGTCGCCAATCGCGGCATGATGGAGTTTATTGAAATCCTCAAGTGCGATGAAAAGTTCCTCTACTCGCTGCTAACGCTTTCTCAGGAACAGGCCATCAAGACCGGCCGGTATGCGATGATCTACGCCGACGAGGTGATCATTTCGCATACGAACGAAAATGAATACCTGGCGTTTGTTGGGAATAAGAAAAACGAAGCCTTGCAGGACCGCATCATTATGATCAAGGTGCCGTACAACCTCAAGGTTTCGGAAGAGGAACGCATCTACAAGAAGCTGATCTCGCAAAGCAATCTTCAGGATGTCCACATTGCGCCCTACACGTTGCGCGTCGCAGCAATGTTCGCTGTACTGACCCGTCTAGAGCCGCCGAAGCGAGCCAACATTGATCTCATCAAGAAGATGAAACTCTATGACGGTGAGGACGTAGACGGCTTCAAGAGCAAGGATGTCAAAGAGCTAAAGGCTGAAGCTGTCCGCGAGGGGATGTTCGGCATTTCGCCGCGCTATATCATCAACCGTTTGTCGAGCGCGCTCGTGCAGGACTCGAAGAAGTACATCACGCCGATTGACGCGCTGCGCGCCATCCGTGACGGCTTCGATCAGCACACTGGCATCACGCCTGAAGAACGTGAGCGGTATCTCAATCTGCTAACACTGGTACGGAAGGAGTACGACGAAATCGCCAAGAATGAAGTGCAGCGGGCGTTTGTCTATTCGTTCGAGGAAATGGCGAAGAGCATCTGCGACAACTACCTCGACAACGTAGAAGCCTACTGCAACAAGGAGAAAATTAAGGACGCGATTACTGAAGAGGAAATGGAGCCGGATGAGCGGCTCATGCGCTCGATTGAAGAGCAGATTGGGATTTCAGAGAACGCCAAGAACATGTTCCGGCAGGAAATCCTGATCCGTATCTCAACCTATGCCCGCAAAGGCAAGCGGTTTGAGTACACCTCGCACGAGCGCCTGAAGGAGGCTATTGAGAAGAAAATCTTTGCTGACTTGAAGGATATTGTCAAAATTACGACCTCAACCAAGTCGCCGGATGCCGATCAGTTGCGACGGATCAACGAAGTGATTGACCGACTGGTGAAAAAGCATGGCTATACGCCGGAAAGCGCCAACGAGTTGCTCAAGTACGTCGGCAGTTTGCTGTCCCGGTAAGCGCGTTATCGGAGTCCGAGATGGCGCGGCGGCTTGAGCCGACCCGTCGTCTGTGTGGGCGGGTCCACCTACCGGGTGACAAATCCATTTCGCATCGCATGGCGATGTTGGCCGCCATTGCGGACGGCGACACTGAACTTGAAAACTACTCGACAAGCGCTGATTGCGCAGCGACCCTTGAGTGTCTGAAGCGATTGGGCGTGAGCGTCCGCCCTGCCGTGTCGGGTGTGGTCATCGGCGGGGTGGGGAGGAGCGGTTTCCGGCCGAGCGCCGCCACCCTCGACGCCGCCAACTCCGGCACGACCATCCGCCTGCTGGCGGGCTTGCTCGCTGGGCAGCCGTTTGAGACGCGCATCACCGGCGATGCTTCGCTGCGGCGGCGGCCAATGCGGCGCATCATCGAGCCGCTGCGACGCATGGGCGCAACCCTGACCGCCGTGGATGACAATTTTGCCCCGCTGAGTGTGCGGGGCGGCGACCTGCGGGGCATAACGTATGAGTCGCCTGTCGCCAGCGCGCAGGTCAAGTCCTGCCTGTTGTTGGCTGGACTGTTCGCCGCTGGTGACACGACGGTGATTGAGCCGATGCCGACACGCGACCACACGGAGCGCCTGTTGGGCGCGTTCGGTGTGCCGGTCACCATTCAGGGTTCAGCCTGTACGGTGACGGGCGGTTTGCCGTTACAAAGTCCGGGACGGCTGCGCGCGCCGGGCGACTTTTCGGCGGCGGCGTTTTTCATCGCCGCCGGTTTGATGACGCCGACGGCCGACATCAGGCTTGAGGGCGTCGGGCTCAATCCAACCCGCACCGGCTTCCTGACGGTGCTGCGCGCCGCCGGGGCAGAGGTTGAAGTAGCGAACGAGCGCCTTGAAGGGGGAGAACCGGTTGCCGACTTACGGGTGACGCCCGCAACGCCGCGTCCGATAAGGACCCTTCGCGCAACCGGTGCATTGACCGCCAACGCCATTGACGAAATCCCTATCCTCGCCATCTTGGGCGCGTACTTCCATGGTCTTGAAGTCGCCGACGCCAGCGAGTTGCGCGTCAAGGAAAGCGACCGGCTGGCGCTCATTGCGCACAACTTGCGCGCGATGGGCGTTGCGGTGGAAGAACGCCCGGACGGCTTGACCATTCCCGGCGGCCAACGGCTGCGTGGGGCGACCATTCACACCGCTGGCGACCACCGCATTGCTATGGCGTTCGCCGTGGCTGCGCTAGTTGCCGACGGCCCGACGACGCTTGACGACGCCGACTGTGTCTGCGTGTCATTCCCGAATTTCTTCGCCGTGCTGGATCAGGTGCGGGGCTAAGCCTGACGTGATGCGTTCAAGTGAGTGTTGAGAGAAGTAGAGAGGGACGATGCCGAGAAAAGGTTCACTATTGGTCGTAGACGACGAAGAGGTCATGCGCGACGTGCTGGAGACCCTGCTTTCCAGCGCAGGGTATAGCGTCAGGGTTGCCCGAACGGGCGAAGAAGGGTTGGAACTCTACCGCGAACACGTCTTTGACGCCGTTCTGCTAGATGTTTCGATGCCGGGCATGGGCGGGCTGGCGACGCTGGACGCGCTGCTCAGGCACGACCCGGAAGCCGTCGTGATTATGATCACCGCCTATGCCACGTTTGAAACAGCGGTCGCCGCGTGGCAGCGTGGCGCGTTCAACTGCATTCGCAAGCCTTTTGAAAACAGCGACATCTTGCGCGTGGTCGAAGCTGGTGTGCGTCGCCGCCGCAAGGACGAGGAACATGCCCAGCTCAAACGCACCCTTCAACAGAGCGCGGAAATGCATGGCATTGTCGCTCGCAGCGCCGCCATGCGCGAGATTCTGGCGCTCGTCGAACAGATTGCTCCGGCCCGCACCACGGTGTTGATTCAGGGCGAATCCGGGACGGGGAAGGAACTTATCGCCCGCGCGATTCACTTTGCGAGTCCACGCGCTAAAACCGGCCAGTTTGTGCCCGTCAACTGCAGCAACATTCCGACAGAACTGTTGGAAAGCGAGTTGTTCGGCCATGCACGCGGCGCCTTCACTGGCGCGTTCACAGCCAAAAAAGGGCTGTTTGACATCGCCGACGGCGGGACGTTGTTTTTGGATGAAATCGGCAACATCGCCTTCGAGACCCAAGGCAAGTTGCTGCGCGTCATTCAGGAACGCGAGTTCATCCCACTTGGTGAGACGACACCGCACCGGGTGGACACGCGCATCGTCGCTGCAACGAACCTTGACCTCAAACAGGCTGTCCAAGAAGGTAAGTTTCGGGAAGACCTGTTTTATCGCCTCAATGTCATCACGATCAAAATTCCACCTCTGCGCGAACGCCCAGAGGATATCTTGCCGCTGGCGCGACACTTCATCCGCAAGTACAACGCTGAAAACCAGCGCCAGATGTCTGAAGACATTGACCCAGAGGTGCTTGCTCTGCTCGAAGCCTATCCGTTTCCCGGTAACGTCCGTGAGCTGGAGAACGTTATCGAGCGGGCGGTGGTTATCTCGCGTACCAACTCACTGACGGTGGAATGCCTGCGGGATGAGATTCTCAACCCCCCAACGAAGCGGTCTGCAACGACGCCGCCGGGTAGCTTGCTGCCTTCACATCTCGACATTTCACAGGGCATTCACTTCTATGACGTGGTTGCGCAGTTTGAGATTGAGCTGATTCGGCGGGCGCTTGAGCTGACGCGCAATCATCAAAGTCGGGCGGCGAAACTCCTTGGGCTGAACCCAACGACGCTCAACAGTAAGATTAAGAACTACAACATCAAATGAACAACATCTAATGACAGTGTTTATGTACCTAACCTCTCTGCGTTTTTTGGAGCAACCTCAGAACTGGCTTCCCATTGTTCAGGGAATATCCGATCTAGAGAAATTTTCCCGAACGAATAACATTAGTTATCTCTACACATCTGACACATTTGACTGGATAATCTTTTTTCTGTACTTCGGCTTACTCTTTATCCTAGCTGTTTATGGTGCTTATCGGTTGAGGATCACCTACCTCTTTTTGAAGTACCGTCGCTTTCGTCCACAACCGAAAGCATATTTTGACGAAGCAAATCTACCACGTGTGACGGTTCAGTTGCCCTTGTTCAATGAGATGTATGTCGTCGAGCGTCTGCTGGCAGCTTGCGTCGCATTAGACTACCCAAAGGATAAACTGGAGATTCAAGTTCTGGATGACTCGACCGATGAGACGCAGGCTATTGCCAGGGCCGCCGTCGAGCGTTACGCCGCGCAGGGAATTGACATTGTTTACCTCCACCGGACGGAGCGGAAAGGCTTCAAAGCCGGCGCTCTAAGTGAGGGACTGAAGGTCGCTAAGGGGCAATTCATCCTCATTTTTGACGCGGATTTCCAACCGAAGCCGGATTGCATTCGGAAGATGATCCACTACTTTACAGAGCCCCGCGTTGGCGTCGTTCAGTTCCGGTGGAGCCACCTCAATGCTGAGTACAACCTACTGACGCGCGTTCAGAGCGTCATGCTGGACGGCCATTTCGTTGTCGAACACACGGCGCGGCATCGCAGCGGCGGCTTTTTCAACTTTAACGGTACGGCCGGCATGTGGCGGCGGGAAGCGATTGAATGGTCGGGTGGCTGGCAGGCGGATACACTGGCAGAGGACACGGATTTGAGCTACCGCGCGCAACTACTGGGCTGGAAGTTTGTGTATATTCTGGATGAAGATGTGCCGGCTGAGCTTCCGGTGGACATCAATGCCTTCAAGGTTCAGCAGCGCCGGTGGGCGAAAGGCTATACGCAGGTTGCTATGAAGATTCTGCCGCGACTAAGCGGTTTGCACTTGCCGTTGCATGCTAAGATTGAAACCTTCTTTCATTTGTCAGGCAACTTGATTTATCCATTGATGATTTTGTTCCACTTGCTTCATCTGCCGATTCTCATTGTTCGGTACAATCAGGGACTTTTTCACCTGATGCTGCTGGATGTGCCGTTTATGTTGCTTTCAACGTTCTCAGTGACGTTATACTACCTCATATCGCTCAAAGAACTGCACGGAAGACGTTGGAAAGATTTACTGATGATTTATTTAGCGATGTCTATCGGCATCGGTATCTCCATCAGCAACGCCAAGGCCGTCTTGGAGGCCCTGCTTGGCGTTCAGAGCGGATTTGCGAGGACGCCAAAGTACGCCATTGATGGAACGTCACCGGCGCAAGACTGGCAGCGAAAGAAATACCGCCGGAACATGGGTTGGCTGCCGGCGCTTGAAATCAGTATGGCGATCTACTTTGTCTTGGCGATTGCTTACGCGGTACGCAGTGAGATTTGGGGCGTCCTACCGTTTCTTGCCATTTTTGTCATTGGCTATGGCTATGTCGGTGTCGCTTCTCTACTAAACGGGCTGGGGGTCCAACGGGAGACGGAGCGAATCAGCGGTGACCTTACGCCGGCGATGGAGTAAATCCCCCAGCTCGGCTTGGACATACCACCTTCCGTCGGCGGAAGCAGGAAGGATGGAAGCATCGAGCGTCGGCGCTTATTGTCTCCCATTGAACGTGAGTTTTTCGAGAGGGCCGCTGGCATGCTGGTGAGTCGCTACACGTCACTTTGCCCCGTCTGAAGTGGGTTGCTGCGTTGACGCCGGCGCGACGGTCTCTCCTGATGTGAGCGTCGCTGGCGTGGGAACACCAGTCGGCGTACGCCGGAAGCTTAGTCGTGAATCTGTGACGGTCTCAGGGGGGGACGCCGGCGCTGTGGCCTCCCACGGAAGCGCCACCACCACCTCGGCACCGGTAACGCCATCGGTACGGTTGCCAATCCTGACTCGCCCGCCATGGTCGGAAACAATCTGATAAACAATCGCCATCCCCAGCCCTGTGCCGCCTTCCCGGTTGGAGTTAAACGGCTCAAACGGACGCGCCAAGTTTTCCGGCGGAAAACCAGTGCCGGTGTCGGTGAGGTGAATCTCGACGTACTCGGCGGTGGGACGGATGGCGATAGTGAGCCGACCACCCTGTGGCATCGCCTGAACAGCGTTCCGCGCAAGATTCCAAAAGACTTGCTTGATCTGGTCGCCGTCAGCCGTAATCGGCGGCAGGTCGGGTGGGGCGTCGAGGATGATTTCGTGGTCGGGGCGTATTTCAGGGCTATGCTGCAATAGGGAAATTGTCTCGCCGATGAGCCGGGCCACGTTGACGGATGCCAGTTGGAGTGGTCGTGGTCGGGCATACCGGAGAAAATCCTCAATCGTCCGGTTGAGACGGTCTGATTCCCGGAGCACAATCCGCATCAGCTTGGCTTGTTCTTCGTCAAGGTTTAGTTCCGATTGCAGGAGCTGGATCGAACCACGCATGGCGGCTAGCGGATTGCGGATTTCATGGGCGATGCCAGCGGCCATCTTGCCCAGTGCAGCCAGCCGATCTTGGCGGCGGATTTCTTCTTCCAGCTTGAGGATTTCCGTCAAATCCTGAAAGGAGAAAACGTAGCCGGTTGTCTCACCGGCTTCGCTCGTCAGCGGCGAGACAGCGAAGCCCAACCGCAGCAGGCGTCCGTCAGCCGCCCGACAGTCGGTTTCAAACCGGCGGAAATCGTCTTTTGCGTTCGGCGATGGTTCTCCGGGGAACGCCTGATGAAGCATACCAAACACCTCCTGAAGCGGTTTGCCCCGGACACGGCTGGCGCAGTAGCCAGTGATTTCCTCGGCGGCGCGATTGAAGGTCATAATGCGTCCCGTTAGATCCACCGTCACTAGCCCGCTTTTGACGCTTTCCACGATCCGTTCATTGAAGGCGCGCAGTTGGGCGAGGTCGCGGGCGGCGGCTTCCAGTTCGGCGTCGCTGCGGCGCAGCCGTTCGGCCAGCTGGCCGCCAAGCACCGTCAACGCCAGAATCGCAATAACGTACAGCAGCGGGTTGTTTTGGAAATACCGCTCGTTTTGTTCAACGATGGCATAGCCGCCCACTAACAGCCCGACTTTGAACGAGACCAGCAAACCGACATAGGCCAGCGCACAGGCGACGCCGACGGCGATGGTTCCAATGCGCGGCAGAATCATCGCCGCCACAAACACAATCACCAAGTAGAGCGGCGCAAGTGGAAAGGCTGAATCGCGCATCTGGTAGGTCAGCCATGTCACGGCGACCACATCCCCCAGCAGTTGGACGTATCCCTGAAGGAGATAGCGTTCGGACATTCGCAGCCACGTGAAATACGCCACCGACAGCGCCCCAACAGCGACCGCCAGCCAGACCAGTGGTTGGGGGTTGATGTTAGCGTTCGCCCATGAACTGTCGGAACGCGCCATGGCGACGGCCAACGCCAGCAGCGTCGAAACGACCACCAACCGTGTGACGATGAGGTTGCTAAGGCGCGCGTAAAGAGGGTTCATAAGCCGCCGTGGGCGGCGCAACGCCAGGTTGTTGTGGGGCAGTCACAACCAGCCAGCGGTGACAATCTCAGGCGTGCTGTCCAACCACCGCTCGACCGCCAGCGCCGCGCACACGCCCTCCCGTACAACATCCTTGACCAGCCAAGAGCCGCCGTGCCGATCCTGTATCGTGAATGCAGCCGGATGCGCCGTGCAAGGCGTTTCCCACCGCAGCAACCGCCGCAGGGCAGCCTGTCCGCTCGCTTTGAGGAGCGCTTCGTGGCGCGTCCAACCGCGCTGCACCGCTTGGACACGATCGGCTTCCGGCAGCGCCTGAAGCCGCCGCCAGGCGTCTTCCGACAGACACCGGCGCGCGACAGCCAACCAGCGCGCCGTTCGGTCGGAAAGCTCAACATCCACGCCAAGCCGCCGCCGGTAGGTCACGGCGAGCAGCCCGATATCGCCGCTGTGCGCCAAGCTGAACGACAAGTGCGGCGCGTCCTGAATGGACGGCTTGCCGTTCGGTGTGTAGGCAAACCGCAGCGTCCGAGGCGCTGTTCCGAGGTAGCTTGCCAAAACACGGCGCAGGTGCGCTCGTCCCCGGCGAAAGCGACGCGCCGCTTCGGAATGCGCCAATCGCTCCGCCCGACAGTGTTCGTCGCGGCTGAGCAGATCGGCATCGGCGTCCGTCGCTGGCCCGTCTAGCGACAGCCACCAGAGATGAACAGTTTCCGGCGGCAACGCCCAACGTTTCGTCGCCGGAGTTGCCGATTGAGGCGTACTTTGGTTTAAGTAGACCGCTGTCATAACGTTGAAGTCTTGTTTGTAACGCCGTTATGTCGCTGCTCCTTGCCGAACGCCTTTTTACAGCCTTTTTCGGCCCGCCGACCGGCCCGCTTGAGGAAGACGGCTACGCTGAAGGCCGGCCGCGACGGACGGCCGCCGCTGCGCGTCCACTGCGCTACGAACTACTCATAGATGCGCCGACGTTGAAACTGCGGCGTTACCTTCCCCTACGGCGGCCGCGCCGTCGCCTGCCTATTTTGCTTGTGCCGCCGCTGATGGTCACGGCCGACGTGTTTGAACTCCACCCAAAACGCAGTCTGGCGCGTTATCTGGTTGAACAAGGCTACGAGGTTTTTCTGTTGGACTACGGCAAGCCGCAGGCGCGCGACCGGCGGCTGTCGCTGGGGCGATATATTGCGCACCGCGTCCATCAGGGCGTGCGGTTGGTCAAGGAAGCGACCGGGTGCGAGGAGCTTTCGCTTGTCGGTTATTGTCTGGGCGGAATTTTCGCCAACTGTTATGCGGCGTTGCATCCACAGGCTGGCATCCGCAATCTTGTCACCATTGGCACGCCGACCGATTTTTCAGCAATGACACTCCATCGCGTTTTGGCCGGCGTTTCGCGTCAGCCGTTGGAAGCGCTCGCCGCGCATTACGGCTACATTCCGGCTCCGGTCTGCAACGCGGCGTTTCATCTACTGCATCCTGACGCCATCATGCGACATCCGGTGGAGTTTTGGCGCGGTTTGAGCGACCCTGATTTCGTCGCTACGCCACGCCCGGACGGCGGCCGCTATCTGGAGTACGTCAATCTGACGGAAGCCGCCTTCAAACAGTTGTGGCATAACCTTGTACTTGGCAATGAACTCATGACCGATCAGTTCACCGTTGGTCGCCGCCGCGTGCGGTACGAACGCATCCGCGCCGCCGTGCTGGTCATCGCCAGTCGGGAGGACCGGTTGGTGTCGCCGGCGGCTGTCACCGCCGTCACAAAAAAGCTGACGACCGACGATGTCACAGTTCGCTTTGTAAAAGGTGGGCACTTGGGCATGCTCATTGGCTCGCAGGCGCAGCGGACGTGGCGCGTGACGGCCGAGTGGCTGGATACGCGCTCGCGTCTCCAGCGCGTTGCGGCGACCAAGCCGACCACAGTTGTCCCGCTGTCGGTCGGCGCGGCGCAACCGGCGGTCGCTCTGCGCAAAGTCTCATAGTTCACATCCCGGAAGCGACCACCCATGGAAACCGTCACGTACGAGGTACAAGAGAACGTCGCCGTCGTAACGCTCCAGCGACCTGAGGCGCGCAACGCGGTGGATGACGCGACGGCGGCGGCTCTGGACGCTGCGTTTGCGCGTTTCGACGCGGATGACGCCGTCGCGGTCGCCGTCCTGACTGGAGCCGGCGGACATTTTTGCGCCGGAGCTGATCTCAAAGCCGTTGCGGCCGGCGCACGGGTCAACCTCCACGAAACTGGCGTCGCTCCCATGGGACCGACTCGCCGCCGCCTGTCCAAACCCGTTATTGCGGCTGTTGAAGGCTATGCCGTCGCCGGCGGACTGGAGCTGGCGCTCTGGTGTGATCTGCGCGTCGCCGCCGAGACGGCCGTCTTCGGCGTCTTTTGCCGACGCTTTGGCGTCCCGCTCATTGACGGCGGAACGGTGCGCCTTCCTCGATTGATTGGCTTTGGACGGGCCATGGACTTGATCTTGACGGGTCGTCCGGTGCGCGCCGACGAAGCGTTGGCGATAGGTCTTGTCAATCGCCTCTGTCCGACGGGAACGGCGCTGGAAACGGCGGTGGCGTTGGCGCGGGACATCGCCGCCTTCCCGCAGACTTGCCTGCGCAGCGACCGCCTGTCGCTCTACGAACAGGCTGAACTCACCTGGGAACAAGCGCTCCACAACGAGTTTCGGCGCGGTATGGCGGTTGTCGCCTCTGGTGAAACCCAAGCCGGCGCGCAACGCTTTGCGGAAGGCAGTGGCCGCCACGGAGCTTTCTAAATGACTGATTGCAGCCGACGCCAGTTGATTTGCGGGCTGGCCGGCTTGGCGGCAGAAATGTCCGTAGCAGGTGCGCAGCGGCGGCCGCGCCTTCGGGTGACGACCGTGCTCAACGGACGGGCGTCGGTGCCACTGGTCACATTGCCGACCGAGTGGCTGTACCTTGATCCGGACGGCGCACGCCGGGAGCCGCTGGCGACGGAAACCGCCGTGTATGTGCCGCTGCGCAGCGGGAAAGTCGTCGCCTTGGTGCAACGGGACGGCGCGCGTCTGTGGGAAACCGCGCCCGGTGTGGCAACGACGGGGGCGTTGGCGCGGTTGGGCGAGCGCCTCATTGCCTGTGCAACGCGCCCGGTGGCGGACGGTGTAACTGGGCCGGTCGGCATTGTGCGCTTCCTCGACGCAGCGACTGGCGTTGTCCGGCGCGAAATAGAACTGCCGTCTCCCATCACATCGCCGTTGGTCGGTGATGGGGTGCGGTTGTACGCCCGGCTGGGGACAACGGAAGCAGCGGCGTTCAGGCCGGATGATTTCTCTCTGCTGTGGCAAGTGACCGGCGACTTCACAGAACACCTAACCTGTGACGGCGACGGCGTTCTGGTTGGAACAAGGTCTGGTGCGCTTTGGCGGCTGCGTGCAGCCGATGGCGGACGGCAGTGGGGATGCACCTTAGGTGGCGCACCTGGGCCGGCGACCGGCGACGCCGAACAGGTGTACTGTGGTACGGCGCAGGGAGAAGTGGTCGCCATACGCCGTGCCGACGGCCGCATCCGTTGGCGGCGGCGTGTTGGCGGAACGGTCGCCGCGCCGCCGCTGATTGATCGGGAACGTGTGCTCATCGCTTCGTATGATAACTTTCTCTATGCCTTCGCCGGGCGGACCGGCGTTATGCTGTGGCGGCAGCAGATGGCTGGACGGCTGGCGACGCCACCGGTGCGCTTGACAGAGGACAGCGTGGCGGTGGCGGCGCTCGACGATGATGAGATTACAATTGTGAGCAGCGTGGACGGGCGGATTATCGCGCGACGGCGGCTGGCGTCGGAGCGCGTCTTTTCAGCGTTGCACTTAGCTGGTGGGTTGGTCATTGCCGCCACCGAACGCGGCGTCGTCGCCGCCAAACTGTTGTAGCCGGAACTAGGCTAGAACTACCGGCACGGGCTGCGTCTTTGCCGGTCTTTTTGGGGTCGAGCTTCTGAGAAGGGTTGGAGGCGCATGCGGTCGGGTGGCCGTCACGGACTTCAAATCCGGTGCGTCCGTATGGAGATACGGATGGGTGGGTTCGACTCCCACACGCCTTCGCCAACAAACCCGGCCGTGCGGCGCAGATTGCACAATGTAAAAAGTCGGCGAATAATCCGCCCCACAGGAGCGTTCCCTCGGTTGTGGGAACGGTAGCCGCTCTATGTCAAACGTTCTCAAGTTGTCTTACCTGGATGAAGCGCTGACTGCGTCCGTCGCAGCGCTACCGTCGGTGTGGCGTCGCCGGTTGTTTCTCCCGTTGTCGCTGCTGGCCGCCGCCGCCGCCGGATCGCTAAGCATGTGGCTGTTCCTACAATGGTTCGCCACGACAGACGACCACCGCCAAGTGGCGGCGCTGGCCGATTTTCAGCCCAGCGTGGTAACGCGCGTGTACGCCGAAGACGGCCGTACCGTAATTGGTGAGTTCGCCCTTGAACGCCGTGTGCCGCTCGCCTACGAGGACATCCCCCTGCGCATGCGGCAGGCGATTATGGCAATTGAGGACGTACGCTTCGAGCACCACTGGGGTGTGGACCCGATTGGGCTGGCGCGCGCCGCGTGGAAAAATTTCCTAGCCGGCCGCACCGTAGAAGGCGGTTCAACCCTAACCCAGCAGTTGACGAAAATTCTGTTCCTGTCGCCGGAACGCACCCTTGAGCGCAAAGTGCGGGAAGCCATCCTTGCGCTGCAAATCGAGCGGCAGTACAGCAAGGAGCAAATCATGGAGCTGTACTGCAACCAGATCAATCTGGGCGGCGGCGCGTACGGCGTCGAGGCCGGCGCACAGTACTACTTCGGCAAGTCAGTCAAGGACTGCACGATTGAGGAGTGCGCGCTGCTGGCGGCGATTCCCAAAGCTCCGTCCAGCTACTCGCCGATTCTCAAGCCGCAGGAAGCCAAACGTCGGCGGAATCTGGTCATTACGAACATGCTCGAAGCGGGCTACATCACGCCGGCCGAAGCCGAAGCCGCCAAGGCGACCGACCTGAAGCTCAATGTCACCTCGGCGCGCGAACTCAACACGAGCGGCCCGTTTGCCTACATCGTCGAAGAAGTGCGTCGCGAACTGGAAAGTCGCTTTGGGACGCGCGGAACACATACCGGCGGACTGCAAGTCATCACAACGATTGATGCGCCCGCGCAGATTCAGGCGGTCAACGCCGTTCGGTGGGGACTGCACCGGTACGAAGAGCGCCATGGCGGCCCTCGGGGAGACGCCCCCATCCCAAACGTTTTGGAGGAACTCAAGGGCAAGGACTTGTCCGCCTACCGCCATCCGGAGTGGGCCTATGAGCCGTTCAACGGGATGTATCTCCATGGGCTGGTGACGCGCGTCAGTGGGCGGACGGCGGAAGTGTCGTTTGGGAAATACCGCGCGACGGTAACATTTCCGCCCGATCGCCCGCTGCGTGAAGGCGACCTGCCGATGTTTCTTATCAAGAGTGGAGCGCCGCGCAATGACGCCTTTGCACCGGCGGTGGAAGCTACTGCTGCGACCGCGCCGCCGCCGACCAGCCGTAAAGGGCGGCGTGATGGGGGAAAGCCGACGCCGGAGACGACGGCCGGTGACGGAACGCTGCAAGTGGAATTGTGTCACCTGCCGTCCGTTGCTGGGGCGATGCTGTGCCTCAACGCCCAAACTGGCGAAATCAAGGTCATGGTCGGTGGCTATGACTTTTCACAGTCGAAGTTCAACAACGCCACGCAGGCAAACCGGCAGACCGGCTCATGCTTTAAGCCGTTTATCTACGCGGCGGCGATTGAGAACGGCTGGACGCCCGACGATCTGGTGTCCGACACGCCCTTCCAGTCGGGGAACTGGTCGCCGCGCAACTACGACGGCGGCTATACTGGCTCGATTTCACTGCGTACGGCGCTGGCCAAATCGCGGAACATCCCCGCCGTACGTCTGCTGGCTAGCATCGGCATTCGGCGCGGCGCAGAGATGGTGCGCCGATTTGGGATCACCAACCCCATGGCGCCCTACCTGCCGTCCGCATTGGGCGCGACTGAAGTGCCGCTAATTGAAATGGTGTCTGCGTATTCGGTGTTTCCCAACCATGGGAAACGCGCCAAGCCGCATCTGATCCGGCGCATTCTCGACTATGACGGCCGAACGGTTTTTGACTTTGATCGGGATGAAACCGAACGTGAAACGCGCGTCTTGTCAGAGTATGTGGCGGCCCAAATGGTAGATATGATGCGCGGCGTCGTTGACGGTGGGACGGCCGCAAAAATCCGCACCGTAACCGACGGCGACCTTGACAAACGCCAACTGGGTGGCAAAACCGGAACGGTCAACGATTGGACGGATGCTTGGTTTATCGGCTACACCCCGTCGCTGACCTGCGGCGTCTGGATCGGCTATCCGGGTGAAAAACGAACGCTTGGGCGCGGCGAAACCGGCAGTCAAGCCGCTCTCCCGATGTGGATTGAGTTTATGAAGGTTTATCTTCGCGGGCGGCCACTAGAGACCTTCGATAAAACGCCGGCTCCTGACCCTGAAATTGAAAAATTGCAAGCTGAACATGACCGGCAAGAGCGGAAGGAACTGGAAAGCGGCGTGGCGACACTGATGGAGGACACGGAAGCTGCGTCGGCGAAGCAAGCGGCGACGGGCCATACGAAAGCGGCGCGCGACGAAGAGCCGGCCAAACCGCGTCATGACCGCACGCTCATTGAAGAAACCACCGGCCAGACCGCTACAGATGAAGCACCGTCGGCCAAACGCGCCCAGCGGCGCGAAGCGTCCGACCAAGACGAATCGCCCCAGCCGCGGCCGAAGGTCAAGAAACCGTCGTTTGTGATGGATGAGCCGCTTAAGCCACCACGTCGTACCTCGCCTCGCTCTGAGACACCGGAAAATGACCGGTAGCGGCGCAGCCGGGCGGCAAACTGCGCCGCCGTCGCAAAAGCGCTATGTTGTTTTGGAGACGCAAGAAGGAAGAAACTCCCGCCGAACGCGCCGGCCTGACGACGCTCTTTGGGAACGAACCGATTCCTGTAGCGCAACCGCAGCCGGCCGAGCCGTCGCCCGCGCCGGTTCTAGAAAGTCCGCCGTCCAAAGCTACCCAAACCGTCGTCGCTGAGCCAGTGATGGTACCGCCACCGACCTTGTCGGATGTGGCGGCGGTCAGTCCATCCGCGCCAGCGACTGCGCCGCTGCCGTTGGCTGAGCAATCACCGCCAGCAAAAACGTCGCCGGAGACGGAGAAACGGGGCTTTTTGTCGCGTTGGTTTGGGCGAACCCAACCAGTAGAGCCTACGGTTTCTGAACCGGCACCGCCGGTCGCTGAACCGGCGGCGTCTCTTGCCGCGCCGCCTACACCGCTGGTGGAAGAGCCCCCCAAGGCGACATTTCTCCTGCGGATGAAAAACGCCGTCCGGCGGACGCGGCAGCAGCTCGTCGGACGGCTGGATACACTGATTCACGGCAAGAAGGTCATCAGCCCGGAGGTGTTGGAAGAACTAGAGGAAATCCTTATCGGGGCTGATATTGGCGTCCGCACAACGATGGAGTTGGTCGAGAAGATTCGGACGCAGGTAGATCGCAAACTCCTCAACGATACGGAGGAACTTAAACGGGCACTGCGGCAGGAGTTGCTAGCGTTGTTGCGCGCGCCGGTGAGGTCCGTATCCGGCCGCGCCGTACACTCGGAAGCCGACCTACCGCTGGACATTCGTCCGTACGTCATGATGGTGGTGGGCGTCAACGGCGTCGGCAAGACAACGACCATCGCCAAGTTGGCCAACCTCATTAAGCGTGAAGGAAACGAAGTCATTGTCTGCGCAGCGGACACGTTCCGGGCGGCGGCGGCCGACCAGTTGACTATTTGGGCGGAGCGGGTCGGCATCCCGGTCATTCGTCAGAAGCCCGGCACAGACCCGGCGGCAGTGGTGTACGACGCCCTCCAGGCTGCTAAATCACGCGACGCCGATGTGGTGATTGTGGACACCGCCGGGCGCTTGCACAACAAGGTCAACCTAATGAATGAGTTGGAAAAAATGTCTCGCATCGCCCGCCGTGAAGTGCCGCAGGCCCCCCATGAAGTGCTGCTGGTGATGGACGCCGCCACCGGACAAAACGGGCTGGAGCAAGCTCGGCAATTTGCTAAAACCGTACCGGTGACGGGTTTGGTGCTAACCAAGCTGGACGGGACGGCCAAAGGCGGCATCGTCGTCGCCATTGCGCGTGAACTGGGTCTGCCCATTCGGTACGTCGGCACAGGAGAACAACTCGACGACTTAACGGTGTTTTCACCAGAAGCTTTTGTGGACAGCCTTTTTGAGTAGTTGCACGGCGGGATTTCGTTTAGAGCCGAAAATGGAGGCTTGTTACATTCGGGCGGCTCAAAGTCTTGGCGGCCCCTAACCCTTGACGTTTCTTACCCCACAACCCCGCAAATTAGGCGACACAATCCTACTCGCTGTTGGCAGGCGGGAACGACCGGCAGCCAGGTACATCCAACTTAGCCAGTAAGATGCTGTGTGCGCTTCTTGAAGTGCTGCCGCGGCCCACCAAGCGGTCTATGGTTTTATATCCTTTTGAGGACTGCTCTTGTCGAAGGCTGAGCGCGTATTGGGAGCTTAGAGCATTTCACCGCAGTGCGGGCAGATGATGTCGCTTTCGAGGACCCGCCCGCCGCAGTGTGGGCAAGTCATTTCCGCCACGACCACTGGGACGCTTTCAGTCGGCGGCGTAACGGCGACAATGACTGCGCTGGCCAGAATGTCGGTGCCGGTTTCCTGAAGCAACGCCACTTCCTCTAAAACCCCATCGCTTGAGACATCCGCCTCATCGAACGTTTCCGAAGAGGCTGCTGAAACGTCCATCGCCGCCGTCGCTTCCGGCGTGAGTGGAATCTCCTGTGTGTTGTTTTCTGGCAGTTCGACTTCGGTCACTTCGTACAGCCCGCCGATGTGCACCGCCGCATTGCTAGTGTCGAATCGGATGCTAAGCCCAGCCGCCGGGTCTGGAGGTGGAAGTTCAGCCGTAATGCGCTCCGGCAGACTAAAGCTGACATCCGTTGTCATTTGCGTCGGAATCGGCGCAAAGAAGTTGGTTGAAGGGTAGGGATCGGTAAAGGGAGTCGCCTGGCTCGTGACGGTCTCCGAAGGAGTGGTTGCCTGTGTCGGAGTGGTTTCCGGCATCGCCGTCGCTGCCGTGGAAACGGCGTCGCTTGTCGCCATCTGGTCGAAAGGCGTTTCACTGAAGTACGCCGCATAATCGCCCCTGGCGACAACCGAGTATGGATCGGGCAACTCCATCGTCGGTGTGGTTGGCGCAGGCGGCGCTGTTTCCTGGGGCGTCTCCATCACCGCTGGTGACAATGCCGACGGGGGGGAAGGTAAGGCGTTGGCTTCCTCTAAAGAATGCGCCGGTGTTGGCGCATCGCCGTCAACCGCTTCTGACGCGACTACGTCCGGCGACGCTTCAACAGCTTGCAGAGGGGCTTCGGCGATAGGGAACGACGCTTCATCCGTGTGCGGTGACTCAGCAGGTGGCTCGCCGCCAAAGACCGCCTCAACGTCTTCCTCCCGAACCTCTTGGACGAAATCGCCCGACTCAAAACCGATTGGCGGACGTCCATACTTGCGCCAGAGTGCATTGACGGTTTCAAGAAGGGCGAACGGATCAAGCGGTTTGACCAAGATTTCATCCGCGCCGACACGCAGCGCCTCGTCTCGGTCAAACGGTTCGCCGTCGTGGTGAATCATCAGCACCGGAAGCTCTAGTTTGAGGACCTGCTTGATGTGACGACAGGCCTCATAGCCCGTCTTTCCGGGCATCAACACGTCGAGGACCACCAAGTCAGGATGCATTTCACCGGCGCGGCGGGCCGCCAAATCGCCGTTGCCGACCGCAACCACTTCAAACCCCTGTTGCTGAAAAAAGGCTTGCAGGTCACGGCGGGTGGGTACGTGATCGTCGGCAATCAGGATGCGGCGGGTCATTCCGAGGCGAGTGGTTGACGTAGCTGACCGTGATCAAAGCCCTTTGGCGATGAACTTGACACGCCCGTTGTCAACCGAAACTGAAAATGAGATGTGGGTGCAGTTGAGCTGGCTTTTGATTTTGGCCGACTGGTCGCACAGGATGCGATGAAAACGCGCAAAGGTGAAATCCTGAATTGACTCGCCGCACTGTCGCTTGGCTGCAACGACGGCATCATAAAGTTGTCTGGCAAGGGCTTCTTCCTTGGCCGGGTCGGTGAATGTAACCCGATACTCACCTTGAAACGCAGGCGGCGGTGGGTCTGACGGTGACGACGGCGGAGCAGTGTAACCCGACGGGGCCGCTGGCACGCCGGGATCATAAGCCGGCGGAATTAACGGTGGCAGGGTCGGTTGCCCCGGAGGCGGAGTCGCTCCATAGGCTGAAGGGGCGGTGTACGGCGGCTGGTAGCCGGGCGGCGCATAGGTCGGTTGAGGTGGCGGCGGATAGCTGCCTTGTCCGTAGCCGGCCTGCCCGTAGCCAGCCGGCGGATATGCTGGCGGGAATGTCTGCGCCGAGTAAGGCGGTGCCGTGGGTGGCAGGTAAGGCGCTTGCGGCACTAAGGGCGCACTGCCGCCCGCCGGAGGATACGCGCCGCCGGGATAGGGCTGGCTGGTCGGGTAGGCTTGACCGGCCGGGTAATGCAATGGCCCAGTCGCCGGATAAGACGGCAGGGACGGTGAGGTGGGCAGGGAAGCCGGAGGAATCGGCGAGGCGCTGGGCGGGGGGACAAGCGGTGCATTCGAAGCTGGCGGTGGAGTTTGTTCGCGGCTGCCGGGAGACCAAAGCACCGCAAATATCCGCAGCAGGTCAATGTCGTGGTGCGCTTGCTGGATGCATTGCCCAACCGTACGTTTGCCGTCTATGAGCGCCATGACACGGCGAACTTTCTCCGGGGGGAAACCAGCAAGCCACGAAGCATCGAAACCCGGCGGCAGCGTCGCTGGCGTACTGGGTGGCGGCAGCGCGGCGATCAAACCTTGCTCTTCATCGTAGCGATGGAGCGCCTCCAAGATGAGCTCTGATGCCCGCATGTTAATGACGTTCGGGCGCGTCACCGGTTGCTGAGTGAAGACGTAACTTCCCTCCGACCACTGCACCATGTGGATGATGGCGGCGATGCCAGTAAAAGAACCGCTTTCCGCATCCACGGCGGCGCCGTCTTTGAAGTAAATCGTTCCGGTCTCCTGACTTGGCGTGACGATCTTGACGACGCCTTCTTTACGTTCGCGTTCCATCTGATTGAGGATGTCGGTGAGGCTCGTGTGGGAGAGTTGTCCTCCGACCCGCGTCGTCGCTGGTTGCCGCTTGAGGATACGCTTGACCTTGAGCGGGATTTCCCGAACGCTAAAAGGCTTGGCCCAGTAATCCTCAACGCCGAGTTCGAGGGCGGAAACCTTCTCGTCTTCCTGTGCGCGGGAGGAAAGGCAGACAAACGGAATTTTGGCGAGGTTTGGGTCGTCCTGAAGGGCAGCGAAAAGCTGGCTGCCGTCCATCTTGGGCATCATCAAGTCGGAAATAATCAGCGCTGGGGTGTGCTGTTTGAGGATGTTCAGCGCCTCCAACCCGTTGTTGGCCGTCATAATCTGACAACCAAGCGGCTTGATGATTTTCTCCAGAATCATCAAAACATGGGGCTCGTCGTCTACCAGCAAAACCAGCCGGTCGGAGAAATCCTCCTGATCTTTGTCTTTCTGAGCGCGGCTACTATTCTCCTCCGTGACCCAAGTGGCTTTCGCCCCCTGCATCCACTTTTCGCTGCGCTCCTGAATCATTTCGCGCAGCTCTTTGCGGTAATCGGCGTCTTTTTCCCCAAAGCCGGGCAGCATTTTGAGGAAGCCCATCGCCGCTTCAGGTTGTTGCTCGCTCAAGTACAGGCTGATCACCTGCCGGCAGTATTCGTACGCCCGGTCGAACTGTCGCGTCTCAAAGTAGATGTTGACGATGTTTTTGAGAATGGTGGCGCGCTGGGCCGGTTCCACCATGCGCTCCACCTTGCGGTAGAACACCAGCGCCAGCTCATACTGCTTGCTGCTGCGATAAACGTCCGCCAGCCGCATAAAGTGGCTAATGGCGGCTTCGAGGTTGCCGCTTTCCTGATACGCCTCGGCTAACCGCTTGAGTGCGTCCACATTGGCAGGGTTGTCGCGGACGGCGTTTGAAAGCTGCTCGATCTCACGCGCCAGCTTCATTTGGTCAAGCTGATTGGCGACTTGTCGGCGGACGTTCTTGAAAAGTTCCATAGCTGCTTACAGATGTTCGGACAGATCCCCCGAAAGCCTTGACGAGTAGAGACGAGTCAAGCGGTCCTTGAGACTTTCCAGCGCCCGCCTACGGCTCTGAGGGAACATTCGGCGGGCGGACAGCGTCGGCAACCAACGCCTCTGACTTGGGTTCAGTCTAGGACAGGTTGATAAATGAAGCAACGGACGACTGAGAACCTGCCTAGAAGGAGAACTTTTTGCTGGAAAAGCAGCGATTCGTTCAGCCTTGTAAACAAAAGCCTTCTCCTCGGAAATTACCCCCGTTTGAAGTTTTGCTTCAAAAGAGCGTTGAGTTGGCTGCGCGTCATCTGAACGGTCGCCGTCAGACGCTTGCCGTCAGCCTTAATGCTGGTATTGTTGAGGAAAGCCGTCGTTTCGGGCTTGCGCGGTACTAGCGCTAGTCCGCTGTTGATGAGCTTTTGCAGGGCGGTGGCTTCGAGTGGCGAGGCGGCAAACCCACCGATGCGCAGCGTCATAAACTGCGGCCCGACGTCCAGCGTCAGCGTTGTCGAAGTCAGAATATGTAGCGGCCCCAGCGCCTGCGAGGCGCTGACAGCGCGCGCAATGGTGAGCGCCGCCTCGTCTACGGCGTCAATACCCGACGACCGCATAATCCGAATGTTGGACAGGCGCCCGCTCGGCTCGACGCGGAAAGCCAGCGTGATGACAAAGGTCTCTTGCTCAAGGTTAAGTTCGCCCGACTCACTGAGCGCATACAGCTTGGTGACAACGGCTTTGATTGGGCCGACATCCACCTTGCCGAAACCCAGCGGACGATTGACGGCGGCGTTCGGTTCATCTCGGGTTGAGTCATCTCGCCGATGCCGCTGCACCTGCTCCTCCGCCTCACGCGCCTGTTCGCGCCGCCGACGTTCAGCTTCAGCGCGACGACGCGCCTCTTCTTCACGTTTGCGGCGGCGAGCTTCTTCTTCGGCGCGGCGACGGGCGGCATCCGCCACCGCGTCCTTGATCGGTGCATCCGGAGCAACTAGTCCTTCGGGATTCGGCAGCGGTTTGTAGCGTGGATCGGTAAGCGTCACCCAGTCCACGTCATACTCGCTTTCGACGACATCCACGTCAAACGGCACGATGAACGTCCGGTAGATTTGATACCCCCAGAACGGCAAGTGCAGCGCCAGCGCCAACGCCAGCCCCAACTTGAAACCGTGCCGCACCCAAAACGAAGGTTGCCCCTCAAAGTCGAGCGTGTGCGGCGTGGCGTAAATGAAGCCGTGCAGGATGTATGTCCGCAGGGAAGGCACGGAGACGGACGGGTCGGAGGTCGGAGGTAGGTCATGAGATGGGCGTTGGTCGGGCATAGGCAAAAGCGTCGTCCATCAAGCGTCCGTCCAGACGCCGCATCGTGGAGAAAAGTTCCCTAGGTTGCAAGCGCGTCGTCTGGTTTGTCCGGGTTCAGCGCTGGGCGGGGTCGAACACAGGGGATTCGGCCCTTGCTTGTCACGCTTCGCTTGCTTTCGTACTATCCTCTCGCCGGAAGTCCTGAGGAATCCGCACTAAGTGCGCATCCAACCGTACTTTCCAACATTCGCCGATATCTGACGTGACGCTCCAAGGTCCTACCATCAACGTCCCCCGCCCGGAACGCGCCGCCTCCGCGTCGGTTCACCGTACGATGGCCGGACGCTACCAAGTCGCGCGCCGTGCGGCGCAGGTTGTCGGAGCGGCGACACCGTTGATTTTGGGTTACTGGCGGGACGGTCGGCGGTTTTTCTTTTTCGGCGGCGCGCGGCGCGTGACCGAAGCGACGCACGCCGAGCGGGCGCGGCGTATCCGCGCCGAAATTGAGCGGCTTGGCGTCAGCTTCATCAAAGTCGGTCAAGTCGTCAGTACACGCGGCGACCTGCTGCCGAAGCCCTATCTCGAGCAACTCCGTCAACTACAGGACAATCTGACGCCGTTGACGTTCGGCGAGGTGCGGGCGGCGTTAGAGGCGACCTATGGCTGTCCGCTGGAGGACGTATTTGAAGATTTCGAGCCGACGCCCATCGCCACCGCCAGCATTGGGCAGGTACACCGCGCACGGTACGCTGGTCAGCCGGTGGTCGTTAAGCTCATCCGACCCGGTATTCAACATCAACTCGCCACAGACTTCCGCATTGTGACGGCGCTGTTGCGATTCCTTGACGAACAGTTGGTGCGCTTTCGACAGGAAAACTCGGATGTCCACGTTCTGACGCGCCTGTTTTCGCAAATCGTGACGGAAGTCAACGCCGGACTGCGCGAGGAGATGGATTTTGTCTTTGAACGCGCCAATGCGGAGCGTTTGGGGGCGTTGTTGGCGGACAACCCACTGGTTGTCGTCCCGCAGGTCATCGGCGAGTTGTGTCGTCCTGAGGTCCTAGTCTTGGAATACCGCCCCGGCATCAAGATCAGCGATGGCGAAGCGCTGCGCGCCGCTGGCTTTGAGCCGCTGCAGATCGTTGAGCGCTTGGTGGAAGTCTATCTGGAGATGATTTTGGTTCACGGCGTCTATCACGCCGATCCGCATCCGGGCAACATCGCCGTGGACGAACGCGGACGCATCATTTTGTATGACTTCGGCATTGTGCGGACACTGTCGGCACGCATCCGGGACAGCCTGCTCAAGATGACGCTAGACGGCCTGCGCGGCGACGTACCGGCAATTGTAGATGAACTCTACCGGATGGGCGTGGTGGACCCGGCGGCTGACCGGACGATTGCACTGCGAGTCGGCGAGAAGTTTCGGGAACTCTATCTGCGCGATATGCCAACGGCGGAGCGGATTGAGGCCATCGGACGCTACATGCGGGATGCGTTCGGGTACGTCCCGCTGCGGATGCCGAAGGAAATGGTTTACGTTTTTCGCGTTGTTTCCATGCTGGAGGGACTGGGCACTTGCTTCAAGCCCGGTTGGAACATCATGGCGGACGCTTCACCGGCGGTGCAGCGGGGCGTCCGTAAGATGATGATGGCAAACAACACCATCAACTGGCCGGAACTCATCGCCCAGTGGGTTGGGCGGTGGCTTCGGACGCTTTTCGTACGCCCGGCTTGAGCGCCTACGGCGTCGGCTGCGGCGGCAGGGAGGGGTTTCAATGCGGCGTTACATGAAGCGACTTCTGTACACAGGTTGTCGTTTGGTTGGCGCGGCGCTCGTGTTAGGCGTGAGCGGTCATGGGGTTTGGGCGCAAAACGGCGCCATTCGCGGCACGGTCTTCTATCAAGCGTCGCCGGACGCCAAGCCGGAGCCGAAACCGGGGGTGGAGATTCTCATCCTGCGGCAGGACATCAAGGGGCGGCTGACGACCAAGACGGATAAGAAAGGCGGCTACTTTTACACAGTCCAAGCGTTTGGGACGTACGTTGTCGTCGCCCACGGACCGGGGTTGAAGTATCAGGTCAAACCGCCGGTGCGCATCACCAGCACCGAGCCGGTCGTCATTGACATCACCATCACGCCGGGCGACGGGACGCTCCCACCGGACGCCCAACTGCTGGAAGAAGCCAAGGGTGGTGGAACCCCCGTGGCGATTCCTGTTGCGCCAACCACGCCACCTCAACCGACTGCCGAGGAAAAGGCGGCGGCGGCCAAGCTCAAGACCGAACGTGAACGCATTGAGAAGGAAAATGAGCGTGCCCGTACCATCAACGAGCAATTGCGCGCTCTGATGGATTCGGGTAACGCGGCTTTCAACCGCAAGGACTTTGAAACGGCGGCAAGCGAGTACCGCAAGGCGCTGGCGCTGGACGAAAATCAACCGGGCTTCCTGGGTAACCTTGCCTCGGCGATGCTCGAAATCGCCGTCAGAAAGTACAATGCCAAGCAGCGCGACGAAGCGCGGAAGGCGTTTCAGGAGTCGGCTGAGGCGGCGGCACGGGCGGTCGCCATCAACGACGCCCAGCCCCCTGAAAAGCGTGACCCCGTTTACCGCAGCAAGGCGGCGGAAGCCTATCGTTTTTTGGCTGAACTTTATGCCGATGCGGAAGCCGGCGAGAAGGCCGGAAAGTTCTACAGTGAACTCGCTGACCTCCAAACCGACCCGAAGAAACGCCACGAAATGAAGGTCAAGGCAGGGGATTCATACCGGTTCGCCGGGAAGTTCAATCAGGCCGATGAGTTTTACCGGGCCGTCCTTCAGGAGGACGGGAACAACATTGCGGCAATGAACGGTTTGGCGATGTCGCTGCTGTCGTCGGACCCGGAACTACTGAATCCGAACAAAGCCGGGGAAGCGATTGCGCTGTTTGAAATGGTGGCCGCTAAGGCGACTGATCCAAACATCAAGCAATCCGCGCAGGCCAGCGCTGAGTACATTCGGACGACGGCGAAGGAAATCGTTCGTCCCAAGCCCGGCCGGAAGAAAAACTAAAACCTTTGGCATCCCAGCGAGCTAGTCACAAAGCGGGTATCAACGTATGGCTCTATCTCCTCGTCGTCGTTCCGTCCCGGTCAATGTCGGCGGCGTCATCATCGGCGGTGGCGCGCCAGTGGTTGTACAGTCGATGACCAACACCGATACGGCCGATGTCGCCGCTACGATTGAGCAAGTCGCCGCCCTGCATGCCGCCGGCTCGGAAATTGTCCGTATCACCGTCAATGACCGTGCGGCGGCGGCGGCCGTCCCGGACATCGTCCGCGGTTTGCAGGCGCGCGGCGTCAATGTTCCGCTGGTAGGCGACTTTCACTACAACGGACACACCTTGCTGCGTGACTTTCCCGAAACGGCGCGGTTGCTGGCGAAATATCGCATCAACCCCGGCAATGTCGGCTTTGGCAAAAAGCACGACGAAAACTTCAAGGCCATCGTGCAGTTGGCGATACAGTACGAAAAGCCCGTCCGGATCGGCGTCAACTGGGGATCGCTCGATCAGGCGATGCTGGCCCGGATGATGGACGAAAATGCGCGGCGCGACCCACCGCTGTCGGCGCGCGAGGTGATGTTGGAGGCGATGTGCGCCAGCGCCTTGGAGTCGGCGCAGATGGCGGAAGACATTGGGTTGCCCCATGACCGCATCATCATCAGCACCAAAGTCTCGGAAGTGCAGGACTTGGTTGCGGTCTATCGGGCGATTGCGGCGCGCTGTGACTATCCGCTCCATGTGGGCTTGACCGAGGCGGGAATGGGCGTGAAGGGAATTGTCGCCAGCGCCATCGGCATTGGGCTGCTCCTACAGGAAGGCATCGGCGACACCATTCGGGTTTCCTTGACGCCAACCCCCGGTGGGGACCGTACCGAAGAGGTCCGGGTGGCGCAGACCATCCTGCAAGTGATGGGGATTCGCAGCTTTACGCCGTTGGTGACGGCCTGTCCGGGCTGTGGGCGCACGACAAGTACGTTGTTTCAAGAAATGGCGCAGGACATCCAAACGTACCTCCGTGAGCAGATGCCGGTCTGGAAGACACGCTATCCGGGCGTCGAGGCGCTCAAGGTGGCGGTTATGGGCTGCATCGTCAACGGCCCCGGCGAATCCAAGCATGCCGATCTCGGCATTTCACTCCCCGGTACGGGGGAAGATCCGAAGGCCCCGGTTTTTGTGGACGGCGTCAAGGTCGCCACGTTGGAGGGTGACCAAATCGTACCGGCGTTCATTGAGATTCTAAACAACTACGTGGCACGGCGGTTTGGCTCGTCTTAGGTCGGCGAGGCGGTGTTTTGAACAGCCGCCCATCATCGGCCGACCCTCGATAAGCGGAATACACCGCTTTCCGCAGGTTGTTCCTTCATCGTTGGGTCAGGCGCTAGTGTGCTTTTCAAGAAATCTACCGGCGGCGGTGAAAAACCGTCACAGCCCGTCAGGTAAGACAGCCCACGAAGCAGGCAGCGGCTTTCGCCCTCTCCAGCGGCGAGGCGGAGCGTTCCCCGCTACGCAGGCTGGACCGTTGCAGTCCCCGCCGCCGGCCGCCCACGCCGGGGCATGGCGCGATTACCTCCTCGGAAACCGCCTCTAGCCGACCGTCGTCGGCAAGTAACGATGCGCCTCGGCTGACGCGACGGCGGACGCCAAGCCTCCCGCCGGTGACGCAATAACCGCCGTACGAACAGCCGCCATCAGATTTGCCATCAGATTTGGACTTAGTTCCCGACCAATGACGACCAGCGAGCTTTCCGGCGCGGCCGCGCAAGGATTGAGGTTGAACGACCGCCCGGCATATTCCAAGCGTAACCAGCCGCCGGCCGTCCTAAAGACACCTTTGGCGCGGGCGACCTCGCCGAAGCGTCCGGCGGCGATGTCCTCAAACACTTGTTGGAGAGCGGCGGCGTCAAAGGTCTCGGCGAAGGTTTCCGCGCGCTGCTCAAACGCAATGCGTGGGGCGAATGTGTCTCCCAGACAGGCGTCTTCCTGCGTGTCGCTCAGGTCGCGCAGGCTAATCCGCCCAAAGCTTGTGTAAAGCATGCGCGCCGTCGGATTGCAGCGGGCGATCCGGTCGGTAATGCGTTCCAGTTCAGCCTGCGATAGGCTGTCGCACTTGTTGACGATGACCGTCGCGGCGGCCTCAACGTAGGCTTCAATGGCGCTTTGTACGGCGCGGTCGGCCGTCAGCCATTGCTTGCCGTCCACCACCGCGACGACGCGGATAGGGCCGAGCAGTTCACGACAACCGGGCTGATGCAGCGTGCCCAGCAAGTCGCCGAGGGCCGCTGCGCCGGACGGCTCAATCAAAATCCGCTCCGGGGCGTAGTCACGGATGAGTTGGGCCAGCGTCGCTGCGACGTTGCGCGAGAGCGTGCAGCATAGACACCCGCCGGCCATTTCAACCACCGGCGTCGCGTCAGCGTCGCTTTTGGCTTCGCGTAACCGTGCGCCGTCCAAGCCGACATCAGCGAATTCGTTGACGAGGACGATGGTTTTAGCGTCAAGCTGTGGGATGAGATTCCGCAGCAGCGTGGTTTTGCCGGCGCCGAGAAAGCCGCCGATGACATCCACCGTCGGCTTGACTTCTGGCGTACGCCGCGAAAGCAGGCCCCATGCCCAGACGCCGACCGGCTGCGGCAGAATCAACCACCAGTGTTCGAGAATCGCCAGCGCCATCAGCGTACACGCCAAGCCGTTGGCGGCGACGGTGAAGGCGTCGGTTGCTTGGACGGCGCGGTAAAAGAGCCAGTGTGCGACGGCCGTGGAAATGGTGACGGAGAAGGGAAAGAACCAGTTGATGGGGCGTTTGGAGAAAAACTGCGTCATGCGACGCAGATGCTCCGGCAAGTACTCCTCGTTGAGGTTGCGGACGCCAAAAAACACGTTGAGCTTGGCGGATTGGTGCATCCACCAATGGATGGTAAACGTCCACAGCGCGACCTGATTTGGTCCTGGCGTCACCGCCCAGACCAGTGCAAAGCCGGCGAAGATGGAGAGTTCGTGAAAGAGGTTGGCCTTGACGCCGTGGACGAAGTGCCGCCATCCGCCGCAGTTGGGAGCGCAGGGCGGCGTGTCTAAGCCGACGACATAGCCCGTGTAGTAGCTTGTCTCAAACCAGCCCCAGGCGACAATCCCCAGCAAAAATCCCGCCGCCGCGCCCAGCGGCGTCGTGATGTAGCTAACGCTGGGCATCAACGCCGTCGCCGCCAGCGCCGCCAAGGAAGACAGCACGAACACTGGCCGCCGCCAACTCCGGCGACCACAGGCGAAGATAATCCCCACGGTCGCCGCCCACCAGACGGCGACGGCGAACAACGGCAGCCCAAGCCAGAGCAACCACGGGCTTTGTAGATTCCAATCGGACATCGGCCGAAAAACGGGGGCGCGGAAGGTCGGCCGCGTAACTGATACGCCCAGCCTGCCACCAACCTACTTTGCGCCGGACACGCACTGCAATGACATCCCGACCGTAGAGCGGGCGGCGCGCCACCTCGGCTGGTTGTCATCGCGCTCGTCCTGTCGCTAGACTGCCCGACCTGACCCCTTGCTTGAGGTTTTGCGTCGGCTATGAGCGAGTACCGTTTCAACGAGGTCTTTGATGTGGTGGTCGTCGGCGCTGGTCATGCCGGATGCGAAGCAGCGTACGCCGCCGCTAAGCTGGGCTGCCGGACGGCGCTGATTACGCTCAACCTCGATCTGGTCGCCCAGATGTCATGCAATCCGGCAATTGGCGGCATCGCCAAAGGCCACCTTGTCCGCGAGATGGACGCACTGGGCGGCCTAATGGGCAAAATTATTGACCGCACCGGCGTGCAGTTCCGTCTGCTCAACCGTAGTCGCGGCCCGGCGGTACAGTCACCGCGCGCTCAAGCTGACCGTGGACTGTACCGCACGGAAATGCGTCGTTTCCTCGAAACGGTTGACAATCTGCACTTGCGGCAGGGCGAAGTCATTGATTTGATGGTCGAACAGGACCGGGTTCTAGGGGTTGAAATGTGGGACGGCCGCCGCTTGGCGGCGGCGTCCGTTGTGATTTGCACCGGGACGTTCCTCAACGGCCTCATCCACATTGGGACGCGCACCTATCAGGCGGGGCGCGCCGGGGAATTGCCTTCAATCCTGCTGGCTGAAAGCTTCCGCCGCCTAGGGTTCCGCGTCGGACGGCTCAAGACCGGTACGCCGCCGCGCGTGCACGCCAAGACCATTGATTGGTCGAAGTGTGAGGAACAACCGGGCGACCCCAACCCGACGCCCTTTTCGTTTACCACCAAAGCCATCACGCGGCGGCAGCTCTCGTGCTACATCACGTACACCAACGAAGAGACGCACCGCATCATTCGTGAAAACCTTGATAAGTCGCCAATGTACAGCGGGCAAATCCGGTCGGTCGGCCCGCGCTACTGCCCTTCCATTGAGGATAAAGTCGTCAAGTTCCCCGACAAGGATCGTCACCAGGTTTTCCTTGAACCGGAGGGCTTTGACACGCACGAGGTCTATGTCAACGGCATTTCGACCAGCCTGCCGATTGACGTGCAGGAGCGCATGGTGCGGACGATTCCGGGCCTCGAACAAGCGCAGCTGATTCGTCCGGGGTACGCCATTGAGTACGACATGGTAGACCCAACGGAACTGAAACCGACGCTCGAAACCAAGCGCATCAAGGGGTTGTTCCACGCCGGGCAGATCAATGGGACGACTGGCTACGAAGAGGCCGGTTGTCAGGGCTTGGTGGCTGGTATTAACGCCGCCCGTTCGGCCAAGGGGCTGCCGCCGGTTGTGCTTGACCGTGCAACCAGCTACATCGGCGTCCTTGTGGACGACCTGACGACGCAGGGTGTGGATGAACCCTACCGGATGTTTACTTCCCGCTCAGAAGTGCGGTTGCTGCTGCGGATTGATAACGGCGATCAACGCTTGACGCCGCTGGGTCACGCCATCGGTTTGGTAAGCGATGAGGAGTTTCACGCCTTTCAGCAACGACAGGCGCGCATCCAGTCCTGTCGGACGCTGTTGGAAACGGTGGCGATTGCCCCGAATTCAAGCGAAGCCGACGCTTTTGCGGCTGAGACCGGGACAGTCATCAAGGAAAAGCAGCGCCTATCTGTACTGGCGCGGCGGCCTGAAATCACAACCGAGCATTTGGCGGCGGCGCTTCGGCGGGCCGGCGTGACCGACTTTGACGAGGCTGAGTTGAGCGTGGCGGTCAACGACCTGAAATACGAAGGCTATGTCCGTCACCACGAGATGACGGCGAAGAAGCTTTCCAAAGCAGCGGACATTGCTATCCCGCCGAACTTTGAGTTTGCCGGTCTGCCGGGCCTCTCGCGTGAAATGACGGAAAAGCTGACGCGCATTCGTCCAACGACGCTTGGCCAAGCGGCGCGGATTCCCGGCGTGACGCCGGCGGCGCTGGCGATTTTGAGTCTGCACCTCGGGCCGGGGAAGCGCGTCGCCGCCATCTAGTCCCTTTCCTAAGTGAACGTCGCCATCCTTCCTGCGAGGGCGCGCCAGCCGGCTACCGTCTGCGCAAGCGCCGCCGAAGCGATTGAAGAGCGCGGTCAATGCGTCTAGAGTCCACCTCCGGCCGCGCGCTGTACCGCGCTTGGTTATAAGCCTGAGTAATCGTCAGTACCTCTTCAAAACCGACGGCAGCGGCGAATTCCAACGGCGTTTGGTGCGGCGCACGCCGATAACCGGCACGGGCCAATAGCGCCGCCATCTCGTCGTAAAACAATACCGCCGACTCGCGTTCGTCGCGGCGCAGCATCCGCCGCAAGAACGGCGTCAGCCAACGTAGCCACCAACGCTCAAAAAGCAGGCGCGGCGTGCGCCGAAGGCGTCGCCAGAGCCAGTAGCCGCCGAGCGCCGCCGTCCCCATCCCAAACGCCAAAGTAAGGGCAAAGACGTTGTATAGAAACCGGTCGTCCTGTGAGACCTGATAGAGCCAGTAGCTGTAGGCTTCAATCCAGGCCCTAAAGTTCCGGCGGAAGTCATTGACGTATCGCCAGACGACGATCTGGTATTGCGCAGCGGCGGTGCCGGCGTCGCGCGCCAACGCACGCTGACGCTGGGCGTCGTAGGCAATCACATAGTCAATGTAGAACATCCGCAGGGCGTCAACGTAGCGCCGTACCGAGGCGAACCAGCCGGTTGTGTTCGTACGTGTGTTCGCCGCCGCCGGCGTCGGGTCAAACTCCACCCACGTTCCGGTTTGCGGAAAATACACTTCAACCCAAGCATGGGCGTCGGCCTGCCGGACAATGTAGGTCCGGTTGACCTCGTTGTACTCGCCAAGGTGGTAGCCGCCAGCTAAGCGCGCCGCAAGACCAAGCGAACGGCACATAAGCGCCATCGCTGAAGCAAAGTACTCGCAGTGCCCACGCCGGGTCTCAAATAAAAAGTCCACAATCGGGTCCGGCTCACGACCGCGCTGTAAGTCCAGCGTGTAGGAGCAGCGTGTTTTGAGATGCCGCTCGATGGCGCGCGCCCGGTCATAGCCGTTGGTCGCTTCGGCCGTCACTTCACGCGCCAACTGGGTAATGCGCGGGTCAAAATCAGCAGGAAGTTGTAAGAACATCGCGCGGGTCGGCTCGTCATACTTGAGCGGGTCCCGACGCAGGGTTTCTTCCGGCGTGTCAACAAGGCTAGCGGCGACGGTGTAGCTAAGGCGCACCCCACGTTCCGCTCGGTAAAACGTTCCGGTTGCGTCGCGCGCCAGCCCACGCAGGTTGTACGCAAACCACGGCTCGCCACAGTGAAATAATGCGCCGGTTGGCATCGGTTCGACGTACACGGTCTGCGTCACAAGCGGTCCGGGACGACGCTCGTCCAAAATGTAGCGTCCGTCGCGCTGTTCGACGGCGAACCGCCGCTCGGCCTCCGGCCGCGTCCATTCGTGTCCGTCAAAATGCGTCATAACCATGCCGCGCCAGTGTCGGTTCGGCGGCAGCGGCCCGTCAACTCGGACGCGAAAGGCGGTGCGGTCGTCGGTCTTGATGCTTTCCACCGAGCCAAGCGAAATCGAAAGGTCGGAAAAGCCAGTCATAGCGGTGTCTTCGCTAAACGACTGCGCTAAGAGTCCGGTGTTCCAGCGCGGCAAAATGAAAAACATCGGCGCGCTCAAAGCGCCGATAAGCAATGCCATGACGAACGTCAGCAGGACGAGGTGGCGGACAGGGCGCTCCGCAGCGCGCAGGCGTTGTCCGTCGTACGAAAAGGTGACAGTGCGCATGGCCGGCCGCGCGGCGCGGCGCGTCCGCACGATCTCAAACGCCTGAAGCGCCGCCAATCCCGTCAAGGTGAAGCCGCCGAGCAAAACAAGAAATAGCGCGTCAATGGTGAGACCGGCGGCCAACAGCATTTCAAAAACCGCCAGCAGGTAAAGAAATACCCAGTCGCGGTCGCGCTTGACCTGAAAGAGCTTGAAAACAGAAACAAAGAGAACAAAGTGAACCAGCGGCGCAATCCACGAACTGCTGAGGTAACGAAAATCCAGGTAGGCAAAGGGCAGATAGATCAGCACACACCAGTTGGCGACGCGCTCACTGATTTGCAGGCGGAAACCAGGCCGGTCGGCGAACCAGCTTGCCGCCAGTGCCATTGCGTAGAGGATGCAGGTGACAACGTCCACGCGCCCCGTCAGCGCGAGTGTCAGAAAGCCGCCGGTAATCAGCGCGTAGGATGTCGCCTTGAAAAACTTTTCAACGGTCATAAGGCTCTCAATGATGCAGATACGCCAACTCACAAAGCATCAGGAACACGTCGTCAAGCACATCTTTGGCTGCCGAATCTTAGGCGTTTATGCTCAACCTGAACACCTCCATTTCCTCCTTGATATCCCCTATCTTTGGAGTGTGGACGCCGACGGAAGCATGGCGTTGGTGCAGGATGAGGAAGCCATCCGGGGACTGAACGTGCCGGAGGCTGTTGCTGACGCCTTATCGGAAGAAGCGCAGGCCCTGCGCGAGGATGGCGCGGAGGCAGTCGTCCGTTACTTTGCTCACCCGCCGCGAGAGATTGGGGCGATTGAGGACGTTACGCTCTATGCGAGGGAAACGGAAACCCACATGCAGGTCATCGGCGAGTCCGGTGTTCTCACGGCGGCCTGGCAGGGGGCAACCATTCGTCTGCTAGAGGGTTAGTGCATTTTTGGTGCATGGTTAGCGAACACACCGTCGTGGCTGGCGCAGGACTGCCGTATCTACCACTGCTACAGCTGACTTTGCTCTAGACGCTTACAAAACGCCCTTTGTTGAGGGAACTTCGTTGCGGCCGGCAATGCGGCGGGTCGCCGCGCCCAGCGCGCGTGCCGTCGCCTTGAACGCCGCTTCCAGAATGTGGTGCTGGTTGCGCCCGTATAGTACGGTGATGTGAAGTGTGACGCCCGCGCTAAAGGCGAACGACCGCCAGAAATGCTCGGCCATTTCGACGGCGAAGTTCCCGATGCGTTCGCGTGGGTTGGCGACTTCGTACACCAAATAGGGTCGGCCAGAAATGTCCACGACCGCCCGCGCCAGCGTTTCATCCATCGGCGCGTAGGCGTGTCCGAAGCGGGCGATGCCGGCCTTGTCGCCCAATGCCTGCGCGAGGGCTTGTCCCAGCGTGATGCCCACATCCTCGACGGTGTGGTGGCCGTCAACGTCGAGGTCGCCATCGCAGTGAATGTCAAGGTCTATGTCGCTGTGGCGAGCCAGTTGCGCCAGCATGTGATCGAAGAAGCCAATGCCGGTCGTGACACGGGCGAGGCCTGTCCCATCCAAGCCAAGGGTGACGACGACGTTGGTCTCGTTGGTGCGGCGGGTGAGCGAAGCGGTGCGAGGGGTCATGGCGGTGGGTAAAGGTTTCAGATGAGACTGACCGCGCCGTGCAGAAGCCACTGCATGAGCGCTAGGGCGCGGACGAACAGACTTGCATTAGCGCGTCCGCTGGACAGGCGGGTGCGGCTATTGTCGGCTGGGTTCATCTCCAGCCGCAGGGTGTCGTCGGGATCAAGCACGACGGACACCAGTTCACGGTCGGTCGTCAGGCGGTATTCCGCCTCCCGTCCGTCCCACCGCTCACGGCGCGTAGAGCCGTCGGCGAAGCGCAGTTCGATGTCATGCGGCATGACGGCTTCGCCCTTGCGGACAATGACGGCTTCGCGGGCGTCCAGCGACGCTACGGCGTAGTCGAGAATCTTTGTCCCGCGAAAGTACTGATCAAAGAACCACTTCAGGTCTTCACCAGCGACTTCCGAAGCGACGGCAAAGAAATCGTCCGAAGTCGGATGCTTGAAGCGCCACCGCTCGAAATACGTCTTCAGGATGCGCCGCATGGTTTCCACGCCGACATAGCCTTCCAGCATTTTGAGCGTGAGCGCCGGCCGCGCGTAGGCGTTGAAGCCGTAAAGTCCCGGATTGGGGAACTTCCAGGCCGGTGTGATGATTGGGGCTGTGGTGATGCCTTGCGGGCCTATCACAAACAACTGTGCCCGTTGAAACGACCAATCAGGAACGCGCACCGGTAGCCGCCAGAGCGGCCGCCCACCGAGGCGCAGCCAGAGAGCGGTGTTTTCGGGGTAATACGCCGCCATGAGATTGGCTTCGCAGTAGCTGTTGATGCCTTCGTCAAGCCAAGCTTCCTCAAACTCGTTGCTGGCGACCATACCGTACCAGTACTGGTGGCCGAACTCGTGAATCAGCACAACCTCCGGCCCCAGCAGGTCATCATCAGGCGCACGGCGGCTTGTTCCGACGGTGATGAGCGTTGGGTACTCCATCCCGCCTGCGCCGCCCGCGCCATAAGCCGGATCAACGATGGTCAATGTTTCGTACGGGTAAGGGCCGATCTGCCGCCCGTAGGCTTCAAGCGCTATGCGCGCCGCCCGAAAGTGCCGGTCGCGCTGCTCGGCGTGTTCCGGTTGAAGCAGCAGAATGAGCCTGACCGGCGGCAATCCTTCGGCTTCAAAACGTTCTTCCGAAACGAGAAAATCCGGCGAACACGTCCAAGCGAAATCGTGTACGTCCGCCTGCGTAAATCGGTAGCGCGTCCGCCCGTCGCCGAGGTCGCGGCGTTCGCGCTCCACGCCCGTTGCGCCCACTTTGAAACGGCTCGGCACGTCAAGCGTCACGTCATACTCGCCGAAATCGGCGTAAAACTCCGTCGTCGCATGAAACTGGTGACAGTTCCAGCCCGACTCGGCGCGGCGGCGCATGCCGGCTGGCTCATAGACGCCCAGCTTGGGAAACCACTGCGCGACCATAAAGAAATCGCCGTAGTAGCCGGTTCGAGCAAAGACGCGCGGCAGCTTGGCGACAAATTCGATGTCAAGCTCAACGCCGCCGCCGGCCGGGACGGGCTGCGGCAGCACAACCCGCCATACGGTACGATCGTCGGCGTTGTCATCATCGGGATGGATGAACTCGCCGCGCGGGAGCAAATCAACGCCGTCGGCAGTGCGGACACTCAACAAGTCAATCCAGCCGGGCGCGGTGGGGTCCATTTCATCGCCGCGCAGTTGTCCGCCGCCGGATTCACGTCGAAACGAGCTTTTTTCATCGCGGAAGGCGTTGAGGTAGAGGTGAAACTGCAAGTCCGGCACGGGATGGGGCGCGGGATTGCGCCATGTCAGACGCTCACGGCCGCGTACTTCCTTTTTCTCCGTATCGAGCACCGCTTCAATCCGGTAGCATACACGGCGGTCGGACAGCGGGGTGGTTTGTTCGGCAGCGCAGACCGGCTCAGGTGCCACGCCCGGAGCAAACCACAATGACAGGACAATGCCGGCGGCGACGAACGCCTTGACCATCCGGCGACCGGCAGGCGACATTTTCAAACCTTTCGAGGGATAAGCCGTTCTAACCATAGGCGGTGAGCGCAGGATTGGGCGTTGCGTCAAAAGAGGAAAGACGAACCGCTCAGTCACGTGTACACTAGCGTGCCGTAGGAGATTTCGTCACGGGAGGATTCTGGTCATGTTCTTAACACAAGCGTTTCGACGGCGGCTCAGCCGGTTGTTAGCCGTTGGGTTGATTGTGAGTCCGGTGTTTTGGTTGAGCGCACAGGCTGACGATAAGGACAAGCGAACAAGTTCGCCCGTGACGCGCAAGCTCTCCGACAAGGAAAATCCCCTAATGATCGGCAAGCGCGACATCAACAAGGGGAGCATCAACTTTTACTCGAAAGAGAAGGAAATGGCGATCGGCGCGCAGTTGGCGTCCGAACTGGATCGGCAACTGAAGTTTGTGACCGACCCGATGGTGGTGGAATACATCAACCGGATTGGCCAAACCGTCGCCCAGAACTCCGACGCGAAGATTCCCTTTACCATCAAGGTGGTGGATTCCCCGGAAGTCAACGCCTTTGCGCTACCGGGTGGTTACTTTTATGTCAACAAGGGGTTGATTTTGGCGGCTGATAATGAAGCACAGGTGGCGAGCGTGATGGCGCACGAAATTGCGCATGTCGCAGCGCGGCATGCGACTGAACAGGTATCGAAAGGGCAGTTGGCGCAGTTTGGAATGATTCCACTGATCTTCATCGGCGGCGTAGCCGGCGTGCTAGTCGCCAACGCGGCGAACATCCTTGTGCCGCTGACGTTTCTCAAGTTTGGCCGCAACGCCGAACTCGAAGCCGACATGCTCGGCGCACAGTACGCTTGGGCGAGCGGCTATGACCCAGACGAGTTCATCGCTTTTTTTGAAAAGCTGAAGGCGCAGCAGGACCCGAAGCAAAAGATTCCGACGATTTTCTCGACGCACCCGCCAAATGAGGAGCGCGCTAACAAGATGCGTCAGTTGACGGCGGCATTCCCGCAGCGGGATGAATACATCATTAGTTCGTCGGAATTTGCGCGCGTCAAAGCGCGGCTAGGAGCCATCGCCCCGGATGTAGGACGGCGCATTGGGCCAGGGGGCGGCGATCAGGGACCGAGCCGGCCGACGCTGCGACGGCGACAGCCCGATGCGCCGCCGGAGGACGATGAGATGAACGCGCCGAGTGAGCGTCCGCAAAAATCCGAGCCAGCGAATCGGCCAACGCTGCGTCGGCGAACCGAGACCCCACCGCCTAGCGACGATGCGCCTCCTCTCAACTAAGGTCCTCCTCCTGATTGGCGCACGTACCGCCTCCGGCGTCCGACAGGCTGCCCGGAGGCGATTCTTTTGGAAGATGACCCTGCGATGACCACTCGCTACATACTCGCACTGGACCAAGGGACGACCAGTTCGCGCGCGATTGTGTTTGACCACGACGGCCGGATTGCGGCGCTGGCGCAGCGCCCATTTGAGCAACTCTTCCCACAGCCCGGTTGGGTCGAGCACCGCCCAGAAGACATTTGGAACTCGCAAATCGGCGCGGCGCGCGAAGCGCTGCGAATGGCCGGCGTGACGGCGGCGGAAGTAGCCGCCGTCGGCGTCGCCAATCAGCGCGAAACCACGCTGGTCTGGGATCGAACGACCGGCGAGCCAGTCGGCAACGCCATCGTCTGGCAGTGTCGGCGGACGGCCGCCCGCTGCGACGCCCTGCGCCAAACGGCGGCGGCCGAGACTATTCAGGCGAAAACCGGCCTTGTTGTGGACGCCTACTTTTCGGCGAGCAAAATCGAGTGGATGCTGGAGAACATCCCCGGCGCGCGGCAGCGGGCCGAAGCCGGCGATCTGGCTTTCGGCACAGTGGACACGTGGTTGGTGTGGCAGTTGACCGGCGGGCGCGCGCACGTGACGGATGTGACCAACGCCGCCCGGACGATGCTGTTCAACATCCACGAACTAACCTGGGACGCCGACCTGTGCGCGCTGTTTTCCGTTCCGATGGCAATGCTGCCGCAGGTGACGCCGTCAAGCGGTGTGGTGGGTGAGACCACCCCAGAGTGGTTCGGTGCGGCGCTGCCGATTGCCGGAATCGCCGGCGACCAGCAGGCGGCGCTGTTTGGGCAGATGTGCTCGCAGATCGGTATGGCCAAAAACACCTATGGGACAGGCTGTTTTTTGTTGCTGCACACCGGAACACAGCCTTGCCTATCGCGGCAGTCTTTGCTGTCAACTATTGCGTGGCAGTTGGGTGACGCTCCGGCCGAGTACGCCTTGGAAGGAAGCGTTTTCATTGCAGGCGCGGCTGTCCAGTGGCTACGCGACGGTTTGCAAATCATCGGTGGTGCGGCTGAAACCGAGGCTGTCGCTCGTTCAGTGAAAGACACCGACGGCGTGATGTTTGTCCCAGCTTTCGTCGGGTTGGGCGCGCCCTACTGGGACCCACATGCGCGGGGCCTCATCACGGGATTGACGCGCGGGACGACGCGGGCGCACCTTGTCCGGGCCGCCTTGGAAGCGATCGCCTACCAGACGCGGGATGTCGTGGAGGCGATGCTGGCGGACGCACGGCGGTCATTGGGCGCAGGCTTTGCGCTGACGGAACTGCGGGTGGATGGCGGCGCAGCGGCGAATGATTTTCTAATGCAGTTTCAGGCGGATGTGCTCGGCGTGCCGGTCGTGAGGCCGACAGTGACGGAGACAACGGCGGCCGGCGCGGCGTATTTAGCTGGACTGGGCGTCGGGTTCTGGCGCGACTTGCCAGAAGTGGGGCGCGTCTGGCGGCGGGAGCGGGTATTTGAACCGACGCCGAACGCACCAGCACGAGACGCCGGTTATGCCGCGTGGCAGGCGGCGGTTCGGCGGGCGCGGAGTGGATGACGGCGCGTGAATAGTCGAAGCGGGTTTCCCAGTTTTTGGGTGTGTAGGTGATGCTTGGCTGGGCGGCGCATCGGCGGTCGGAGTCTGCCGGGAGCGGTTCTAGAAGATTCGGACAGGCTCAGGGCTAGAAGACCGAGCGCTCCAAGATGAGGATGCATCTGCAGGGTCTGCGACTGGCGCCTATAGCAGAAGCGGCGCATAGTTGAATCGGTAGCGTAAGTCGGTTGTGCGCGTCCCAATCGGTCGCGCCGGGACACCGCCGACAATCGTGTACGGCGCTACGTCCTGCGTGACGACGGCACCGGCGGCGACAACCGCGCCTTCACCCAGCGTCACGCCAGGCATGATGACGGCGCGGTAGGCAATCCAAACACGGTCGCCGATGACGACTTCGCCCCCTTGGTCGGCGAAATCCGGCGACTGCGGATCATGACCGAGGGTGAGAATTGTCGCTTCGGGGCCGATGGAGACATCGCTCCCGGTACGGATGGCATAGCGCCGCCCGTCAAACAGGCAGCCAAAATTGACGGCGTTACGCGGCCCTAGAAACACCTTGCGTCCATTGAGAAACCGGCAGCCCATCTGAACCCACGTCTGCGCACCGCAGCCGCCTAGGTAGGCGCGCAAATACGCCCGGCGAATGTGATGCGATGGGCAATAGGTCAGCCAGTGGTTGTAGAAGTAACTCAGCAGGCTTCCAGCAAAGACGCGCAACGTCATAGGTCGTCCCCACAGAAGGCGCGTTCCGCAACCTCGCACAGGATGTGCCCGACTAGAATGTGCATTTCCTGAATGCGCGGGGTGGCGTCTGAAGGAACGCACAGGCACAGGTCGCACAGAGCAAGCAGCTTTCCGCCGGTGCGTCCCGTGAGGCCGACGACGGTCAGGCGTTCCTGCCGCGCAACTTCGGCGGCGCGGAGAACGTTGGGACTGTCGCCGCTGGTCGAAATGGCAAGCAGCAGGTCATTGGGACGGCTCAGCGCGGCAAGCTGGCGGGCGAAAACTTCCGTGTAGCCAAGGTCGTTCGCAACAGCTGTCAGGATTGAAGTATCGGTTGTGAGCGCCACGGCCGGGAGCGGCCGCCGGTCGCGCCGGAAGCGGCCGACCAGTTCGGCGGCGAGGTGTTGGGCGTCGGCGGCCGAACCGCCGTTGCCGCACAGGAAAATCCGCCCATCGCGGCGCAGCGTCTCAACGAGTTTGGCGGCGACGGCGGCGATGGTCGGCAACAGCGGAGGCAGGGCGGCGACGACTTCGGCGTGCTCGCGTAAGGCGGCGTCGGCCAGCGCAGCAGCGGCGACGGTAAGCGGGGGCTGGTCAGCGGAAGGCGACATAAGGCACGACGCATTAAACTGCCGTAAACGCTAGCAGGCGGCGCAGTGCGGCGCAACGCAGTGACGGCGCGCCCACCTCGCGCCGTCCGACGCCTACTGCCGCCTGAGTTCCACTACCCGCACCTTCGGATACTCGCTTGGAAAATCCATCACCCGCAGCGCCTGAAAACCCGGTACGGCGAGCCTCTCAAACCGCTCCGACCGGTAATCGAGCATGACCCACGCCCGTTGGACGGCCGACTCCAAAGGCAAACGGTCAAGCTGACTGTGGCCGTTCGGCTCGCCGGTCGGTACGGTCTGCGTCGGGTAGACGGCTTCCCCAAGTCCGTAGCGCGGCGCGTAGTAGTTCAAACACACATCCACTGCGTCCGGGTCAATCACCACCCGGTCGCCCGGTTGGAGGTTTTGCCGAATGAAGGCCAAGGCCGGACGCAGGTCGCTGTCGCGCGCCGTCGTCGCGTAGTGGACGCGCGCCCCTTGCCAAAACAAGCCGCCGACGCAAAAACCAATCAGCACAACCCGCAACCATCGCACGCCGATGTCATGCAGCCCCGCCGCAATGAGGAACCACACGGCGGGCGTGGTGAACATCAGATAACGCCCCAGTTCCATGCCGCCTTTGCGCAGCGACAGGACACTCGCCGCCGACAGTGGGACAACCAGCAACAGGATGGGCAGCGCCGCACGTACGTCCGTCCGCGCCAACCGCAGGCAACGCCACAGTCCCCAGGCCGCCCACCCGCCAAGAAACACGATGAACAGCACGTTGAACGCCAACGGCTGCTGAAAGAAGCTACGCGGTAGGGCGACGTTTTCCACAAACAGTTTGGTCAACCACTCGCGGACGTGATCAAGATACACGGCATGCCCCAGCGTCGTTTCCTGTAGGTAGCCCAGCGCCTGCCAGGCGGCGTCGGCCAGCGTCAGGGGCTTGCGCCACGTTTGTCCGCGCCGCATTTGCGCGACCATGACCCCCACCCACGGGGCGTAAAGCAGCGCCGTCACAACCTGTACGCCGAGCCAGCGCCGAACTTGACGGCGCGTCCCGGCGCGGGTCGGGCCGTAAGCGGAAAGCAAAACGTGGAGGTTGAAAACAAGAACGGCCAACGCCGCGAAATAATGGCAATAGAGCGCCGCCAGCGAGCACCAGAAGTAGACCGCCAGCCCCCGCTCAACACCGGCCTCCCGCCAGAGCGCGTAGCCGTGCGTCGCGCCCAAGACCAGCGCCGTCACCGGCGCATACATCCGCGCTTCCTGCGCAAAGAAAATCTGGTGCGCCGAAACAGCCATCAGCAGCGTCGTCGTCAGCGCCGCGCCGCCGCCGTAGCGCGGCGCAATCAGGCGAAACGCGGAGACGAGCGCCGCAATGCTTGCCGCGACGGACAACGACCGAACAGCCGCCGCGCCGTCGCCGAAGAGTCGCATCCACGCCTTCAAAACAACATAAAACAGCGGCGGGTGAACGTCCGCCGCTGCGCACCGGACAATCTCAGTGAGCGACTTGCGCGCCACGTCAATTGAATACAGCTCATCCAGCCAGAGGTTTTGCGTCTCAATGCCCCACAGCCGCAACCCAACCGCCAGCGGCAAAACGCCAAACCAAAACACTCGGCTCGTCCAGTCCCCAACCCTGGCGGCCGGTTCGGCGTGGGCGGCGACGGCGTGCGCACTCACGGAGCGTCACACAAAGTTGGGGTTGTTGCTCGGATGGCGCAGCGTCCAGAGCATTTTGTTGATGGGATGGCAGCGGCAAATCGGCTGGCACTCGTCTACGTTGATGGCGGCGATGACTTGCCGCCGTCGCTCGCCTTCCCAGATTTCCTTGAAGGTCTGTTTGCTGAGATCGCCAAGGCAGAATTCTTCTTGGCCGCGCGTCTGCGAGCAGTAATACACCTTCTTGTTGGCTTCAATCACCGGAAAGAACGTGGCGTAGCATTTCCGATAGGCGCTGCGCTCCAAATCCGGCGACAGAACGCCGGCGAATTGATCCTCCTTGACGAAGACGCGAAACGTCTCGGTCTCGTACATTTGCTTGGCGGCGCGGGCGCGATAGAGCGCGTCAAGGTAAAAATCGCGGTCGTAAAACTCGCTGGATGACTTCGGGTGCAGGATGACCGGCTTGATCTGGAAGTAGTCAATGCCGGTTTCCCGGACGCGCCGCGCAGCCTCCTCGACTTCCGCGAGGTTTGTTGGCTCAACGGCAATTTGCGCGCCAATCTGCACTTTTGAACCCTGCCGACGCTTTTCCTCCGCCAAGGTGGTCAGATTGCCGAGCACTTTCTCGAAGTCATTGACCTTGTGAATTTTCTCGCGAGTTTCAGGCGTACCGGCGTTGAGCGAGATACGAATCCACGTGCAATGCCGGACGACCACTTTGGCTTTTTCCGGCGTCAGTAGGCCGCCATGCGTAATTATCGCCGATTCCACTCCTTTGTGGGCGGTGTATTCGACAAACTCCATGAAGTTTGGGTTGACGAACGGCTCGCCGCTCCCCGAAAAAATCATGCTCTTCGTACCGAGCGTGACGAGTTCATCCAGCAGCGTCCGGTAGAACGGGAGCGGCATGATGCTCGCGTCCGGGTTGGCTTTCTTGGATTTGTCGTCGCCTTTGTGCGAGCCGAAATAACCGCCGTGCATGCACCACGTACAGAAGTGGTTGCAGATGGTTGAGGGACTAAGTTCCATCGTAATCGGGTAGACGTTCTTGCCCTGCCACCAGGCATACATCACGTCCATGTGCGTGAAAAGTTTGAGAGGCGAGAAAACATCCGTTTTGAGGTCAGGTTGGTGCATGGCCGGGTGGTGTTCCTTCCGTGTTGAGCAAGCGAGCAAGCGTGTGAATTCGCACGCATCATTTGGAGCAGCCGCCAGGCATGTCAAGTCGCGTCTGTGGGCGGCCGCTGAAACCGAACCACGCCGACCACCGGAAAAGCCATACGGCATGGAAGAAAATCGCCGGCTGCCGCGTCTAATAGGGTCAAAAGTCATGTTCTGAGGAAGCTCCCCCAACGTGAACGCCGAAGACCTGTCCCTTGCCGTCCCCGTTGGTTGCCTGTCGCCGCCGCCGGAGATGACCGTCGGCGTTTCGTACGCGCTGCTTGAAGACTGTCGGCGCGGCGACGTTGAGGCTTTTCACCGGCTTTTCCTCATTTGCAAAGACCGGGTGTACAACATCGCCTACCGCTTCGCCGGCAATGAAGCCGAAGCGGGCGACATCACCCAGCGCGTGTTCGTCAAGCTCTTTACCGAGCTTCGTCGGTTTCGGCAGGACGCGCAGTTTTCCACTTGGCTGTACCGATTGGTTGTCAACGCCTGCCTGGACGAATACCGCCGGCGACGACGTTTCACACCGTTGGAAGCCCTGTCGCAACCGGCCGCCGCGACGGAAGCGAACTTGGAAAGCCGGATTCTGCGCGCTGAACTCCACCAAGCGGTCTGGCAGGCCGTCGCCGAATTGTCGCCGAAACTCCGCCTCCCAGTCGTTCTCAAGTACGTCGAAGGACTTTCCTACGAAGACATTGCCGCCGCGCTCGGTTGCTCGAAGGGCACCGTGGCGTCACGGCTCAACCGCGCCCACCGCGCACTGGCCGGCAAACTGGCCCATCTGCGTCATGTTCTGGATTAGTTCGATACTTACGCGCTTGCTGCGGCGCGACGCGCGGCATGTCGCCCATCTGCTGACGGCCTACGTCCACCACGAACTTGCGCCGCGTCAAGCCGAGCGCGTTCGTCGCCATCTGTCGCAGTGTCCGGCATGCGCCGAAGCGTACAACGCCGTCCGCGCCGTCGCTGCGTCCGCTGAAGCGCCGGTACGCCGCGCTGCGCCGAACGCGCTCTGGCCGGCGATCGCCAAACAGTTGACCAGGGCTGACGCGGCGGAGCAACCCGTACGGCGGATGGTGCAATGGCCGGCCTTCGCCGCCGTCGCCGTGATGTTCCTCGTCGGCGGGGTCTGGTGGTGGGAGCACACAGCCGACGAACAGAAGCCGGAAACATTGCGTGTGTATCCGGCGTGCGGGCCGCAAACCACGCTTGAACTGGCGGCGCGCGACCTGCACCGCGACTGGGCCGCCGGTACGCTTCGGTTCGAGATTGAAACCGACCAGCCGCCGGCGCTGACCGACTGGCTGCGGCGAACGGCAGGACTGGACGTGCCGTTGACCGACCTCCCACCCGGCGTCCCGGCCGCTGTTCCGGCGCGCGCCTGTCCCAAGGGCGCCAAGCGCGTCACTGTCGGCGACCGGCGCGGCGTCATGGTGGGGTACATCTTGGACGGCGCCCCCGTCACGCTCCTCGTCACGCCTGCCGCCGAGTCGCCTGGCGTTGCTCAAGCTGCACAGATGATGAACGGTTTTGTGTATCGCGCCGACCTACAGGCGCAATTGACGTGGCTGACGTGGACGCGCGACGGACAGACCTACGCGCTGGTGTCTTCCCTGTCCGTCGGCGCGCAAAGTTGCCTGATTTGTCACCAGCGCGATGAGCGCCGCCGCCAGATCGCCAAGTTGGGCGACCTGACGACGGCGGAGACCACGTTTGGGGAGAAACGGCGATGAGCAAGAAACGTTTGCGTCAGTGTTCGGCGCTGCTGTTCGGCGTCGGTCTGTTTGTGTGGTGGGTGGCGGCGTCCGCGCCGTCTCCTGCGGAGCAGGGGCGGCGGCCGCCGGTTTCCATCCCGCGTGGGTTGCCGGCCGATTTCTGGGAGGCGCTCATTCCGGAGGACAACCCGATCACTGAAGAGAAAATCGCCCTTGGACGTGATTTGTTCTTCGACAAGCGGCTCTCCGCCGACGACTCCATCAGTTGCGCTGTCTGCCACGATCCGGCGTTGGCGTTTACCGACGGCAAGCCGGTGGCGGAAGGCATCGGCGGCAAACGCGGCGCGCGCAATACGCCGACGGTGCTTAACGCGATGTTTTACAGCGAACAGTTCTGGGACGGCCGCGCCGCCACCCTCGAAGAGCAGGCGCTCCAACCCATCGTCAACCCGCTGGAAATGGGCATGCCGTCGGTGGAAGCCGTTACAAACAAGCTCAAGGGCATTCCCGAATACGCAGCCCGGTTCCAGAAAGTGTTCGGACGGCCGATCAACGCCGCCGATATTGCGCGCGCCATCGCCGCCTTTGAGCGCGCGCAACTGTCCGGCGACGCGCCGTTTGATCGCTTCATTGCCGGCGACAAGCAAGCCATCAGCGAAGCCGCCCAGCGAGGCTGGCAGTTGTTTCAGGGCAAGGCGCGGTGTCTGACCTGTCACGGCTTTAATCCCACCGCGCCGTTCTTCACCGATTTCCAGTACCACAACATCGGGGTCGGCATGCGCGCGACGCACAACTTTGAGTCGCTGGCGCGCTCCGTGCAGCGGCTGGCGCAGCAGGGCAAGCTCACCCCGCAGGAGATTGACCGGCTGGCCTTGACCGAAGGCTTCTCCGAACTCGGCCGCTTCCTGACCACGCGCCAGCCGAAGGATTTGGGCGCGTTCAAAACGCCGGGGCTGCGTGATGTCGCCCTGACGGCGCCGTACATGCACGACGGCAGCCTGAAGACGCTGCGTGAGGTCATTGAGTTTTACAACCGGGGCGGCGAACCCAATCCGAACCTCGACGGCGGCATTGTTCCGTTGAACTTGTCCGAACAGGAAATGGCCGACTTGGAGGCGTTTTTAGAAACCCTGACCGGTGACGCCGCCCGCCGCGCCGCCGCGCCGGCGACCCGTCCCTGACAGCCACTTCACCAAACACAGGAGGAACCGTCATGCTGTACCTCAAATGGAAAGCGCGTGAGGAACGCTATCGCGCCGAACGGACGGACTTCTTCGCCGCCCTGAAGCGACTTGACCGCCGTTCTTTTGTCAAAATTGCCGCGTTGGCCGGTGGTTACGCAGCGGCGCGCGGACTGGCCCCACATTCGTTTCAACTTGTGGATGTCGTCCGAGCGGCTGAGTCGGACAAGCCGGCCTTCCGCTTTGCGTACATTTCGGACACCCACCTCTACGAACGGACGCTCAACGAACGCTTTGTCAAAGCCGCCATGCGCGCCGTCGAAGACGTTAACGCGCTTGATCCGCAGCCCGATTTTGTGCTGTTCGGGGGCGACTTGGCGCAACTCGGCAAGCCCGGCGAACTCGAACTCGGCAAGCAAATTCTCGCCGAACTCAAAGCGCCGGTGAAAATGATTGTCGGCGAGCACGACTGGTTTCTCGACATGGGGGACAAGTGGAAGGAACTGTTCGGGCCGCCCCAGTATTCGTTTGACCACAAGGGCGTTCACTTCATCGTTTTGATGAGCGTCAACGAGAAGGACTTCTGGACGGCGCGCAAGATGACGCCCGAAGAGCGTATGCAAACCGTCGCCGGTTTGGACAACGCTCTGCAAAGCCGCTTTGAAGTCGGCGCGGAGGGACGCGCGTGGCTGGCGAAGGATTTGGCGACCGTTCCGAAGGATCGTCCGATCATCGTCTTTTCGCACTCGCCGCTTTACAAGTACTACCGTCCGTGGAACTTCTGGACGGAAGACGCCGAGGAGGTGCAAGCGTTGCTGGCGCCGTTCAAGTCGGTGACGGTCATTCACGGCCACACCCACCAAATGCTGACGAATCGCATCAAGAACATCCACTTCCACGGCATGCTGTCCACGGCGTGGCCGTGGCCGTACGCCCCGGAGGGACTGCCGAAGCTGACTGTCCAGATGGATCGGGCTGATCCGTTCGATGAGGCCGACGGGACGGGTCACGGGGTCATTGACGCGCTTCAGGGCGGCTACGTTGACGCGCACTACACGCTTTGGAGTCGGAACCCGATCAAGGTCGCCAAGGCGTATCTGGAGTCGTGGGGGAAAACGGCCGTTCCGCCCGTCCCACAGTTTCCGTCCTATTGAGCCGATTGAGCCAAAACCTGCGAGGAAGAAGCTTATGTGGTCAAAAAAGTCAGCCAAGGTTGTCATCGTCGCTGGAGCCGTCATTGGTTGCGCGTTGGTTGCGCCGACGCTCAAACACGTGCATGACGCAACGGTGAAAGCACAGCAACCGGTGCAGCGTGCGCCGTTGCCGCGTCATCCCGAAGTAAAAAGTCCCGATGGGTCGTTGGTCGTCCAGTTGTGCGATGGTGAAACGGCGGTCGCCGTCGCCGGCGTCAAGGAAGGCGACGTGCTTCCGCCTGAGACGGCGCGTGCGGTCGCCCATGAACTCATGACGCGCCACGCCGAACAGCAGGAAAAGCAAGCTTCAAAGTGGTCGGCGCGCGACCGTCTCATTTGGGAGCGCGAGCAGGCGCGGGTCGTCAGTGAAGGCGACAAGCTCTTTCACGACTGGAAGGCATTGGGCGGCACAATCGGCATTTCGTGCGACATGTGCCATCCTGACGGCTCGAACACGCACCCGGAGACCTACCCAAAGTTCCAAACGCAGCTCAAGCGAGTCGCCACATTGCGCGACATGATCAACTGGTGCATTGAAAACCCGATGAAGGGTCAGCCGTTAGCCGCCGACGACGCGCGGATGATTGCGCTGGAAGCCTACATCACGGCGCGGCGGAAGGGCGTCCCGTTGGAGCCGGGGAAACACTAAAAAGAACGAAGTAATGCCGTTTTGGGTGCGCGGGCTTCCGGCCTGCTTGACCAAAAACCGCACCGCCCTTGCAGGCGGCGGCTTGCACACCCGGAACGGCGGCTTCTCTGTTCGAGGGCGTTCTTGTCAACCGACGTTGTGTGTTTCACTTCTCGTCGTTTTTGACCGAGCCGCCTTTGGTCTCCGCTTCCAGCTCTGCGATGGCCGCCTTCCAATCGGCAAGGTTGCCCAGTCTGACGGCTTTATCGATGCCCAAGTTTTCCAGCAGCATCGCCAGAACCGTCATCCGCTCTTCCTCACAGCCGAAGATGCAGCCGTCCACATATTCGATTTTCTCCGGGGACTGCTTATGCTCGAGGCGACGGAAAAATTCTTCTCCCCTCCAACTCCTTCCCTGACGCCGGATGTCCCACTCGTCTTTGTCCATCGGTTTTCTCGCTTTCTTGGGTGAGTTGACGTTTCGCCGGGGCGATGAATGAACCGTTTCGGTGTGCGCCGACCGACACAGGCGCGAACGACCTCGGGAGCGATAAAACCATGCCGCCCGCGTCGTGGTTGACAGATAACTACCACAGACTACCTAGGGGGCTTTCTGAGAAGAGGTGTACGACTTGGTTCTCACTCTTGGCTGAATGCACCAGCGGACGATTCGGCTGCCCGGATTTTTTTGACACTCGGCATTGGCTTGACAAACCACCGGAGCATGGCGAACTTCGGCGGCTCAGCTTACTGTAGCCTTGCGATTACCTGCTGTGACCACGGACGGTTCCACCCCGCAAGCGCGAAATAGACCCAGACCATAGTGCGCGGCATAACCAAGAAGTAAAGGGCCTTGGATCGGCTCGGTGAGATGGAGGCGCAATCCGTAGCCTACGTCCATTTTGGGTGGAACGCCGCCACGAACTCGCCGGCGGACAAAATGGCGGAGAGATCGGGTCAATCCAAGATCAATTTCGACACTGGCGGCTTTGGGCAATCGCCGCGAAGCTAGTTCGGCTTGCACTTGACCTACGAGTGTGTCTTTGCCCTTCGTTTTCAAGAATCGTGGCGGCACAAACGGCGTCATACTTTCCCAAACGTGGGCGCCATCGGGTGGACCAAGAATTTTTTGGATTTCAATATTGAGTGGGGGCGGCAATCGTCGCAGCATCTTGAGATCGCCGCTACCGACGACAGCGACTTGGAGATCACCAACGCCGCCTTTCGTCCACGTTCGCCTGAGGGTTCTAATGGCTTGCTGGGCGCTATCACCAAGCCCCATAGCCGCATAAATGATAATGTGGTCGAGACGACCATCGCCATCCAGATCAACCGGAATTGTGTGCGCGTGCCTGTGGCGCTCGTGAAGGGGACGGTCAAACTCGTCTTTTCCCGTAAGTTCAGGGCAGTTTACGCGCCGGCCATTTCCAAGACGACCGATGATGGCGCGATGGAACAACTCCGCTTGCGGTAGTGTTCGTGTAACAGACGGCAGCGCCGACCGATTCCCACTTGGGGTGGTGATGGCTAGAAGCATCGTCGTAACCGGTTGGGCAGAAACCCGTCGCGGTGCGGCCGGGACTCCAACTTGCAGGGCATCGCTCCGTCGCCAGTAAAGGATGCGTCGTGAACCCGGCGGCTGCGACCAGCCGTGGCCTTTCCACCAAGCCGTGTCCTTGGTCAGACAGGACAGCAGATCAGTCGGGTAAGGCTCGACGGCTTGTGTCTGCTTCTTCTTCACGTTTGCAGTCTGTTTTTGGCCTTGAAAGGGTCGCAACGCTTCTTGGACTTGAGCCTCGCGCCACTCTTCGTAGTCCGCCGGTGAAATGGCGGCCATCAGGGATACCTGTTCCCAACCGGGGACGCGATGCTCACCCTCTTGGCAGGGCACCGCGTTCCACTCAATGCCGGGGCCGTCGCGCAAGAGTTGGGCCTCCACCCAACTCTCACTGCGCCCCAGATAGCCCAGCGCGCCGACCAGTTTCTCAAGAAGCTCCGTTTCCTCAGCGTTGAGTTCACATGGCCAGTGAATCAGTAGTTTCCCGTCGCCGACGTTAGCCCAAGTGTCGAAGACGAGCGTTGTTTGCTCCCGTCCTTTGGCAAGGGCGCCAACTGGCATGAAGTGCCGACTGTGGGCCGTGCCGGCGGCTGGTAAACAATAGGATGGCAGCACCGCCGCCAGCTTATTGATCAAGCTCCGGGCGACTGGTGGCATCTCGCTCCAACCCTGGCTGGTGAAGCCACGGGCGATGAGCGCGCGCAGCAATCGCCACGGACTCGGTGGCCACTCGATGAGGCCTTCGTTGACATGGTGCCCCCACGGCGTGGCATGGTAACGCCCGCCGGGAAACCAGAGTTTCACGGTCGGCATCGCGGGCTCCTTTATTCGTCTTCTGGCTCTTCGACTTCATCATCGCCAGACGCTTCTTCGGACTTTTCTTCACCTTTCTTTAGTTCATCCTCGAAGGCGACGGTGGTATGCACCATCAGTCCCTTGCAATCGTTGATGGCCGTCTTGACATCCGCTTCGAGGTCGGCAAGCGAAGGCAGCTTGAAGTTTGCAGGACGGGTCGCAACCAAGTTGTCGCGATCCACCGGTTCCAGATCGCACGCGGTTCGCAGTCGCAAGTCGCCTTCGAGCAGTTTGCGTATTTTGTACAGTGACAGCAGGATCAACAGTCTCTCGACCTTGTCACCCAGGCCATAGCCGCGAATCTGGGCAAGGTCGAGGTTGAAGTAGCAGTCGATTTGCTCCGCAACGTACTCATCTCGCGGGAAGGGCACATTGCCGAACCCGCTCTTGGTATCGCCTGACGGGTTGACGTGGTCGTTCTTCACGCCACCTGAGGCCGCCACGGTGACGCCCGTTGCCTCGATGAATGCAGATAATGCTCGTGCAACGCGCAGCCGCCCACCTGCGAGATCCTTCTTAGCAAGGAAAACGCCGTGGATGAGGCTTCCGATATCGTATTTCAGCAGCACTTCGGCCAGTTTCTTGCGGTTGATTGGACCTTCAGCAAGTCCGCCCAGTTCTTCCTTAATCCTGTTGAAGAAGGTTTTGTCGCTGCTTTCGAGAAGGTATGGACTGTTCAGGCGATGCGCTTCGAGCATCGAATCAGTGAGGAATTGACCGCCACGGGTGACAGTCACATGGCTGACGCCATCCAGCGCAGCGACGGGCTGGTTCGTCGCCGTGTCCCAGCAGGTCGCTTCGAGCCGATTGGCCATGCTCTGGGCGCTTTCGACGAGCAGCTTGGGGCCGTTCTTGGTCTGGTAAGTCGCGGCGCCCAGACTTGGGAAGCCGGTCGGTTGGAAGCGATCGCCCTGAACCGGCCTCAGGGAAACCGTCATCAGAAGCCGGCTGACGCCGTCGAGTGGGCTGAGGTCAAGCATGGCGTAGTCCTTTCATAGAGGGGTCCAGAATAGCGGCGGCACGTCGGGCGGCGCTGCGGTGAATCGGGAAGGCCAAGGCCGCCGCCCAGCGGTGGGCTGTTTCAGGATCGGTCGTGCCAGCATACATTGGTGGACGAATGCCAACCGACTGCAACCGTTGCCGGGCAATCCCGATGGCTCGCGCGGCGTCTCCGGTGTTCAACAACCGCACGACTCGCTCATCGGCAGGGATGTCATGCATTTCGTCAATGGCAAACGGCAGGCAGCATAACCGCAGCGCCAGCCAGCATTCCTCCGGCATATCGGTCGCTGCAGTTGTTGTTGGTAGGTACCCGCGCGACCACTGGTTCCACTTGATGGCCATGAAGGCACGGGCAAGGCCAAACAATCGGTTGAGATCAACAGCCCCACACAAGAATCGAGCTAGATCGTCAAACCGCGCCCCGCAGCCCGCCGCAGCCACCAGCCGGGAGCGCCGTCGCCCCTGCTGCATCGCCTCGATGAGGCGACGCTCAACAATGGCGGCTAGGTCCTGCAGTGGATCGCGCCCGGATACGACGACGCGCGAATCGTTGACCAGCTTCTTGTCCACCGTTTTGAACTGTCTCGCCCCCGGCTTTAGTGGCAGAACATGATGGCGAATCGGGTCGCTTGGTTTGTCCTTGTGGTAACTCGCAGCGGCGCTGCCTAGGGCCAATGCAAGGCGAAACTCCGCCGAGTTTTCCGCTACCGCTGTAACCCATTCAGGTCGGAGCGCGGGGATTGGTCCGGCTTCGATGGCCGTTCCAGTAGCCTGTATCGCTTCAAGATCCGCCGCTGCTAGCAGAATCGCTTGCCAGCGTTCGGGCGTGTGGTCGTGCGTCAGCGCAGCAAAAACAGCATCGGCTAGGCGATGTTCCGCTTGAACCAGTCGAGCCGGAGCGTTGCTGTCTCGGCTTCGGCGTTGCAGTCGATTCATCCAAGCAGCAAGATCATCAATCAGATAGGCGTGAGAATGATGGTGAACGCGAACGCGGCCAAGTGGAACCGCGAGCGTGGATTGGCCGTTCCGTTCGAGGTAACCGTAACGCACAAAGGCTTCGACGCCACGGGCTACCCCCAAGCGACTGATCGCACGAGCTACATCAATCGGCCGATTAGCAGGGTGACGATCCAGCTGAATGCGGGCTTCGCCAAGCATCGTTGAAAGTTCCGTTAGCGTCGTCGGCTGTCGCCAGAGAGGCATCCATTGCTCGCCGCGCTGGGCCTTTTCGGAACCTGGCGTCGCAAACCCTGTAGCGTGGGGACGCACAGCAAAGGGAGCACTCGCCTTACTAAAGGCGGTTGGGTCTAGTCGCCGCGTGGCTCTGGATGTGAAGAGTACCGTCCCCTCCATCATCAGCACAAAGTCCCAGGCATTGATCAAATTCCCACCGTCGAAGCCTGTCGAGCTATTTGCCCCACCCGCTGATCCTGGCTGATATTGGCCGATCGCGGCACTCGCCAGACGATTGGCCGGAATGGACCATAATGCGTCGTCGAGCAAGCTTTTTGCTGAATCGCTCGGCTGTCCGCTTTCCGACTTTAGGTCAAAAAGTGAACCGATCTGTTGCATGAAGTTATTAGTGAAGTCCAGATTGCCGTCATTCCCTCCTGTTCCTAGGAGTGAAGGCCAATCGGGACTTCCATCTTCATCCAAAACTACAGCTGCTGAGAGCCAGTCGGCATGGGGACCGCGCCAGAGCCGTCGGCAATCAGGAATCAATGTCGCTTTCAGTGCTTTGAAGTGGCGCTCCGCCGCTGCCAGCAACCACTTGTAGCCGTCACTGGCTTTGAGTTTCTGGGCTTCCGTCTTTGTTGGGGGACTGGAAACACTATGCGTCAGTGCCTCGATGGTTTTGAGAGCGCTTTCAAGCTTGGCTCGCTCATCAGGTTCGATTTCAGGCTTCTTGAGTTGCTCCCACAGTTGTTGAAGCAGGTTTCGATAAGTCGGAGCGGATTCGAGAAGTTGGCGTTGCTCCTCGGATTGGAAACTCTTGTTGATTTTGGTGCGCGCCTTGATGGCCCGGATGACGGCATCCGCTTTGCTGATCTCATCCAGCAACTGGCGACTTGCCTCGATGCCGTCACGGAACCGCTTGAATCGGTGCGCCGTTGAGTTCTCTAATGGGCACAGCCCATGATCATTCGCCTTGAAGAACCCACATCCCTTATTCCACGGCGAGAGCAGCGGCGTCGGCTCGTACTGATTCAGGAAAAACGCTTCCAGTTCTTCCTTCGACAGCTTTGTGAGCAAGCAGAAGCGTTCGCCGTCCCACCAGCCGCGGGCTTGTGGGTCCGCCTGTTCTCCGACCAGCCGCAGGATGCCGAGCGCTTTCAGATAATTTGCAAGGGGCATTGGGGCGCAGCCCTTTAGAACGTGCAAATGCATTCTCATGGGTTGCTCTGTGCAGCCAAGGCTGGATCAAGGGCTGGATCAGATGTGGTCAACTGAGACGCCCGCGCATCGGCCGCCCGCAGGATCGCTTCAAGAAACGCCAGCGCGGCCGGGCCGTATCGCTCCAAAAGCCCAATACACCGTTCCCGCCAACTGATTCCGGTTTTCAACGACAAACCAAGTTTCGCCGGTTCTAAAGTGAGAGTCACTTCCGGGATTGGCTCTTGGTATGGCGCAAATTCGATACTCGGTAAGCGGTCTCCTTCACGAACGCCCCGGATCGGCAGCCCGCGGCCGTCGCGGTCCCGGTAGTCCTGATCCTTTGGGGCCGCGTGCAGGCCGACCCGTACCTTGCCGTGATGGCTGGCGACGAGATAGGCCACTAGGTCGAAGTCCTCTGCCGCACACTTCAGCAATCGCTCGACGAGGCAGATTGCCGGAGTTGGCTTGCCGTTGTTGGGCAAAGTGCCTCCCAGTTGGGGGAGCACACTCGCCCACCGGCCGAGTAGGGCTTCATGCGCCGGATCGTAGGTCTCCAGCAATGCGAACAGGCCAAGGGCACTGGCGAGTTCATGGCGAAACGCCGGCCGGGTTTCGCTGTCGTCGAGGTATTTATACAGACATTTCTTCGGCCAACAGTCACCGGGAGCCTTTGCCAAGTCCATCCGATCCGGCCTGGTGACGGTTCCGTTGCCGCGTATTGAGCCTTGAAATGCTGGATGAGCCTTGCCCCAGTCGTGCCAGAGGGCGGCCAATTCAAGAAGGTCTTCGAGCTTCGTAGGAAGCTTCAGTGCTTTGGCAATCACTTTTACTTGTTCGGCGACTTCCTTGGCGTGAAACGCGATCGTCTTCCAAGTGTTGAAGCTCAACTGTTCGCCGTCTTGTTGATCGTCGGCTCCATCCAACAATATTCGTGGAGATGTGCCTTGTGGTCTGGCAATCGGAAGCACCGAAGCAGAGGATTGCGGATCGAATCCGCGCTTCGAACAATAGCCTCCCGAATCCGCCGCCACACAGACCACCCGGCCGGGCAATAGCGCCTCGCGTGTCGCCGTCACCCACTCGCCGTCGAGCCAGTCCCAAACCCAAGCGCGTTTCGTCGCTTTCAGTTTGGACTGGCTTTTCTCACACAGCCAATCTCGGGCCTTCAGAAAGGGGATAGCACACAGTTCCTGTTGGTGTGGCTTGTAACTCTCAGGTGGCTTATGCGGTGGTTCACCTTTCGTATCGGGAGGAATCTCTAGCCAGAAGACTTGCAAATCTCGCTCCTCACCGGAGCGGATGAATCGGCTGATGTCGAGGTCGGCGCCGGTTAGATCCGGTGTAGTATCGAACAATTCATCGAACTCTTTCCGCAGCAATAGATGTGACGGAGCATAGTGGTAAAGCTTTCGCTTGGCATCATCACTCAGCGATGCTTCATAGCTTTCCAGCGCCTTGATACCCACATCGTTAAGTTGCCGAATGGTTTCCCAAGCGCTCTCAAGTTCTGCGGGTTGATAGGGAACCGCATCGTCGGCCTTTTTCCGGCGATCAACCACTAGCGCCTTGCCGCTGCCGCCGTATCGCGCGCAGCGACCGAATCGCTGAACCAAGCTGGGCCACGGCGCGAGTTCCGTGACGAGGCATCCGGCGGAAATATCCACACCCGCTTCCACGACCTGCGTTGCGACAATGATCCGGTCTACGCCCGACTTGCAGGCATCTTTGTTCAAAAACTCCTCCCGCCAGCGTTTCCGATCCTCCGGGCGAAAACGACTATGAATCAGCCGAGTTTCTTCCTTGCGAAGCTTGGTGATCGCATCAAACGTTTGGCACGCTCGTTCCACTGTGTTGCATACAACCAGAGTAATCCGACCAAAACCTTCGTCGTTCAACTGAGCATGTTGTGCGAGGATTAGACGGGCGAATTCCTCGTGGGCGTCCGGCTTAATGTCGGCTGTTGTTGCCGACTTGGTAATGTCCCACAGTCCGCCCATCTGTTGCGCTGCCAAAACTTCGCACGGATTTTGTACCCAAGTGTGGTGATACTCTTTGGTATCTACGCTATGCAACCAACTTGGTTGAAGCGTCGCGCTCATCCACCACGTGAAGCATGGGCGAAGATGTTTCGAGCAATCTTGGTCACGGAAAGCCTGAAGTTGCGCCGAGGTCGCCAGTCCGACATCCATCAACTGGACCTCATCCATGACCCAAAGGCAATCTTGGTTCAACAGGCCGAACTCCATAGGCCAGCGGGCGCGTGGGGCGGCAAACCCGCGATTGAGCGCCCGCGACAGCAACATGTCCTGCGTGCCGATGAGCACCGCCGGCCGTTCGGGATACAGAAACCATTCTCCGCTGTCTTCACCGCCCATCGCCAGATGGATTGCAGGCCGAGTCGGTTCGGGGATTCGTGCAGCAAGTTGGCGGGCGACCTGTTCCGTCTGCTCCACAAGCGCGCGCATCGGTAGGCACCAGACCAAACGCCGTGGCCAAGCGTCGTCTCCGCGAGACAAGCGATGGTAGCTCCAAGCAGCCAGCACGCCTTCTGTCTTTCCCAAACCAGTCGGTACGCGAATCATGCGGTTGCGACAGGTTTGCTCGGCAGCCAAGTTCTCTTGCCAAGGGTAAGGTTGGATGTCAGGCTTTAGCTTTGAGAACCATTCTGTGAAATTCGAATCACTCATGATCGAATAAATCCAAGCGTCATCACTGCCCAAGCCGCTATGCATACGGATGGAGGGATGGACTGTACTGTGCCGCATTTGCTGTGCAATGTCGGTAGGTTGGCTTTTCTTAGCAGTTTTCGCTTGGATATGGCAATTATTCGTTCACTGTGCCAAAGCACGGCGCGGGCTTCGGACTACCAAGCCACGCCGTCACAAAGCAGCGGAACGCCCCCGCCCGTCACAGGCAGGTATGACCTTGTGTCGCCTGCTTTGCGGGCGGAAAGGCATTGCTGCGGCGACTGTCAAGCCGCCGCATTCCAAACCGTTGACGCAGTTCACGTCAGGGCGTCGTTCCACTTACGTGGAAACTACTTTAGGCGGAAGGCGCGCCGAATAAACCCACGAAGCTTTTGCCGGCGTAGCCCGGCAAGACCGGAGACGGATCGGTCAATCCCAAGTGCCGTACAATAATCTCCGCTAAAACAGCGCGAAAATCGGTCGTCACCGGCAGGTCGCGCCCGTCGGCCAGATTGGTCGGCGCCAGCTTCGGCACGTCGCCATACACTCGTCCGCCGCGTACGCCGCCGCCCACCACGAACATGCACGACGCACGCCCGTGATCCGTACCGCCCGCGCCGTTCTGTCGTACGGTGCGTCCAAACTCGGTCATCGTCAGCACCACCGTATCGCGCATGCGCTCCGGACCCAAGTCGCGTACAAAGGCGGCGATCGCGCTGCCGAAGTCGCGCAGCAGCCGGTTGAGTTGCCCGAAAGGCTGTCCGGGCGCGCCCTGATTGGCGTGCGTATCCCAGCCGCCGCAGTCGGCAAAGGCAACCTCAAGCCCGACGTTGGCCTTGACAAGCTGCGCGATTTGTCGCAGCGCGTTACCCAGCGGCGAGTTCGGATACGTCGCGCCGTTTTCCGGTTGCAAACGCGACGGATTGGCGCGCTTGAGAAAACGAACGGCCTCCAGCGTATCCTGTCCCGTGCCGCGTAGGGCGTCGGCCGCCGCCTGCGCGTACATTTCCTCGAAACCGGCCGTCACCTTTCCCGTCGCGCCGCCCGCGCGTAGCTCAAACGTCCGCAAATCGGCCATGGCGACGACCTCCGCCTTGCCCTGCATGGCGCGCGGCGTCAGTTGCGTGAGCGAAACAGCCCGAAACGGCGACGCCGACCTCAGCGGCGCGGCCTGTAAGTAGCGGTTCAGCCAGCCGTCCGGCGTCCCTTTGCGGCCGGGCGTCGCCGATTCCATGTAATCCTGCGCGTCGAAGTGCGACCGCGTGCTGTCCGGCGAGCCGACCCCGTGAACAATCGCCAACTCACCCGCCTGAAACAGCGGCAGAAGCGCCGCCAGATGCGGACTCAGACCAAATCGGCCGTCAAGATCAAGGGCCGTCGTCTGGTCGCCGCGCTTGGGCGGCGCAACGGCCAGCAGCGGGCGAAGTTGACGGTAATGCTCATCTGTGAAGGGCGCGACGGCGCTGAGGCCGTCCATGGCCCCGCGCTGGAAAATCACCACCAGTCGCTTGCGGGGTTGCGTGACGTTGTTCTGTGCGGCGCTGACCCGCAAATGGAGCAGACGCTCGAACATCGGCAGCGTCAAAGCCGTCGCGCCAAGGGCGGTGGCACCAAAGCGCGCGAAGTGACGACGAGAAATCAGCATTGTCATAGGCTTCCTGTTGCACCAAGGCGGGCGAACGCCCGCGCACCAAACCTAACGACGTTGGAACTCCGGCGAGCCAAGAATCAAGCCGGTCAACTGCGCCGTCAGCGGCAAGGTTGCGCCGGGTTGCGCCAGCGCCTCCAGCGCCAAATCGTAGCGGCGTATCGCCGGTGTGACGCCGAGGCCGAACGGCTTACCCGCCGTGCGCAGGCTCCGCCGCATCGCCGGCGTGTCGTCGCCTTCCTCAATGTCGTCATCCTCTTCTTCAGGGACAGCCATCGCGTCGGCGTCGGTCGCAACTGGTCTGCGCACCTTCAGCTGTGTTGGATCCGCGACGACTTCCAGCAGTGCTGTGCGCGTCATCGGCGAAACTTCACCGCCGACATAGCGCGCCAGCAGCGCGTCAACGAGCGCCGCCCCTTCGGCATTGACGGACGCCTCCGGAACTTTTACGCCAGGCAGCTTGCCGCTCGCCAACACCAACGCAAAGTTGAGCCGGTTGAGCAGTGCGCCCGTATTCACCCACGCTTCGGCGACATCCTTGTAGCCCGTCGGCGGCTGGCAGCCGTAAAGCGGCATGCCGAGTCGCGCCAACGCGCCGACCACTGCCTGCGCGTCGCTAATATCGGCGTTCACTGCGCGCAGCGCGGCGGCGACCAGTTCGAGCGGCGTTCTGACTTTGGCGCGATAGGCTTCCGGCGCGAAAAACTCCGGCGCGTCAAAGATGGTTTGCAGGCAGGCGCGGATGTCGCCCTGTGTCCGCTCAAACGTCGCGGCGACCGCCGTCACCAGCGACGCCGGAGGCTCGTCGGCTACAAATCGCCGGCACAACTTTGTAGCGATGAACTTCGCCGTCGAAGGATGCCGCGCCAGCAAGGTCAACACCGTATCGCCGTCACGCTTGCCGCCGCCGGCCGGAATCTTGACGCCTAACACAACCTTTTCGCCCTGATCGTGCGCCCAGTCGCGGAAAACGAACGAGCCGGGCGGCAAATCCGGCGCGTCAAAGCGTCCGAGGCGGTTGCGCCGCTGGTCGCCGAACGGCTGATGGATGCTCCAGCCCGTAAAGCACCGGGCGACTTCCTGTACGTCTTTTTGCGTATAGCCGCCGTCCACGCCCAGCGTATGCAGTTCCAGAAGCTCGCGGGCGTAGTTTTCGTTGACGCCCGGCCGGCGACGTTGCGCCGCGCCGGGATTGCCGGGATTGAGAGGCGGGCGCGCCGCCGGTGTGGTCGGCGGCGACGGGAACGGTCGGCGGACGCCGCTTCGCTGATTGAAGACGCCGCCCCGACCCAAACGGCCACGCCCGAAGCCGCCCCAACCCGGCGGCGACTGTCCAAGGCGTCCCATGCCGGGGCGTAGGCCGGCCGGTGAACGCCGCCCGTCGCTAGGCGGCTTGAGGTCAGGCGTCACAGATTGCCAATTGTCAAGATAAAACAGCATTGCCGGGCTGTGTGCTGTCGCGCGCAGCAAGTCCTCAAACCGACCCAAGGCATGCGGACGAATCACATCCCGCTCATACTCGCTCAAAAAGACCCGCACCAACCCTTTGCCAGCGAAAACATTGAAGTGGTTGAACCAGAAGTCGGTCATGACTTCCAGAAGCTGACGTTCGCTGTAGACGGCGCGCAAAACCTTTGCCTGCTGAAGATCGCTCACTATGCGGCGCGGCTCGCGACCGTCGCCGAACGCCATGTGGTAGCGTTCACGTAACCGCCTGCGCTCTTCAGGGGAGCGCTTGACGGGTGAATCACCAGCCGCATTCAGCGGTTCGTCACCGTTCCTGCGAACAAGCTCGCGGCGCATTTCGCGCGCCTGCGCTTCGAGCTTGACCAACTCCGCCGTCGGAACGTTGAGCATCGGAAGCTTTTTCAGCCGCGCTTCCAGCGCGCTGTCGTCAATCATTTCCGGGTGAAGCTGTTGGGCGATGTATTGGCGCAACCCCATCCGACGAACACGCTCCACATCGCCGGGACGTGGGCCATACCCCAACCGATTGAGGACGTGAAGAATACGCTGGTCTTCCGTGAGCGTCGTCGTTGTCTTAACCAGGGACGCGTCGAGCGAAACCGCCGCCAACGGCGTCGGTGGAGCACAGAGACAAAGGAGGCTGGCAAAAGCAAAACCCAGCCTCTGGGACGGACGAGGCATAGGCGTTTCTCCTCAACACGAACCATCTTGGCGGTCGGCGGCCGCCGTCACCCTGTTATGAGGCCGTCGCCAGCGAAAAAGTTTGGCGGAGTGCGAGCGCCCTCTATCTGCGCGCGCTACGTGTTCATTCCCGTCCGGTCTGTGGTACTTACGCATCTTCGCGCACATGGCGCAGGCATTTCTTCCTTGTGAGGCTTCTTCATTCATGACCGAAAAAAACAAAACTTCCGTACCTAGCCCTGCCCCTATTGCTGAACCCAAAGGCAAACTTGGCGTCCTGTTAGTGGGACTGGGCGCGGTCAGTACGACCTTCATCGCTGGCGTCGAAGCCGTCAAGCGTGGGCTGGCGTTGCCGATTGGCTCGTTGACCCAGATGGCCTGCATCCGGCTTGGTAAGCGCACCGAAAACCGCAACCCGCGCATCAAGGACTTCGTCCCGCTGGCGACGCTCGACGATCTCGTGTTCGGCGCATGGGACATCTTCCCCGACTCAGCGTACGAGGCGGCGCTGCACGCAGGTGTGTTGGAACGCTCGCTGATCGAAGAGCTCAAGCCAGTGCTCTCCACAATCAAGCCGATGCCGGCCGCGTTTGACCGCAACTACGTCAGGCGGTTGGACGGCTCGAACGTCAAGCCGGCTACTAACAAGTATGAACTAGCCGAGCAGCTCATCGCCGACATTGAGAACTTCAAGCGGCAGCACCAGTGTACGCGGCTGGTGATGATCTGGTGCGCGTCCACGGAAGTGTATCTTGCGCCGTCGCCTAAGCACCACGGGACGCTCAAGGCGTTTGAGACGGCGATGAAGGCCAACCACAAAAGCATCGCCCCCTCGATGCTTTACGCCTACGCGGCGCTCAAGTGCGGCGTCCCCTTCGCCAACGGTGCGCCTAATCTGACGGTGGACATTCCGGCGCTCATTGAACTGGCTCAGGCGAACAACGTCCCCATTTGCGGCAAGGATTTCAAAACTGGCCAGACCTTCATGAAAACGCTTATCGCGCCGGGGCTAAAGTCGCGCATGCTGGGCTTGCAGGGTTGGTACTCCACCAACATCCTTGGCAACCGCGACGGCGAAGTGCTCGACGACCCGGAATCGTTCAAAACCAAGGAAGAATCCAAGCTGTCGGCGCTCGAATACATCCTGCAACCAGAACTGTACCCGGAGCTGTACAAGAATTTTTCGCACGTCGTACGCATCAACTACTACCCACCGCGCGGCGACAACAAAGAGGGGTGGGACAACATTGATATTGTCGGCTGGCTTGGCTACCCGATGCAGATCAAAATTAACTTCCTGTGTCGGGACTCAATTCTAGCTGCGCCGCTGGTGCTGGATTTGGCGCTCTTTCTGGATTTGGCGCAGCGCGCCGGGATGCGCGGCATTCAGGAATGGTTGAGCTTTTACTTCAAGAGTCCGATGGTCGCGCCACAGCTTTACCCGGAGCACGACGTCTTCATTCAACTGATGAAGCTCAAGAACACGCTCCGCCACCTGCGCGGCGAAGACCTCATCACGCACTTGGGACTTGAGTACTACGACTAACCGCAATGGCGTCACCGTCCACGGCTCCCGTCGCTGCGTCTTGGCGCGTGCGGTTTCCGAACCTAACCCCGCTATATCCGTGGGCGCTCGCATCGGCGACGGGCGGACTGATGCTTGCAGCCTTTCAACCATCCGGCCTGCCGTGGGCGCTTACGGCGCTCGCGCCGCTGCTGTGGGCGGTCGTCGCCGTCGAACGCACGACGACGGCGACCCTACTTGGCTGGTTCGCCGGGACGCTTTTCTATTACGGGTCAAGCTGGTGGGCGACCCATTCGCTCATCGTGTACGGTCACCTGCCGACGCTCGTTGCGCACGTACTGATTATCATCGCTGCCGGGATTGCAGCGCTCCCAACAGCATTGTTTGCGTGGGGCGTCCACGTGACGACGCGCCGGGACACCCTGCTCGGCTGGTGGTGTGTTCCGGCATGGTGGTGCGCCGGCGAGTACGTGCGTGGCGAACTGATGGACTTCGGATGGAACCCGCTAGCCAACGCCGTCGCCTATGAGCTGTGGTTGGCGCGCACTGCGACACTGGGTGGACATTATCTGGTCGGGGCGATGCTCGCGGCGGCGGCCGCCAGCGTCGCCTACGCTGGATGGTCTTGGCGGCAGCCGCGTTTCGCTGTCGCAGGTTTGGCGGCTGGCGCGTTGGCCCTGTTCATTCCAATGCTGGCGGCGAGGACTTTGACGCCGCCCACCTCTGGCGCATCGCCGAGGCTGACGGTCGTGGCGGTGCAACCATGTGCGCCGCAGGGAACGGCGCAGGCTGACGAATACGCCCGCGCCTACGCCCGGCAGCGCGCCTTGGCGGTCGAGGGGTTGCAGCAGGCTTCACCGGAGACTGTCAGACTGGTGGTGTTCCCGGAGTCACAGCTTGCGCCTGATTTGGGCGCGCCTAGCGCAGAAGCTGATTTCCTCCCGTTACTAGGCGAAGGGGCGTATGTTTTGACCAATGCGACACGCCCTGTCGGCGACGGTTTCGCCAACGCCGCCGTCCTCTATGCGCCAAACGGGCGACTAGCGGAGTACCAGAAAACGCATTTGATGCCGTTCGGCGAGTATGTCCCGTTCGGTCGTTACCTGCCAATCAAGCTGCCGACGCTGGCGACCGAAGCCGTCCCCGGCGCGCGCATTGAGACGCTGCCCCTCAACGCTGACATCCGGCTGGGGGTTGGCGTCTGCTTTGAGTCGGCTTTTCCGAGTCTGCACCGGATGTTTCGGCGGCAGGGGGCGAATCTCCTGATCAATCTGGCGAACGACGGCTGGTTCGGCCCGACGCCCGGCAGCGAGCGGCATCTGCGACATCTGGTCTATCGGGCGATTGAGACCGGCTGTCCGCTTGTCCGGGTGACGAATGATGGCGTGAGCGCACTAATTGACGCCGACGGTCGCCTGCGCGCCACGACGCCTAAGGGGCGACCGGAGGTTCGCGTGTGGACGGTGCAGCCAGCGTCGCCGGAAACAACGCCCTACGTTGTCGTAGGCGACCTGTTTGCATGGAGCTGTTTAGTGGTCGTCGCCGGAGCGTTGCTGTGGACGCTCTGGTTGCGCATTCAGTTTTACGCCGAAGCCGTCATTGATCTCGTGGCCGGTGAATAAGCTGCCAACCGGACGTGCGACGGTGTAGCATCTGGGTGTTCGCAGTGGAGAAACGGCGATGAGCGTCCACTTTTTCAACTCCCTGACCCGAACCCGCGAGCCGTTCATCCCGCTCGAACCAGGGCGGGTGCGGATGTACGCCTGCGGGCCGACGGTGTACAACTTCGCCCACATTGGCAACTTCCGAACCTTTGTCTTCGTGGACATTCTCCGTCGCCACTTGAAGTGGCGCGGCTACGACCTGCTCCATGTCATGAACCTGACCGACGTGGACGACAAGATCATCCGCGATGCGCGCGCCGCCGGTCAGTCGCTGCGTGAGTTTACGGAAAAGTACATCCGGTATTTCTGGGAGGACGCCGACGCGCTCAACATCGAGCGCCCAGAGGTCGCGCCGCGCGCTACGGAGCACATCCCAGAAATGATTGATTTGATTGGTCGGCTGGTGCGCTGCGGCTGCGCCTACCACAGCGACGGCTCGACCTATTTCCGCATTGCGTCGTTTCCGCGCTACGGCGTGCTGTCAGGCAACAAACTGGCCGGCAATATCGCCGGAGCGAGCGAGCGCGTTGAGGCGGACGAGTACGAAAAGGATGACGCCCGCGACTTTGTCCTCTGGAAGCGAACGCAACCGGGTGAGCCGACTTGGGATTCGCCGTTGGGGCCGGGACGGCCAGGGTGGCATATCGAATGCTCGGCGATGGCGATGAAGTATCTGGGCGAATCGTTTGACATTCACTGCGGCGGCGTGGATTTGATGTTTCCGCACCACGAAAACGAAATCGCCCAGTCGGAAGGCGCGACAGGCAAGCCGTTTGTCCGGTACTGGCTACACGCTGAACATCTTCTCGTCAACGGGCGCAAGATGTCCAAGCGGGAAGGCAACTACTACACGTTGCGCGACCTGCTGGAGCGCGGCTATGCGGCGCGCGCCGTGCGCTACGTGTTGGCGGCCGTCCCCTACCGCAAGCCGCTCAACTTTACGCTCGAAGGTGTCGAGGCGGCGGAGCGCCGGCTCAAGCGCCTAAATGAAACCGTCCGCCGCCTGCGGGAAGCACGGCCGGTCGCCGCCGAGGCGACGGATGATGCGACCGCAACGATCGCCGCCATCCGCGACGCCTTTGGGGCGGCTATGGACGACGACCTGAATACAGCCGAGGCGCTGGCGGCGACGGCGCAACTGGAGACAACGGTCAACATCGCGTTGGCGCACGGGGAACTGACCGAATCATTCAAAACAGCGGCGCTGGCGGCGTTTGACGACGTACAAACCGTGCTGGGAATTCTTGATCCGCCGGAGACGCCGTTGCTGGATGCGACAATTGAAGCGCTCATTGCGGAGCGGTCGGCTGCCCGTAAGGCGCGAAACTTTGCCCGTGCGGATGAGATTCGGGCGCAACTGGCCGCGCAGGGGATTATTCTTGAAGACGGCAAGGATGGGACGACGCGCTGGCGGCGGGCGTAAGGCGCGCGGACGCATAGCGGATGGCTACCGCTTTCTAGCTAGAAGGTTGTCAGCGAACAACGTGGTGAACGGAGTGCAGGTCGCCTCCTTGCGGCCGCGCCCGGTGATAAGCGCCGGGCTCTCTTGGTTTTGCAGAGTCGCGTACGGAGTTTGCGCAGACGGGCTGGCTGACGGCTTCCGGCGTTGTCCTTATATCCGGCATGGAAAGCCGCATCGGATGGATGGTTCGTCGCGGCGTTGGGGTTGGCGTAAATTGCCAGCACAGACAGACCCGCCGATAAAAACTGAGAGAGAATGATGACTATACCTGCCTCAACTTCGCTCCTCACCGCTGGCGTGCAACGCTACGTGTTATCCAATGGGCTGACGGTTTTGCTCAAAGCGGTACCATCAAACCCGATTGTGTCCACCATGATCTGGTATCGTGTTGGGTCGCGCAACGAGCCGTCTGGAAAAACCGGGCTGTCGCACTTCCTTGAGCATATGATGTTTAAGGGGACGCAGCACCTCGGCAAGGGTGAGATTGACCGCCTGACGCTCGTCAACGGCGGTCGCAACAACGCTTTTACGTGGATGGATTTCACGGCGTACTACTTCACCTTTGCCGCCGACCGCTGGGAAGTGGCGCTGGAGATTGAAGCCGACCGAGCGCAGAACGCAGCGTTCGACCCGGTTGAATTCGAAGCCGAAAAGCAAGTCGTTCTAGAGGAGCTGCGAATGTACATGGACAGCCCCTTTGACGCGCTTGAGATGGAGGTTTGGGCGACGGCCTTTCGGCAGCATCCTTACCATGTTCCGACGATTGGGTGGCGCGAAGACGTGGAACACCTTACGGTGGACGACATGCGGCGCTACTATGAAAGCTACTATGGCCCGAACAACGCCACGCTGGTCGTCGTGGGGGACATTCGCCCGGAAAAGGCGCTGCGCCGGATTGAAGCGACCTTTGGGGCGTTGCCAAGGCGTCCGCTTCCCGACCCGCCCCATGCTTGCGAGCCGCCTCAGCGCGGTGAAAAGCGGGTGACCGTCAAAAAGCCGACGCCGCTACCGCGACTTACGATTGGCTATCACGCGCCGGAAGTGGCGCACCCGGATTCCTATGCCCTACACGTCGCCGCAATGCTGCTGTCCTACGGGCGCACATCGCGCCTTTACCGGCGTTTGCAGGAGCAGGACGAATCGGTGACGTTCGCCACGGCGCATTACGCCGAGCACATTGACCCGTCGCTGTTCACAATTTCAGCCGAGATCAAGCCCGACCATACCCCGGCTGAAGTCGAAGCCGCCATCACTGAAGAAGTGGAGCGGCTGGCTCAAGAGCCGCCGACCGACCTGGAGTTGGCCAAGGCTAAGCGCCAGACCGAAGCGCAGTTTATTCTTGGTAATGAGGAAATTCTCAATCAGGCGATGCTGCTGGGCGAGTATGAAACCATCGCTTGCGGCCCGCGCGTAACTGAGGACGCGCGTGGGTATCGCTACCTTGACGCTTACTTGCAGCGTGTGCGGCAGGTGTCAGCCGAGGACATCCAACAGGCGGCGGCGACCTACCTGCACCGCGACAATCGGACGGTTGGATGGTTGGTCAATCCCTGATGTACGACGGAGCGTATTTTGACTGGCACGGACGGCGCTGTTTTTACCAAGTCGCCGGCGCTCCCGACGCGCCGCCAGTGGTGTTCATCCATGGTCACGCCACGTCGCATTTTACGTGGCGGTATCAGGTCGCGGCGCTCCAAGCGGACTTTCGGGTCTTTGCCCCCGATTTGCTTGGTTTCGGGCGTTCGGACAAACCGCGTGACACAGCCTACACGGTAGAACTTTGGACAGCCCAAATCATTGCCTTCATCGAGGCGGTGATTGGACGACCGGCGCTTGTGGCCGGCAACTCGCTCGGCGGTCTCGTGGCGGCGCATGTCGCTGACCGTCGGCCGGATTTGGTATCACGGTTGGCATTGATTGCTTCGGCCGGCGCGTCAAGTTACTTGCAAAGCTTATTCGTCAACTTCCCGTTTCTACTGATGCGGACGCCGCTGATTGGGCGCGCCTTGTTCGACGCACTGGTACAACAGCGTGTCGTCGAGTGGAACATTCGCCACCGGCTCTACGCCAATCCGGCCGCCGTTACGCCGGAGGTCATTGCGCACTACCGGGAATGCTTTTTCGCGCCGGAAAACCGTGAGATTGTCTTCGAGGTGACGAAGCGGTTCTACGACTTCGTAATGGACGACGCTATGGCGCGGCGCATCGCGCAGCCAACGCTATTGCTGTGGGGCGAACGGGATACCTTTGTCCCACCAATTCGGGGTCAGCAACTGGTCCGTGTAATGCCGCAGGCACGGCTGGAAATTTTGCCGAACGCTTCACACTGCCCCCAGGAAGACCAACCGGAGCAGGTCAACGCGCTGCTGCGGGCGTTTCACCAAGAATAAAGCGGCGACGCAAACGCAACCCCGGCGCAGCTTCGCCGTCAATAAAAAGTTGTAGAGGACACAGCTCTGGGAAGCTGTGTCCTCCCAAAGCGTCGGCAAGTTCGTTGCCTAGCTAAATGCCGCGAATCTGCGAAGGCGGTTGTGTCAAAAGCGTCATAAGCTGAACGGTGCGCCGACCGCTGCCCGTCGCACGGGTGTAGGGATAACGAACCTGTACTATAACTCGCTTAACTATATCCCCGGGATTTTCTAGCGGGCAGTTGGATTCATCCGCTAAGTCATAGTTGTTGTCATACTCACGGTCGAAACAGATAGGAAGCGGCGGCCCCGTCGGATTACCTTGGTTTGGCCGCGTTGCATCCGACGTGCGCACCAAAACGCGAATTTCAAAGCCCTCGTACCGCGGGTCAGGCGGCCCACTGTCATCATCGGTTGCCCGGATCATGTCCCAGCCGATATTCTGGTAGACCGGCCGGAAAACAGCGGGAAAAATGCCGTTGATCTCAGCGCGGTTACTCAGGCGGCGGAAGGTGTTGATGTTGCGGTTTTCCGGATCGGGAAGGCCGCCGAAGGCGTTCATCTCACGGATCATAATAATCTGATTGAGGGTTTCTTCCGCAAGGTTGCGCGCCAGCAGCAGTTTGTTGGCGTTGAGCGAGCTAGTCAGCGCAATAGACATAAACGCCAAGGCACTGAACATCCCAACAAACAGGATCACCAGCGCCAAAATAAGCTCAATCAGCGTTACGCCCGATTGCTGCGCCCGACGAAGCCGCAGGCGTCGGGCGGCAGGTAAAACAACAGACATCCGCATCGCTGACAACCTCCACTGTACCAACCAAGCTCAACCGCATTCCCTTCAGGCAAAGCTCGTGCCATCCGAGCCTAGTCACCGGATGCTTGACAAGAACGGCTTCAGGCGCAACATGGCGCGCTGGTCGCTTCGGCGACGTCGGGGAAGTGTTACGAGAAGTAACACTCAGGCGCTGTCTCTACATCGCCTTCGGCGGCGTTTCAAGAACCTTGATGACGACCACCGTCAGGTCGTCGTTCAGCGACGCCGGGCCGGCGAACGTCCGCGCCTCCTGATAAATCGTCTGAACCAGTTCCTGCGCAGAAGCGCGCCGATGGCGGCGGATTGTCTCCACAAGGCGCGCGAGGCCAAACTCTTCGCCGTCCTGCCCCGCCTCAGTAACGCCGTCGGTATAGAGAACAACCACGTCGCCCGGCCGTAAGTTGCAGTAGCACTCCGTGTACTTGCGATCCTCAAAGAGGCCGAGCACGGTGTTGCCGCAGGAAAGCTCCTCATACGTACCGTCCGCATGCATCAGGAGCGCCGGATTGTGGCCGGCGTCACCGTAACTGAAGCGGCGGCTTACAGGGTCAAGGACGCCGTAAATGGCGGTGACGTACTGTGAGCTGTCCAAACTTTCCCAGAGCAGATAGTTGACCTTGCGGAGGATGACCCGGATGGAAAAGTCGTTTCGCACTTGGGCGCGCAGACAAGCGCGAAACGTCGCCATAATCAGCGCCGCCGGAATCCCTTTACCGGATACGTCGGCGATGGCGATACCGAGCTGATGGTTTGGGAAGGGGATGAAGTCGTAGTAGTCGCCGCCGACGGCTTCGTTGGGCACGGTCAGACCGGCAATGTCAAATCCTTCTACCGTCGGAGCTTTGTCGGGAAGGAGGCTGCGTTGCACTTGGCGTGCAATAGCCAGTTCGCTTTCCAGGCGGCGTTTTTCAAGTCGTTCTTGGTGCAGGATGGCTTTTTCAATGGAAATCGCCGCCGCCGAAGCGAAGAGCGTAAGCACCTCCAAGTCGGCGGCTTTGTAGGCGTCCAGCGTCCGACTTTCGAGATTGAGCGCTCCAATGATGCGGTTGTTGGCGATGATCGGCACCACGATTTCCGACATCGTAAGCGGGTCGGAACTGATGTAGCGTTGGTCGTTGCGTACATCTGGAATGACGATGGCCCCGCCCGACTGCACCACCCACCCGACAAAACCCTCGCCCAAACGCAGCAGCCGCTCCATAGACGCTTCATCGTACCCACGGTACACCGTCGCCCGGATGCGCCGGTCGCGGCCGTTCGTTTCAAGGACGTAGATGGCGGCGGCGTCGTAGGGAACAAACGACTTCACCGAATCAATGATGAGCGACAGCGTTTCATCCAAGTCGAGCGAGCGACTAATGGTGCGGGTGATTTCCAAGAGGAGCCGAAATTTTGTCTCGAACGAAAGGGCGTCTGGTGAGGCGTCCGTCGGCGGTGGGTCGGTATCGGTGGAAGACGTAGGCATAAGGCGATTCCTTTCCCTGACTTCTGACCATAGCGTTTTCAACACCGCCGCGCCATGGTTTCACAGCGCCGCAAGCATACCCCCTGAAGGGCGAGCGGTTGTTCGGAGAAAGTAAAGAACCGGCCAAGTGTTTGGACTTGGCTGCTCTCGCGTGTGTCGGGGGTGTAGGCGAGCGCCCAGAAAGCCTACGATGCCGACCGGCGACGAGTCAGGGAAACAAGCGGCGGTGGGGATGGTGGAACGGCCGCCCTTGACGGAGCGACGGATACCGGAGCGCCGTCCGCTTCGGTCGCCTGTTCATGAGCGTGGTATGAACTCCGCACTAATGGGCCAGCCTCGACGTGTTTGAAGCCCATCGCCAGACCGATCTGCTTGAGTTCGGCGAATTCGTCGGGGTGGTAGAACTTTTCGACCGGTAAATGCCGCAAACTTGGCCGCAAGTATTGTCCGAGGGTGAGAATGTCACAGTCGTTGGCGCGCAGATCGCGCATGGTTTCCAGCAGTTCGTCGCGCGTTTCGCCCAAGCCCAGCATCACCCCCGATTTCGTCAGCAGGGGGTAATCGGCGGAGCGATATGCCGCCGCCCGCCGCAGCAGTTCCATCGAGCGGGCGTACACCGCATCGGGCCGGACACGCTTGTAGAGCGCCTTAACTGTCTCCGTGTTGTGATTGAGAATATCGGGACGCGCGTCCATCACAACCGCCAACGCCTCCCAGTTGCCGCAAAAATCCGGGATGAGCACCTCGATGCGGCAGCCGGGATTCAAGCGCCGCACCTCCCGAATCGTCGCCGCAAAGTGGCGCGCGCCGCCGTCAGGCAGTTCATCGCGGTTGACGGACGTAATGACCGCGTGCTGCAACCCCAACTTGCGGACGGCTTCGGCGACATGGCGCGGCTCCTGCGGATCAAGCGGGCGCGGCGTCCCCTTCGAGACGGCGCAGAAGCCGCAGTGGCGCGTACAGATGTCACCCATCAACATGAAGGTTGCCGTCCGGTTCGAGAAGCACTCCCAGATGTTGGGACACCGCGCTTCCTGACAGACGGTGTTGAGCGAGAGATCGTCCACTAGGTGGGCGACTTCCTGGAACTTCTCACGGGCATTGAGCCGGATTTTGAGCCAGTCGGGTTTGCGTTCCGGGCGGATGTCACGGCGAGTGAAAGTACGGTCGGCCATAGCACCGGCATCTTAGAAACCGCCCGCTGGCGAAACAAGTCGCCGAAGCCGCCGGCTTGGGGGTGAGCATCCCGCCGGAAGGCGCGATGGCGTGTGTCAGTGTAGGCTCAGGACTTCGCCAATAAGATAAATCGAACCATAGACAACAATTAAGCCGTCCGGGGGCGTCAGCTGACGGGCCATGGCTAGCGCCGTCGCTGCATCCGCCGCTTGCATGACGGCGGACGGCAGCCAGTAGCCGAGCGCCATCACCTCCAAGCTATCACGCGGCGTCGTACGGGGCTGTCGGCTAACTTCGGTCAAAATAATCCGGTCAACCACCGCTGACATCTGGGACAACAACTCAACAGCTGGCTTGTCGCGCATCGTGGCAAACACCGCCGTGATGGGACGACGCCGGCAGTCAGTGTGGAGAAAATACGCCAATGCCGCCGCGCCCTGCGGGTTATGCGCCCCGTCCAGCAACATCGGCGGCGAGCCGTCCACCCACTGCAACCGGCCAGGCCAGACGGCGCGTTCGAGACCGGCAAGAACAGCCCTCCCGATGTCGCCGTCGCTATACCCAAGCGCAAGAAGATAGTCGGCGGCCGTCAGTGCGGCCAGCGCCGCATTCTGCGCCTGATGTGCGCCGCGCAACGCAAGCTTGCCGACTTGCCCGCCAAGGCTTGGCAATCGTTCGTCGAAACGCACCCAAGGCAGGCCGGTTTCGTCGCACTGCGCAATAGAAAACGGCGCAATCCACCTTGGCGCAAGCCCCTTTTCCAGCGCGACCTGGCTGAGCACCCACCGCGCCGCCTCCGGTTGCGTATCGGCGATGTACACCGGTACGCCGGGCTTCATAATCCCGGCTTTCTCGCGTGCGATGTGCGCCATCGTCGGCCCAAGCCATTCACGGTGATCCTCGCCGATGTTGGTAATGATGGAAGCCGCCGGCATGAGTACGTTTGTGGCGTCCAAGCGGCCGCCGAGGCCGACTTCGGCGACGACAACATCCACCTTTTGCGCGGCAAAGTAGGTGAAAGCGGCGGCCGTGAGGTGCTCGAAAAACGTTGGACGAGCGGCAAGCCGTCCGTCTTTCAGGGCTGCTTCAACGGCGTCGTAGACCTGGGTTGTGACCTGTGCAAAAGCTTCCTCGGTGATGTTCTCGCCGTTGATCTTGATCCGCTCCACTGGACTAATCAGATGCGGCGAGGTGTATAACCCGACGCGCAAGCCAGCCTGTTGCAGAATACTGGCCAGGAAGGCGCAGGTTGAACCCTTGCCGTTTGTGCCGGCGACGTGGAGTGAGGGAAACCGGCGCTCCGGGCGACCGAGCGCGTCAAGCAACGAAGTCACGGCGGCAAGGCCGAGCTTCATCGCCGTAACTTCATTGCCCAGCCCGTAAAGATAATCAACCGACGCTGTAAAGTTCACAAATGTGCACCGTCCGCACTTGGACTCACATCTCGCCGCCGAGAATTTTGCGCCCCTAGGACGACCGCCGTAGTCCCTTTGACTTCGCCTGCAACATGGGCAAAGTCGCAAACTACCGCCGTAGATTGGACTTCGTGCCTTGGCGCTGACGCTGATCACGCCCCGCCGCCTTCAGCCGCACGCCGCGTGCGTCGCCGTCGCCAAAGCCAACCGCGCCTTTACCCCGTGGAATGATGGGCATGGGTTGAAGCAACTCTCCCAGTCGGCGTCAACGCGCCATAAAATCCAGCGCGTCTATCAGAAAACGCCGCATGTGGCGGCGATCCACCACAGCGTCCAGCATCCCATGCTCTAGAAGAAACTCAGCGCGCTGAAAGCCGGGGGGCAGTTTCTGGCGGATGGTCTGTTCGATAACGCGCGGGCCGGCGAAACCAATCAATGCTCCGGGCTCAGCAATATTGATGTCGCCCAGCATGGCGAAGCTAGCCGTAACGCCGCCGGTGGTGGGGTCAGTGAGAACGGAAATGTACGGCACTCGCGCCGCGTCCAGTCGGGCGAGCGCGCCGCAGATTTTCGCCAACTGCATAAGGCTGTACGTCCCTTCCATCATGCGCGCGCCGCCCGAAGCGGAGACAATGATCAGCGGGCGTTGCTTGGCGATCGCCCGCTCAATGGCGCGTGTGACCTTTTCACCGACAACCGATCCCATACTGCCACCGATGAATTCCATCACCATAACGCAGCCGATAATCGGACGCCCACCTAGCTTGCCTTCGGCGCACACAATGGCGTCGTTGAAGCCAGTGCTCTGCCGGGCCTGCGCAATGCGGTCGGCGTACGACTTAGTGTCAAAAAACCCTAGAACATCGGTGGACACAATGTTGTCGTCGAAGGTCTCGTAGCGCCCTTCGTCGAACAGGTGCGCCAGCCGGTGCAGGGTCGGCCATTTCAGGTGATGGCCGCAGTTGGTACAGACGTTGAGGTTAGCTTCAAGGTCCTTCTTGAAGTGCGTCGTCCCGCAGGCGGGACATTTGACGAACAACCCCTCCGTACGCACTTTGCGGTCGGCAGGCGGCGTTTCGTCCGTGATGTTGCGTTTGCGTCTAAACCAGGCCATAGGCGCGAGATACATCAGGCGGCCGACGACTTGGCGAAGCGCATCGGCGGTGATGTCATTGACAGCGACAACCATAGTAGGTTTGGCTGTGCGGCGTCCAGCCGGCAAAGTGTTCGGCGGCGTGAACTTTTCAAGCTCGATGATGGCTTGGTACACACGATGAAACGACTTCAAAAAAACCTGCTTGCAGTTTGGGTGACAGGCTTGTTCGTCTTGCAACTCGCCGTCGGCGCGGCGCAAGCGCAGGAGTTCGCCGACTTCGGCCTCGTCCGTTCGGAGATTCGCGTGACGCTTCGGCCGGCGGACTACAGTGCGGATGTCACGGCTCTTCTTGAGCTGACTAACATCGCCAAGCAGGCCGAAGCTCGGACGCTCACCCTACGCCTGACCAAAGCGGCGAAGGTTACGGCTTTTACCGTCAACGACCGATCCATGCCGACAGATGAAAAGAAGCAACCGGGCACCGATACGGCCATTGCCGCTTACGTCGCCGAGCTTTCCCCGCCGCTGCCGCCGGGCGGCAAGGTGACGGCGCAACTGGTGTACAGCCTGACCTACCGTGAGAGCACCAACTACGCGGCGCTAACGCCCGGCGACAGCCTGCTGTTGCCGGAAGCGGGCTGGACGCCCTTCATCCACCTACCGCAAAGCAGCTACGGCCCTGATACTGCTCCCTACGTGCTAACAGTGACGAGGCCAGCGGACGGCGAAGTGTGGTCGAGCGGTGTCCGGCAGGAAGTCGGTGAACATGTAGTCTTCACCTCTACGTTGGCTGGATCTCCGTGGCTGGTCGTGCAACCGTTCGCCACGTTGGTCAGTCGCCGCTTCTCTCCCGCCGCTGGGGCGCCGACGGTCATCGCTGTTTACGGTGCACAGGGCCTACCGGAGAAAAGCGCCCGCAACGCTGAACGGTTGGCGGAAGAGGTCGAACGGATGTTGTTGTTTTACCAAGCTTTGTGGGGCGAAGTTCCCATTCGTGAATTTCGCGTTCTCACCACACCACGGCGCATTGTCGCCGACCGGCGCAGTCCCGAACTGCGTGGGCGGGACTTCGACACCGACCGCGCTATTCGGCATGCCGCGCCCGGCGCGGCGCTGATGGAAACTGCGACGCTGCTGCGGCCAGCGCTTGATGCGGAAACCATTGAGTGGCTAACGGCCGCCGTCGCCCAAACGTGGTTGGGCGGCAAGGTTCGCTTGCGCGGCCGCGGATGGACGGTGCTAGCGGACGCTCTGCCGGCCTACCTGACCAGCCAGTATATTCAGCAACACTACGGTGCGGCGGCGGAACGTGATTTCTGGCTGCGGCGAAGCTTTGCCTACAGCCGACTGGCGAACGTCCGGGTTTCGCAACAGGGGTTTGAGCGTGGGATTGACGCCATTCCCCTCCTGCAGCACCCGACTTTCCCAGACTACTACGTAAGTGTTCCGAACAGAGGGGCGCTGGTTTTCCGCCTGCTGGAACGCCTTGTCGGACGCGACACGCTGCTGGGGGCGGTCAAAGCGACCGTCGGTGACGCGAGCGGAACAGCGACCTATGACACTTTTCGTGCGCGTCTGGTTGGAACGCCGCCCGATGAACGCCGCGCTAGCTTTTTCAGGCAGTGGTTTGAAGAGCTAAGCGAGCCAGACTTTGTCGTCGGCATTCCTGTCAAGCGCGAGGACGGCCCAGGTTGGCGCTGTGCGCTACGTAATCTTGGTACGGGAGATGCCGTGCTACCGGTTGTCGCCTTGACGGACAAGGGCGAGAAGCTCACGGCAATAGTTGAAGTGCCGTCAAAGGGCTACGGAACCGCCGTTTTTGAAACAACAGCGACGATTGTCGAGGTTGAGCTTGACCCGGAAAAGCTCTACCCGCAGGTGCGCTTCGGCTACGACCGCAACTCCAAACAGTTTGACAACGATGCTCGCCCAGAACGGCGGCATGCTTTCAGCTTGCTCCTTGACGCCGAGGCGACGCTGACGCGCCGTCTGAAAGCCGACGAAACTGAAGCTCAACGTCAAGCGGAGGCTGAACGGCTGCTGCGTGAGGCCGTCACCCGTGAACCCGGTCTGGCGCTTGCTCACGCCTACCTAGCCCGGACGTTAGTGGCGCAGGGGAAGCTTGACGCGGCGCAGGAGGCCGTCGCCGCCGTCCGCCGCGCCAACCCGCCGTCGCGTTATCCGTTGGCTCTGGCGCTGCTGACGGAAGGCGACCTCGCGGCGGCGCGCAAGGAACACGACCGGGCGCGCGCCGCCTACAAGACCGCTTTTGAGATGGAAGCCGGCCCGACCCTTGATGAACAGGCGCGACGAGGCCTGCTGGCGAGTGAAAACGCCGCTGGCCGGTCGTTTCCGCCGGACGACGAGATACGCGCCTTCCTCTCAACTATGGATAAGGCCATTCGTGCCAGTACGTCTAAAGCTCTAGAAAGCTGCTTCATTCGTCCCGACACGTCGAAATTCGTCCTTGGCATCGTCGTTTCCAAACCTGACTCATGGACGACGCAGGCCTTCCGCATGGAGCGCCTTGACGCCCAGCGCGTTCTGCTGGACGTCAACGTCGCCGTGGTTTCGGCGACCAAGGAAGCGCAAGCCGGGACGGGACTGCTGACGCTGCGCCGCGTCGGCGCCGGCTGGATGGTGGAGCGTCTAGACCAGTTTGTTCTATCCAAACGGTAGCCTGTCTTTTGCCGACCCGTCCCGCCGTGAGACGGCGGAACCCTAGGCTTGCCGGCGACTCTCGCCGCGTGAACAAGAAGCCGGAAAAGCAAACAATCTGTCCGCCCACGTCAGCGCCCCCGACCGGAGCCAAAACCCCGCTGGCGAGCGTCATTCAACCGCCAGCGATCGCCGGACACCGGAACGCTGGAAATAACGCTGTGCCCAAGCGACATCGCGGGCGATTTGCGCCCGGAGTTCTTCTAGTCCAGCGAACTTTCGCTCTGGGCGAAGCCGGTGCAGAAAGCGCGTCCGTAGCGACATGCCATAAAGATCGCCGTCGAAGTCCAGAATGTGCGTCTCAACCACACGTTGCCGGCTGTCGCCAATGGTTGGACGGAAGCCGATATTGGTGACGCTGCGCCGCCAGACACCCTTGATAAGCGTCGCAGTGACGTAAACGCCGTCGGCCGGCAAAACGCGGTTAATCACAGCGATGTTGGCGGTTGGGAAGTTGATGGTTCGTCCCAGACGGCGACCAACCACAACTTCACCCTCTACACCATACGGACGCATCAGCATCCGCCGCGCCCAATTGACTCGCCCGGCTTGAATGGCTTCGCGCAAGAGGGTTGAGCTGACGCGCTTGCCGCGCAGTAGCACAGCCTCGACTTCGTATGCCGCACAGCCGTAATCCGCGCCCAGACAACGCAGCGTAGTGATATTGCCCTGCCGGGCGCGACCGAACACGAAGTTTTCACCTAAGTGGATTTCGCGCGGTCGCAGCGCCGTAAACAAGATCGTCCGCGCAAATTCGGTCGCCGACAACGCCGCCAGTTCCCGATTGAAGGGAAGCACCAATGTCTGCCGGATGCCCAGAATGCGCAACGCCTCCAGCCGTTGCCCGAGCGTTTGCAACAGCGGTGGCGCGGTCTCCGGATACAGGACAGCGCGCGGGTGCGGGTCGAAGGTCACAACGGTCGGCGTACACGCCAGCGCGGCGGCGCGCTCCACAACACGCCGAATAATGGTTTGGTGGCCCACATGCAGGCCGTCAAAAACGCCCATCGTCAGGACGGTGGGCGTCTGGAGCTGAGGCGACCGCCAATCGTGAAAAATGTTCATGCGGGCGACCGGGCCGGCGCAAGTCGAGATGGAGCCTAGCAGCGATCATACCACCGCCTTTCCAAATTTGGCGTGTGGAAGTTGCGGAGTTTCACAGGGTTCCCGCCGAGGGCGCATAAGCCGCGCGACTAAGCCGGTCGCGGAGGCCGTCCCAAGCCGGGTCGTCGGGGACCTGCTCCACCACAATGACTTCCACAAACTGTGCGTCAAGGTCATGCAGGGCGGCGTAGAGCTGTCGGGCGTAAGCCGCAACGTCAAGCGGCAGGCGAATCAACACGACATCGGGCGCAGCGGTCACGTCTGACATCACCAGCGCCCCAGTTCGGCGCTTCTGCGCTTGGTGATCCGCCAGTCGTTGTTCAAGCCCTGTGACATCCCCAAACGGCAGCAATTCCACGCGGGCGCGCGGGGCGTAGTGGCGTGGGAACTGACCGGGGCTAGGTGCGACGGTGACCGGCGGCGCTGACTGCAACGGCCGGCGGGCGACGGCTTCCAGCACGGCTTGCGACAACACACCCGCCCGCCAAAGCGTTGGCGGGTCCGTCGTCACATCCACCACCGCCGACTCGATGCCGACTGGACAGGGGCCGCCGTCAAGCACAGCGGCGATCCGACCGCCGAGGCTTTTGAGAACATGGTCGGCGGTGGTCGGCGACACTTCCGTAAAGCGGTTGGCGCTGGGCGCGGCGAGCGGCGCTCCCACCGCCCGAAGAAGCGCCTGCGCAACAGGGTGGGACGGCCACCGCACCCCAACGGTCGCGCCGCCGGCCGTTACATTGGACGGCACGCGCGGGTGTTTTGGCAAAATGAGCGTCAGTGGTCCCGGAAAAAAGGCGTCCATCAACCGGTACGCTGCCGGCGGAATCTCGACGGCGACCCGTTCAAGCCAGTCGCTTTCCGCAATGTGGACAATCAGCGGATTGTTTGGCGGCCGGCCCTTGGCGGCGAAAATCCGCGCGACAGCGACTTCGTCGAACGCCGGTGCGCCAAGGCCGTATACGGTTTCTGTCGGGAACGCCACTAACTGACCGCTGCGAAGTAGCGCCGCCGCCTTAGCGATAGCTTCCGGGTTGGGACGTGTGGAGTCGCAGAAAATTCGTTCCGTCCGCATCAGACATCCCATCCGTCAATCGGCGGCGAAGAAGACGCCTCACCAAGCCGTCTGTGGAACGCCTACGTATGGACCGGTCTCACGGCAAGCCCATCATAGTCGCCAAACTGATTTTGAGCGATTTCGGCAAATCGTCCAGTGACCTACCAGGACTGTGCTTCCAGTCCTGCAGGACCTCGCGCCGGCCGTCCGACCTGACGACTTCTTGATAGTACACAGCGTGCAGGTCGGTGTTCTGGAGTGGGACGACGATGATCAGCCGTCGTTCGTCGTCAATCCGGTGACCATTGGGATAGAGTCGCAGCACCAGATAGTCGCCGACCAGCTCGATCTTTTCCTCAAGGTAATCGTCCGCCTCAACGCTGGCGAGGAAAGCCTGCCCAAGCAACTCGGCCAGGGGGCCGCGAATGGCCGGCAGCTTGAAAAAGCTGATTCGCTGAACCCGTCCACGCGATCCTTTGACTTCGTGGTGGGGATAGCGTCCCTGCCAGACGCGGAGCAGCGCACGGTCGCCGGTCTGCGCCCAGACGGACAGGCTTAGGACGGCGCAGAGAACCAATACAGCCGGTACACAAAGCTTCATACATTGTCTCCAAGACGCGCCGCCCGGCCTCAGAACTGACTCAAAAACCGCAGATCGTTTTCAAAGTACAGCCGGATGTCGTCAATGCCGTAGAGCAGAGCGGCCATACGGTCTATGCCAAACCCAAAGGCGAAGCCGGAAAATTCCGTCGGATCAATCCGGCAGGCGCGCAGGACGTTTGGATGCACCATGCCCGAACCGCCCAACTCGATCCAGCCGGTGTGCTTACATACGCGACAGCCGGTTCCGCCGCAAAAAATACACTGAAAGTCGGTTTCCGCCCCCGGTTCGACAAAGGGGAAGTAGCTAGGCCGGAAGCGCAGCGTGACAGGGCGCTCAAAAAGCCGGGTCAAAAATACCTGCAGCGTCCCCTTGAGGTCGGCCATGGTAATCCCATGCCCAACGTTGAGGCCTTCGACCTGAAAGAACATCGGGCTGTGGGTGGCGTCCGGTTCGTCGCGGCGAAAGACACGCCCCGGCGCAATGACACGCAGCGGCGGACGGCGGCGCTGCATAGCGTGAATCTGGACGTTTGAGGTCTGCGACCGCAGCGCCAGTTCGTCGTTGATGTAGAAGGTGTCCGTCAGATCGCGCGCCGGATGGTCGGGTGGGATGTTGAGCGCGTCGAAGTTATAAAAAACTGTATCCACTTCAGGACCGTCCTCGACGGCGTAGCCCATCGCCACGAAGATGTCTTCAATCCGCTCCCGAATCTGGGTCAATGGGTGAGCGCGTCCGCGTCGGCGGACTAGCCCCGGCAGCGTCACATCCACGGCTTCGCGCCGAATGGTTTCGGCTTCCTCAAAAGCTTTGAGGTGACGCTCCAGTTCCGTCAGCGTCGCCTCCACTTCCGCTTTGAAGGCGTTGAGCGCCGCGCCGCGCGCCGGACGCACGTCGGGCGGCAGAGTTCCAAGCTCCTTGAGTTTCAGCGCCAACGCGCCCTGCTTGCGGGCTAGCCAGTAGTCGTTGACCGCCTGCCAGTGGCGGCGCGGTGGTGCGGCGGCATCCGCCGTGAACGGTGGCAGCACCCACTCTGGAAAACGCTCGAGGAACAGAGCTGTGAGACGGTGGTGGGCGTCAGTGATGGCGGCGTGAAGTGATGGCGCGTCAGTCATAGCGGTGAGGCGAACTAGGGTATCAAACTGGAAATAAAATCAAGATAAGTCGTCAGCCCTTTTTCTCCGAAAAAGAGCGCTAGAAGCGTCGCCACCCCTAGCATTACGCCGAAGGGCAGCGGATGTTGCAAGGCGGCGTGCCCGCGTAGGATGATGCGCGGCGCAGCCACCAACGCCCCTATGACCGAGGCGACTAGCAGCACAAAAAACGTCATTCCGCCGCCCAGAAATGCGCCGACAAACAGCATCATTTTCACATCACCTAGCCCCATCCCTTCAAGGTTGCCGGAAGTGATGGTATCGCCGGCTTCGAGACGACCCTCCACCGTTTGTTCAAGGTTGTTGGGAATGCTCGTGATGCGCACGCCGTGTTCACCGGTCTCTACCAGCGCGCCGTCGAGCGCCGTCATGCTGAGTTCGGGCGAACCGGTGTTGGATGGGGTAAACTCAGCTTCGGCTAGTTCTTCCGGGGACAGTTCGCTGAAGTCGCCGCCGAGGACATACACCACGCCGCGCTTGCCGTCGGCCCGCCGAACCTTGAGGCGCGCTAGCGTCCCCACAACGCAGCGCCGCTTGAGAAAATCCGTCAGGTCTTCGGGCGTCCGAATGGGAAAGGCGCGCAGGCGGAAATAGCCGACGCCAAGCGCCCACAGTGTTCCCGCGCCAACAGCCATCCCCAGTGCGGCGTTGACCAGTGAGCCGGAAAGCCCAGTCATCGGCAACGGCCGGCCGGTCAAGCCCTCGAAGAAGAGGTTTATCCACGACAGGCCGACCAAGTTGTGGTCAACCATTCGTGCGGCCAAAGCCAGACCGGTTCCAGGGAGAGTGATGGCATCCGGCAGGACCTGCTCATTGAAGTCAGTGACGATGAGCGCTAGGACAGCCGCCCCAAAGGCGCAGTTGAAGAGGCACTGGAGGGTAGGGCCAAAAACCAACAGCGTCCCCAAAAACAGCAGGCCGGTCGCCAGCTCAACCAGCGGATACTGCCACGAAATCCGTGCACCACAGGCGCGGCACCGACCTCTCAGGATGAAAAAGCTGATGATGGGCAGGTTGTCGTACCAAGCGATGGTCGTCTGGCAGCTTGGGCAGTAGGAACGCGCCGGTGAGTTCACCGAACCGCCGCGCGGCAAACGGTAAATGACCACGTTGAGAAAACTGCCGACACAACTTCCGAGGACAAAGGCCCAGATCGCCCAGAACCAGAGCGGAATACTCTCGTGGAGTTCGACGATGGAAATCAACATGCGCAACACCGCCCAAAAAACGACGCATCGTTGGGCTTGCCGGATGTGCGGCTTTTACGCTGAACGGTGGGGCAAAGACAAGTGGGGTTGGTTCTGTTATTGTGCACGCACGGTTATGCTTTAGGTATGATTTCTCGTCGCCGGCCGCTCGGACGGCGTTTTAGAGTTTATGACGACCATCGCCCCTTCCCGCGCGCTGCTGAGCGTTTCAGACAAAACCGGGTTACTTGATTTTGCACGTGTTCTCCACACGCACGGACTCGAACTGGTTTCTACTGGTGGTACGGCGCGGGCGCTTGCCGACGCTGGATTGCCTGTCCGAGATGTCGCTTCGGTGACGGGGTTTCCAGAGCTGCTGGACGGGCGCGTCAAGACCCTCCATCCGCGCATCCACGCCGGCATTTTGGCGCGGCGCGACCTACCGGAGCACCTCGAACAGCTCGCGCTGCATGACCTTGACCGCTTTGATTTCGTCATCGTCAACCTGTATCCGTTTGCCGACGCCGTTGTTCGTCCTGACGTGACGGTTGAGGAAGCCATTGAAAATATTGACATCGGCGGGCCGGCGCTAATCCGGGCGGCGGCGAAGAACTTTCGGCATGTCGTCGTCGTCACCGACCCGTCTGACTATGACGCAGTGGCGGCGGAACTGGCGCGTACTGGAGCCGTTTCGGCTGCGACTCGTCATCGGCTGGCATGTAAGGCTTTTGATTATACGGCGCGCTACGACGCCCTCATCGCCGACTTTTTCGCCAACCGAACAGTGTTTGATGAGACGATGGATGAAGTCGGCTTGCAACCGACCGAACCTTTCCCACCGCGTATCTCGCTCCGGCTGATGCGGCGGCGGTCTCTCCGATACGGTGAAAATCCCCATCAGGCGGCGGCGCTCTACGTCGCGCCAGAAAAAACCGGTGGGATCGCCGCCGCGCGACAGTTGCAGGGAAAAGAACTATCGTTCAACAACCTGCTGGACGCCGACGCCGCATGGGGGCTGGCGCGGGAATTCCGCGAGACGGCGGCCTGCGTCATCGTCAAGCACACCAATCCCTGCGGCGTTGGGTTGGCGGCCGTACCGCTTGAGGCTTTTCGGCTGGCGCGGGAAACCGACCCGACGGCGGCCTTTGGCGGCATTGTGGCGTTCAATCGAACAGTTGACGCCGGAACGGCGACGGAACTGGCGGAAATGTTCCTCGAAGTCATTGTCGCGCCCGGCTTCGACGATCCCGCGCGGCAGGTCTTGGCGGCGAAGAAAAACCTGCGTTTGTTGGTCGTAACCGACGACGCCGACCACGGCATGAACGTGCGAACGATTTCCGGCGGCTTCCTACTGCAATCAGCCGACGACCAGCTGGTGACGCCGGCGGAGATGCGTGTTGTGACGCGGCGTGCGCCTTCCGAAGACGAGTGGCGCGATCTGCTGTTTGCTTGGACAGTTTGTAAGCATGTGAAGTCGAACGCCGTCGTTTACGCGCAACATGGGCGGTTGGTTGGGATCGGCGCTGGGCAGATGAGCCGGGTGGACGCCGTCAAAGTGGGGGCGCTGAAGGCTCGTGCGCCGTTAGCCGGCGCAGTTATTGCTTCGGATGCCTTTTTCCCATTCCGTGACAGCTTGGACGAGGCGGCCCGATATGGCGTCCGGGCGGTGATTCAGCCGGGTGGTTCGATTCGTGATGAAGAAGTTATCGCCGCCGCTGATGAACACGGCATGGCGATGGTTTTGACAGGGCTGCGTCATTTTCGTCACTGAGCGCTCTCATACAGCCAGAGAAGCGCCCGGCGCGCACTCCCGCTTGTGCCGTCGCCGTCCAGTAGCCGCCGCCTATAAACCCGCATAGGGCCGCTGCGCCTAGCTCGGAAAGTACGCTAGTCGGCGCGGAGCGCCTGAATTGGATCGAGTTGCGCCGCCTTGTTGGCTGGATAAATCCCGAAAAACAGCCCGACGCTGCCCGAAACCACCACCGCCAAGGCGACCGCCCAGAAGGGAAGCGCTACCGGCAGACCCGAAAAGTGCGACACGATCAGCATTGTCACGTAGGCCAACGCTAAACCGACCACGCCGCCAATCAGCGACAACAGGGCCGACTCGACCAAAAACTGCCGTAGGATGTCGCGCCGCCGTGCGCCGAGGCTTTTCCGAATACCGATTTCGCGCGTCCGTTCCGTCACCGAAACTAGCATAATGTTCATGATGACAATGCCGCCGACTACCAGCGAAATACCGGTGATGGGCAGAACAATGGCGCTAACCATCGTCAAAAGCGTCGTGAAAATCCCCTGCGTCGCCGGGTCGCTCGTAATACTGAAGTCGTCCTCGTCGTTCGGCGACAGGTGATGGCGGGTGCGGAGAATCATCCGAATTTCGTCCTCGACAAGCTCGCTTGGGACGCCCCGGCGCGGCTTGACGTACAGCGTCAGCGACCGTCGTTCGCCGTACACTTTGTGAAACGTACTCAGCGGAATCTGTACGTAGTTGTCCTGGGATTGACCAAGAAACGTCCCCAGGGGTTTGGCGACGCCGATGACCTCATACGGATCGCGGCCGATTTTGACCGTCTTGCCGACGCCGTCGCCCCGTGGGAAAAGCTCCTTGGCGATGTCCGCTCCCAGCACGCACACCGCGCGGCGGTTTTCCTCATCAAACGGGCTGATGACACGTCCCTGCGCCAACTCGATCGTCGAAAGATTATTGAAGTTGGCCGTCACGCCCTGTATGCCCACCGTCGGCACGACCGTATTGCCGTAGCGCACATCCGCCGCCGAGCCGTCCTGCGCAGCGACTTCATCCGCCAGCGTCAACTGTTCGCGCAGCGCCAGCAGGTCGTCCGTGGTCAGATCGGGATTGCGCTGAAGCGCGCGCAGGAACTTCTCAAAGTCGGCGAAGCCCTGAAAGGCTGCCTTTTCCACCGTAAGCGCCCCGGCTCCGTATACGGCGACTTTCTCGTTGACGTACTCGCTAAAACCTTCGATAACCGTCGCTACAGCGGTGACGCTCGCCACGCCGATGATGACGCCGAGCAACGTCAGAAACGACCGCAGCTTGTGCGCCCAAATGGCGTCGAAGGCCAGGCGGAAAACCTCGTACCAACTCATAGGCGCTACTGTAGCAGGGGGTGTGCCGCCGCCTATGTGTGATTACCGGCGACGGTCCACATCTTGCCGTCAGGCGGTCGCACAGCGGAGGCCCAAAAGCGAAGACAGCGCCGAGGCGGCCGCTCCCGACGCTGTTTGAGTGGGTTGATTGTCGTCCCGCCGACTCGCGGCGCGACTTCACTGCACGAAAGCCGGCGCGCGCAGCGACGGCTTGAGGTTACAGACAATCCCTCTGGGCTTGCCGGACGCGCCGGCATTTGACGGGCGAGTTCGCCGCGTCGGAGGCGTCGTCGGACGCGCCTTCTTAGGTTGGCCGTTGAGCGGTACAATTTCCACGTCAAGCGTATTTTCACCATACCCGACGACCGGAGCCTTGAACTTCACGCCGCCCGCCTCAAACGTCTGGTCATTGAAGAAGTTGTAGAGGTCGAGTACATCCATCGTTGTTTCCACCGTCATCCGGTCGCCGACCCCTCCGACGCCTAGCGTCACGTAGGCGTTTTGCGCCTGAAGCGCCTTGATGATCGCCTGTGTTTGCTGGGGCGAAGTTTTGAAATAGACCGTCAGTGTAATGTTGTTTTTGAGCTGCTTTTGGTCGTAAATCACGTCGCTGTCGGCGAAGATAGCCTGATAAAGTTGCCCGACGGCGCGGTTGATGAGCATCGGCGCAGCTTCGTCCATCGCCTTGCCGAAGGCGACTAGGGCGGAGTTGGCGCTGCCGCGCGTTGTGACGACGCCCTCGCCCAGAATGTGATTGTCGTTCGGACGCATGACGGTGTAGATGAAGTTTGCGTCACAGATATAGCCGCCGATGCTCGCCGGCCGATTATCCGTTTCCGAGTCAATGTAAATCAGATAATCCGCGCCGTACTGAAGCGCCTGCTTGGCGAGCAGGCGCACGCCGTTAGGCGATTGTTTGATCTGAACGGACGTAATTTCCGTGACGCCCTCAAACGCCACGGATTGCAGTCCCGCCTGACGCATCTGTTCATAGACCAGTGCGCGCAGCGTCTTGGCGGCTTTTGGGTCGTCGAAGCGATTGGACGGCATGACCATCACGCGCGGCGGACGCTCCCCGAAGCTCAAGACTTTGTTTTGCACCAGCGCCGCGACCATCGCCGGCAGGTTCACATCGCCTTCGACTGTGAGAATGATCTTGGTTTCGTCGTCGTTGTAGCGCGTGTTCGTGATTTTGAAATCGGTCAAAAACTCATCTGGCGGGTCGAGCGCCACGTCAATTTCTTCCGCAAGGCTTTCAATAATGGACCGCGAGAACTTCGACTCCAGAAAGTCCGCTAGAAACTGCTTGCGGGCTTTGGCCTTAGCGCGCGCTTCCGACGCCGCCCGCGTCGCCGGGTTGTAGTCAAACGTGTAGCGTTTTTTGAGCGTCTCACCGTGCGCCGTCAGCGGCGCGACAAAGAAACAGCCGTAGAGGAGTGTGGCAAGGCAGAGCGCGAATTTCACAGGCGACCTCCTGGGAAGCTCAAAAGACTTTTGAAGAACAACCCGGCGGTTGTCGTCCCGCTGGGGGCAGTGCAGACAGCCTGGTTATCGCTGGCGCGGTGGTAGGGCGGCTGTGCGCGCCACCTGCCGGACAGTCATATCCGTCTGAATGCGTGCGAGGTTCGGCGTCGGGTCAGCCGCCTTGGAGTTGGGGTCGTAAGTCTGCACGACATCGCAGTAGGTGACTCGTTCGCTGACCTTCGCCGCGCGCAGCGTCGCCACACGAGTGGTGATGCGTTCGAGGATGGTTCCGTCAACGTCGCGGATCGGTTCGCCTTCAAGAATGACATCAAACTGAACGCCTTCCTTCACGCCGTCGGCTGCGCCGCAGCGAATGATGACCTGTCCGTCCCGCACCAGCGCCACCGTCGTTTCAAGCGGCACTTCGAGACTTACAACTTCGGCGAAACGCTGCGCGAAGGTTTTCATCATCTTGGTAAACGACTCCTGCCCCGGCGCATCGCTGGTGTTGCCGCCCAAGTTGCCCAGCCGGGTTGAGGCTGTCGAATCGCTCGCGTCGTAGTTTTCCGACTTGATGACTGAGCCGGTTTCGGCGTTGATAAGTTGCATGTTGACCTTGGTGGTCATTTTCTTTTCGCGCCGACCGAAGCCGCCGATGTTGATGCCGCCTTCTTTGACATCCACCGACACGCACTTAGCGACGATGATGTACTGCGCCGAACCCAGTCGCCCGACCTTGATGGCGTTGTTGGGGTCGGCTAAATCGGAGTTGGCAAGCTTTTGCTCGGCGATGATGGAGTCGAGGGAGTCGCGGGACAAAATATCAAACCGCCCGCCGGTCAACGCCGTTTCCAGTTCGGCCACCATGATGTCTTTCGTCCAACCGCGCTGGTTATCCTGCGGAATAATGGCGATCCTGATTTTGCCTTTTTTGGGTTGGTTGTCGCGCATGCTGGTTGACGGGGGGCTGCTCGTCTGACGCTGCGCGAACACCGTTGTAGGGATAAGCATTGCTATCAACAGGCTGCTCGTCATGAGCGCCAACAACAGTCTACGGTTGTGCATACAGGAATTGTGTCTCCTAACGTAGGACTATGGCGTTTTCTAGCTCGACGGCCGGCAGGTGAGATAAAGTAACACAAACCGTTGTGTAGTGTGATAAAACATACGTCTTTCTCGAGAGCCAAGCCAAAGGCTTTTTGGGTGCACAGCGCCGGTGCCGCTCATGGTTGCTGAAACGACCCTCGCCGAATATCGCCGTCTCATTGACGAAACCGACGCCCAGCTCGTCGCCCTGCTCAACCGGCGGGCGGAGTTGGTCATCGCCGTAGCGCACGTCAAGCAAGCCAGCGGGCTTCCGATTCACATCCCAGCGCGCGAGTTAGAAGTGCTGACGCGCGTGACGGCGCACAATGCCGGGCCGCTGGAGGACGCCGCTATTCGGCGATTGTTCGAACACATCATCGCCGAGTCACGCCGCCTTGAGCAGGCCGTGCTAGGAATCTCTGAAGACGCCCCCGCCGCCTGAAACTGTCGGCGCTACGTGTGGAGCGTCCTAGGCGACGCAGGATGGATGCCGGTCGCTTTGGTGTCGTTGTCTCTGCAAAGACTGTGCTACAAACAGGGTTTGTTTGTTGTCGGTTGGCGTTTTTGACCGGGACGGTGGTCGCCAAAACGCTTACCGGCGATAGGAGCAACACTAAAGTTCAACCCATTTTTCGTAAGTGGAATGACTCGATGACGCAAAGCTTAAGGCGATTGGTCAAACCTCCTAAGGCCTATCGCAATCAAGAATTTCTTGAGAGCCGCGCTGCGCGTATCATCCGCATTCAAAGTGAGTACCTTGAGCCGGCTGTCCGGCTGCGTGAGCATAACGTCCGTGACACGATTGTGTTTTTCGGTTCGGCGCGGATTCATCCCAACCAAAACAGCAAGTACCCGCCGGAGTACGAGAGCGAACAGCCTAGCGACGGTGTGACCGATCCTGCCCTGGCACGCTTCTATGACGACGCCGTGGACTTGGCGCGCATGCTCACCACATGGGCGATGAGCCTGCCGACGACACAGCGGCGGTTTCTGATTTGCTCCGGCGGCGGCCCCGGCATCATGGAAGCCGCCAATCGGGGCGCGGCGATCGCTGGGGGCAAGTCGGTGGGCTTCAACATCAGTCTGCCATTTGAGCAGTACCCAAATCCCTACATCTCGCCGGAACTATGCTTTGAGTTTCACTACTTCTTTATGCGGAAGTTCTGGCTGGTGTATCCCGCCAAGGCGCTGGTGATTTTCCCCGGCGGCTTCGGAACGCTCGACGAACTGCTGGAAGTGCTGACCCTGCTTCAGACACGCAAGCTCAACCGGCGCATACCGATTGTCATCTACGGCGAGGCCTACTGGCGTGAGGTCATTAACTTTGAAGCATTGGTCAAATGGGGCATGATTTCAGCCACCGACTTAGACTTTTTTCGCTACGCCGATACGCCAGAGGAGGCGTTTGCCTATCTCCGCGACTGTCTGCTGGAAATTTATGGCCAGCCAGAGGAAGGGCCGGCGTTTAGCGACTAATCCACGGGAATCCGCCGTGACGACCAAGCGTTGCGGCGCTGGAACATGGAGTATGTCATCGGTTGCGGCGCTTTTGGCGATTAAGTCCGCAACAGTACGCTTTGGCGGTTTGGTGGCTGTCAAAGACCTTGATTTGACGGTGGCGGCAGGGCAGGTTTTTGGGCTGATCGGGCCGAACGGCGCTGGTAAAACAACCATCTTCAACGTGCTGACCGGCGTATATCGGCCGACGTCCGGCGATGTCGAACTAGAGGGGAAGAGCATCCTTGGTTTGTCACCCCACGAGATTGCGCGGCGCGGTGTCGTGCGGACATTTCAGAACATTCGACTCTTTGGAGAACTATCCGTTTTGGAAAATGTGATGACGGCCTGCCATCCACGCAGCCGCGCCGGTTTGTTGGCGACGGTGCTGCGGACGGCGCGTTGGCAAGTTGAAGAGCAGGAACAACGTGACTTTGCGCTGTCGCTGCTAGAGCGGTTCGGTCTGGCAGCGTACCGGCATGCGCCGGCTAAGGGGTTGTCATACGGCGATCAACGCCGTCTCGAAATTGCGCGCGCGCTGGCGACGCGGCCCAAAGTGCTGCTGCTGGATGAACCCGCCGCCGGTTTGAATCCTCAGGAATCGCTGGCGCTTATGCGACAAATTCAGCGACTCCGAGATGACTTCAAGCTGACAATCGTGCTGGTCGAGCACAACATGCGTGTTGTGATGGGCGCGTGCGAGCGAATTCAAGTTGTGGAGCAGGGACAAACCATCGCCGTTGGCTCGCCCGATGACATCCAACGCGATCCGCGCGTCATTGCGGCTTATCTTGGCAGCGCCCAAGCTTCCAGGTGACCCCCCTATGGCCTCCACCAACCCTGAGGACGACACCAAAATCGACTCGGAAAACAACCCCGAACTGACCGCCGCCGGACGCCTTCCGCTTGATACTATTCTTTGCGGCGACAGCCTGTTCATCTTGCAGAAACTGCCCTCGGCGTCGGTGGATTTGGTGCTGACTTCGCCACCCTATTTTCGTCAGCGCGACTACGGGCGCGGCATCGGCAATGAAGCGGCGTTGGAAGACTACCTTGTGGCGCTGTTGGCGGTGTTTGGCGAATGCTTACGGGTCGTCAAGCCAACCGGTAGTTTGGTGTTCAACGTTGGCGACAAGTATGAGGGGCGAAGTCTGCTGTTGGTTCCGTACCGCTTTGCGACAGCCGCACTAGAACGGTTTCCCGTCCGGCTCGTCAACCACGTGACCTGGGTCAAGCGCAACCCGACGCCGCGCCATTTCCAACGCCGTTTGGTGTCGAGTACGGAGCCGTTTTTCCATTTCGTTGTGTCCGATGCGTATCAGTACTTCCCGCAGTGTTTTCTCCTCCGACGCACTCCGGCAGCCGAACAGGAGCGGCGCGGGACGCGCATTGGGCGGCGGTATTTCCAACTTATTGAGGCTTCAACGCTGACGCCGGAGCAAAAGGCGCGGGCGCGGGCAGCACTGGAAGCCGCTATTGCCGAAGTTCGGGATGGCGCCATTCGGGACTTTCGGATGAAAATTCGTGGGTTGCACTCCGCACCCTTTGGCGGACGGGAAGGCGGGCGCAACATTCATCTGGAACGGGACGGCTTCACCATCATTCGCATGCATGGCGAACGGCTCAAGCGCGATGTGATTGAGACGCCGGTGGAGTCCCTCAAAGGGTGTCCCCATCGAGCGGTCTTTCCTGAAGCCGTCGTGACGGAGTTTATTCACCTGCTAACGCGCCCCGGCGATGTCGTTCTCGATCCGTTTCTGGGATCGGGGACGACCGCCGTCGCCGCCAAGAAGTTGGGGCGGCGTTACATAGGGATCGACATCAACCCAGATTACTGCGCCTATGCGCGACGGCGTGTGGCAGGAACAGCCTACCAAAACTCACTGCTGGAAGCCGCCGCGTGGTGACGCCAGTAGAAAGCGAGCCGCGAATGGACGAACAACGCCGCCGCGCCGCCGCTGCGCCGCCGCTCTTGACCGTGGAAAACCTGTCTGTCGCTTACGGAGCGATTGAAGCGCTGCATGGCGTGTCGCTGACGGTTGGGAAGGGGGAAATCGTCACGCTCATCGGGGCGAACGGAGCGGGGAAGACGACGACGCTCAAAACGGTTGTCGGCCTGCTGCGCCCAAAACATGGGCGGGTGCTCTTCAACGGCGTGGACATCACCGGACGCCCAACCCACGAGATCATTGGGCGCGGCGTCGCCTTGTCGCCGGAAGGACGCGGGATCTTCCCAGAGATGACGGTGCTGGAAAACCTTGAACTCGGCGCATATCGGCAATCTGACCGAGCCCAGTTTCAGCGCGACCTCGATCGAGTCTGTACACTGTTTCCGCGCATCGAGGAGCGCCTTCGGCAGCGTGCTGGGACGCTGTCCGGCGGCGAACAGCAGATGGTAGCGATTGGGCGGGCGTTGATGAGTCGTCCGACGTTGTTGTTGTTGGATGAACCGTCGTTAGGCCTAGCCCCGCTGGTCACGCGAGCGATTTTTGATGCGCTAAGCGAACTCAACCGTGACGGCCTCACCATCTTACTGGTTGAACAAAACGCGCATCTGGCGCTGGCGCGCTCGCATCGCGGCTACGTCCTCGAAACCGGTCGCGTGGTCATGAGCGGTGCCGCAACGGAGTTGGCGCAGGACGCGCGGGTGCGAGAGGCGTATTTAGGTTACTGAAAAACCCCGCTTGAACAGTGGTGACAGTGGCTCGAAAGCGTCGCGCACGCCGGAGAGGATGGCGGTATAAAGCGGAAGTTTTCCGGCGCGGAACGCGCCGCACGCCAAAAACGGATAACTTGTCAACATTTGCCCGTAAATCAGGCTAATCAATGATTTTGATATCGCCCTCAAACTTTCGGTAGTTCCGAAATTCGCTGATGTTCCGAAAAGCTTGCCGGTAGGCGTCGCTGACTTGAATGGTCTCTGCCGTACGCGGCATCCAGTACCGTCTGCCGAGAATCGTCACCCAGTCATAGTCCACGGCGGATTCCACCTGCGACATTGGAAAACCCGGCGGGATGTCGGTCGCCGTATGCTCAATGCGGACGATTCGTTTGGTTTCTTCGTCAACCCACAGGCTGCCTTGGTAGCCGACCTGAATGCGCTGCGGGCGGCCGTCGGAGAGGCGTACCGTCAGGGTGTAGCCGGAGTTCGCCTGCGGCACGGTGAAGTCGTAAACCCGACACAAACGGCCCCGGTAGCGTTCTTGTTTGACCTCGGTGAAACGGGTGTTGGTCGCTGGGAGAAACGGCGCAGCCAGTTGACCGGAAAAATCCCCGATGGAAGTCGCGCCGCCGATCTCCTCAAAGCGCTGGTTTGTTGGACGGCCATTGATGGACAGCAGTTCAACCCGTTCCCGACCGCCTTCGACGCGCACTTCGGTTTCAAGTACATCGCGCAGTCGCCAACGGCCATCGCTGTCGCGGGTCATGCGGCGAATGGTTTGCGTGACGAGAAAATCCGGCAAGTCATCGGCGCTTTGCAGGGCGTAAAACCGCGCCTGTTCAATCAAGGGCAGCTGGCGCAAACGCTGCTCTATGTCGCCGTCGAGGGGCGCGTCATTAGACAATGCTGACGCTTCAGTCGGCGCGGTGGTGGTTGGACGTGACGCCTCCGGAAGTGTCCCCGACGGTATGCCTCCCGTTGGTCGCGGACGCACGGTGGGAGGAGATGGTTCGGCGCGTTGAAGGTCCAGCTCGATGAGCGCCGTCAGCAGGTCGTTTGGCGCACCCAGTTGGCGGGCGCGCGCCAGCACCTCGTCCGTCACTTCAAAGGCGATGCCGCGTTGACGTAACTCCTGAATCGCTGCTTCCGTCGTCGTTTGTCGTTGGCGAACGCGCTGCACCAGCCGGTAAAAGTTGACTTCCGACAACGGCTCAGTTTGCACGGCGTCCGCCGTCGGCGGTGACGTTCGGGGCGCACGGACGGTAGCGGAGACTCCGAAGCTGAAACTGAGCAGCGCCGTACTAGCTACGCTGAAAAAGTACTTGAGCAAGGCGGGTCGAGCTGCCATATCATCCGGTTTCGGTGTAACGTTACCGACCAAAAGTGTGAGTTTCTGAAACGCTGTGGACGTTGAACGTGATCAAATCCGACAAGTGGATTCTTCGCATGTGCGAAGAGCAGGGCCTGATTACTCCGTTTGAGCGGCGACTCATCCGCCAAGTCGAAGATCGCCGCATCATTAGCTGTGGCCTGTCGAGCTACGGCTACGATTGTCGGCTGGCTAAGGACGAATTCAAGGTCTTTTCGCCGATTCAGGGGACGGAGGTGGACCCGAAAAACTTCAACCCCGACAACCTGCTCGACATTCCGCTGCGAACAGCCGCTGACGGCAGCCAATACTGGCTGCTTCCGCCGCACTCCTATGCGCTGGGCGTGACCATTGAACATTTCAGGATGCCTCGCAATGTCACGGCGATTGCGTTGGGGAAGAGCACCTACGCACGGTGTGGTCTGATTCAAAACACCACGCCCCTTGAGGCCGACTGGCAGGGGCGGCTGGTAATTGAACTCTACAACGCCGCCAACCTGCCGGTGCGGCTCTATGCCGAGGAAGGCTTCGTCCAGATCATTTTCTTTGAATCGGACGAACCCTGCGCTGTCTCGTACAGCGACCGCGCGGGCAAGTACCAGTACCAGTCGGGGCTGACCTTGGCCAAGGTTTGAAGGCGGCGTATGGCGCTTGTGATTCGGAACGGCCGGGTGTGCGATCCGTCCCAGCGTTTGGACGCCGTGATGGATGTCCTCGTTGTGGACGGGCGCATTGCGGCGCTTGGCCCGAACTTGGAAGCCCCGCCGGACGCCGAAACGGTGGACGCAACGGGATTGGTGGTTGCGCCGGGGTTCATTGATGTTCACGTACACCTGCGCGAGCCGGGGTTCACTGCCAAGGAAACGATTGCCACCGGCGCGCGCGCCGCCGTCGCTGGCGGGTTTACCGCCGTGTGCTGCATGGCAAACACCTTGCCCGTCAACGACTCCCCTGTGGTGACGCGCTACATTCTCGACCGGGCGCGTGAGGCGGCGGCTTGTCGGGTGTATCCGATTGGGGCGGTTACGAAGGGCTTGCAAGGCGAAGCGTTGGCCGACATCGGCGGGATGGCGGCGGCTGGCATCGTCGCCCTCTCCGACGATGGTCACAGCATCGCCAACGCCAACCTGCTGCGGCGGGCGTTGGAGTACGCCAGTGACTTCGGTTTGCCGGTGGTTGACCATTGTGAGAACCGCGACTTGGCGGCAGGCGGCGTCGTCAACGAAGGCTTTGTGTCTACGCAGTTGGGCGTACGCGGAATGACGCGCGCCGCCGAGGAGGTGGATGTGGCGCGTGATGTCGTACTGGCGAGCGTGACCGGCGCGCACATTCACATTGCGCATCTAAGTACGGCGGGGTCACTGGAACTGGTGCGACGCGCGCAGGCCGAAGGGTTGCGCGTCACTTGTGAAGTCACGCCCCATCATCTGACGCTAGACGAGTCGGCTGTCCTTACGTTCGGGACGCTCGCCAAGATGAATCCGCCGCTGCGCACGGCGGCCGATGTGGAAGCTCTGCTCGAAGGGGTCGCCGATGGGACGGTGACGTGCATTGCGACGGATCATGCGCCCCACACAGCGCTTGAAAAAGACCAAGTGCTAACGCATGCCCCCTTCGGCGTCGTCGGGTTGGAGTGCGCTGTGAGCCTGATGCTGGATCAGCTTTACTGGCGGCAGGGCATTTCGTTGATGCGCGTCATCGAACTGTTCTCGACCGGCCCAGCGCGGGCGTTCAACCTGCCCGGCGGGACATTGCAAATTGGGCGTCCAGCGGATATGACAATACTGGACATTCACCGTGAAACCGTGGTGGATGTGCGTCGGTGGGCGTCAAAAGCGCGGAACAGCCCGTTTGACGGCTGGCGGCTCAAGGGTGCGCCGGTGATGACGCTGGTCGGCGGCGTCTGTGTGTCGGCCGGCGTTGCGGCAGAGGAAGCGACCTTTTGGCCGCCAAGAGAAACGGTTGCGGCAAGGCCGCGGACGGGTTAACGTGCGCCGATTTTGTCGGCGGCGACGTGTTCCGAAGCACGTTCGTCCCCGTTCAATCCATACAGAGAGAGGATTTGTTCGCTCATGGCGGAGCAATCAATCGAAGAAAAAGTCAAAGCCATTATTGTCGAGGAACTTGGCGTGGACGAGAGCGAAGTGACGATGGAAGCCAAGTTCATTGAAGATTTGGGGGCGGATTCACTTGACACGGTGGAACTCGTCATGCGCTTTGAAGAAGACTTCGGCCTTGAGATTCCCGACGAAGACGCCGAAAAAATCCTGAGCGTCAAGGACGCCGTCAACTACATCCAGTCCAAGCTTGGGTAAGCTTGTTTCCTGTTACGGTATCGGCGGCGGAGGATGCGTCTCATGAAACGGCGTGTCGTCGTGACCGGCATCGGCATCGTCAGCCCGCTTGGGTTGAACGCCGCTGCGACATGGGCGGCGCTTCTGTCTGGGACAAGCGGTGTCGGGGTGATTACGCGCTTTGACGCCTCGGCCTTTACGGTGCGCATTGCCGCTGAGGTGCGCGGTTTCGATCCGGCGGCCTTCATCGAGAAAAAAGAGATCAAAAAAATGGATCCGTTCATCCAATATGCGCTGGCGGCGGCGCAGGAAGCGATGGACGAAAGTGGGCTGCGTATCACGGACGACAACGCGACGCGGGTCGGCGTCCATATTGGGTCGGCGCTGGGCGGCCTCACCATTGTTGAACGTGAGCATGCCAAATTGCACCGCGAAGGGCCACATCGGGTGTCGCCGTTCTTCATTCCGGCGGCGATCATCAACTTGGCGAGCGGGCAGGTCTCGATTCGCTTTGGCGCAAAGGGGCCGAATTCCGCTCCGGCGACTGCCTGCGCTTCCGGGGCGCACGCCATTGGCGAGGCCTTTCGCATGATTCAATGCGGCGACGCCGACGCTATGCTGTGCGGCGGCGCTGAGGCCGCCGTAACCCCGACCGGCATTGGTGGGTTCGCCGCCATGCGGGCGCTTTCAACCCGTAACGATGAACCGACGCAGGCGAGTCGCCCATTCGACAAGCGCCGCGACGGTTTTGTCATAGGCGAGGGGGCGGCGATTCTTGTTCTAGAAGAACGTGAGCAGGCGCTGGCGCGCGGCAAGGCTCCGCTGGCTGAAATTGTCGGGTTTGGACAATCGGCGGATGCCTTTCACCTGACGCATCCAAGTGAGGTTGGGGACGGAGCTGCGCGCGCGATGCAGCAGGCGCTTGCCGATGCAGGGGTCACCCCGGCGGAGGTGGGGTATCTCAACGCCCATGCGACGGGGACGCCTGCTGGAGACGCTGCCGAAGCCGCCGCCATTCGGCAGGTCTTCGGCGAGGCGGTTTCATCTTTGGCGGTGAGCGCCACAAAGTCAATGACCGGCCATCTACTGGGTGCGGCGGGTGCACTAGAAGCCGCGATCACCGTCCTTGCGTTGCGGGACGGACGCATCCCACCTACCCTAAATCTTGACGAGCCGGATGTGGACTTTGACTGTGTGCCGCACGTCGCCCGCGACAAGGCGCTGAACTACGCGATGAGCAACGCCTTTGGCTTTGGTGGAACCAACGTCTCCCTGGTTTTTAGTCGCGCCGAAGCGTGAGATTTTTAAGCGATGGGAGGAGCCTGGCTGTGAAGTGTGTCGAAATTGCCGAAAAGTTCGGCATTGAGCATTTGACTGTGAAGGAACGACCGCACCCAGAGTTAGGGTATGGCGAGGTCTTGGTGCGAGTACGGGCGGCTTCGCTCAACTTCCGTGACCTAATGACGGTGACGGGCGTTTACAACCCAAAGCAACCGCTGCCGTTGATACCACTTTCGGATGGCGTTGGGGAAATCGTTGCCGTTGGCGACGGCGTGACGCGGGTGGCGGTCGGGGACCGCGTCGCTGGCATTTTTGCGCAGGGATGGATTGCTGGTGAACCGTCTATTGAGAAAATACGGGGAACAACGCTAGGCGGGCCGTTAGACGGCATGTTGGCGGAGTATCGAGCGCTGTCGCAGGAGGGCGTGGTCAAAGTTCCTGACTACCTCAATGACGAAGAGGCGGCGACACTGCCTTGCGCGGCACTGACGGCTTGGAGCGCGCTGATAACGCATGGTCAGCTTAAGCCAGGCGACACGGTACTGGTACAGGGAACAGGTGGTGTGTCCATCTTCGCGCTTCAGTTTGCCAAGGCCGCTGGGGCGCGCGTCATCATCACGTCCGGCAGCGACGAAAAGCTGGAACGCGCCAAGGCGCTTGGCGCGGACGAGATTATCAACTACAAACAAGCGCCGGACTGGGACAAAGCCGTTCGCGAAATGACCGGCGGGCGTGGTGTGGATCACGTCGTTGAGGTCGGCGGCATTGGGACGCTTGCCAAGGCGATTCGGTCAGTGCGGTTTGGTGGACAGATCAGTTTGATCGGCGTGCTGTCGGGACGCACCGGTGAAGTGGATATTGCGCCAATTCTGATGCAAAACATTCGTGTTCAGGGGATCATCGTCGGTTCACGGGAAATGTTTGAAGCGATGAACCGCGCGCTAGAGCAGAACCGCATCCGCCCGGTTGTAGACAAAATCTTCCCGCTTGAGGAGACGCAGCAGGCGTTTCAGCTGATGGCTCAGGGTGGACACTTCGGTAAAATCTGCATTCGGCTCGACTGACGACGGCTTACCCGAAGCTGCCGCGTCATACCGACGGCAAGCTGCCCCGTGGCTTGCCGTTTGTCTTGTGGCGGTCGGCGCGGGCGCGGTGCATCAGTGGCAGACGACGCGCATCGGGGTGCTGGGTGATTTCGCCTACATCATGGACACTGCGTGGCGGATTGCGCAGGGCGAGGTGATGTACCGCGACTTCGTGCTGCCGCACTCGCCGCTGACATTCCACGTGCAGGCGACGCTCATCAAGTTGTTCGGGTTTAGCTACCGGCTGACGGTGTGGTACTGCACGGTGGTCAACGTAGCGTATGTCCTGTTGACGTACCGGCTGTTGCGGGTATTGCTGCCGCCGTGGTCGGCAGTGGGGCTGTGTTTGCCTCTGATGTGGCTAGCGCCGCACTGCATTTACCCACATCCGTTTTACGACCCAGACACCTGCCTATTGATTCTCCTGAATTTGAACTTGCTGCACTGGGTGACGAGAGGGCGGGTGAGTGCAGTTACAGCGGTGATGTGTGGGATGACGACAGTGTTGCCGGCGCTGGCGAAGCAGAACGTGGGTTATCCGTATTTGGCGTTAGTGGTCTTTGGAGTGGTGTGGTGGGGATGGCTGCGGCGTTGGTGGGTTGGTGTGGAGGACAGTTCGGGGGTTGATGCGAAAGATGGCGGCGAAGTGGGGGTAAGATGGTTTGGGGTTGGGATACTAGTTGGGCTGGCAGTGGCGGTGTTATGGTTGGGCGCGACATGTGGGTTGGACAATTACTGGTTCTGGGTGTTTGTCTCGGCTAGTCAGCGCTTGGCACGCCCCACCATAAAGGAAACCTATGGTGATTGGGCACCTTGGGTAACTGGGGGATTGCTGACTTTGGGTTGGTGGCTTTGGAAACGGAAGCCAGCGTCGCCGGCATCTCCAAGAAGTATCTTGTTTGGTACAACGCTTTTACTCGGACCGTTTGTCGTTGTCACTGCAACAACGGTTTTCTTTGATGCTTACTTCGTCGAGTTTGACTACCCGTTGTTGTGGTTGTGGGTGCCGGTAATGAGCCTCACTTTTGTTGGCGGTATCTGGCGCTTACTGAACATACTTCACTCGCCTTGCTTGGTATCCGAATTGTTGCCATGGTTTGGGCTTAGCCTGACTTTTTTTTCATTTCTTTCGCAGGGGTATGTTCGGTCATCTTATGGGATATGGGCTCTTTTTGTTCTAATGATTGCGTTTGCTTTGCAATCATTAGGCAGTAGTCGTTGCCGAGCAGCCTTGTGTTGGGGAATGGGGCTTGCCTTGGTAACTGCTGCAGTTCCATACATCCAAAACAATGTTCGTCTCCGTTACACTGACCAGAGTGGAGCGACTCGGCAAACAGCTTCCACAGGCCCACTTCGTGGCTTGACGGCTTTCAGCCCTCAACTTAGCAACTTTGCTGAGTTGCTGAGCTTTGTTGGGGAGCACATTCCTGAAGATGAGCCAGTGGTGTGTATTCCACAGGAAGACCCCTTCTACGTAATGACTGGACGGCGGCCTCCCCTCCCGATGGTGATCTTTGATCGAACCGCTAATCCCTTTCCCCCGGAGCAAATTGTGCAAGAAGCGGAACGTCGTCGGGTAAAGTGGGTTATTATCAAGCAGCACCTTCAGATGGGGTGGTTCTTGAGACGGGAAATCATGGGGATTCCAGAGCGCTTTCTACAGCGCTACAAAGTGATAGCGAGTTTGAGTGGCTATGTAATTCTGTATCAGCCTGCCTTGGAGCAGCCTGCTGCGGAGAAAGTTGGTTCACTCTGAGCCGGTAAACCGTTATGCTGTACCTCCCCAGTGAACTTCCAAGCTTGGTTAGAGCCTTTCGTAAGGAGTTATCCCCATGAAGTTACCCGGTTTGGATCGCCTGCCCGGTTTTGAGCGGGCGATGGAGCAAATGCGGCAAAAACAAGAGGAAATCAAGCGAGCCTTGGAAAGCGCACGCTGTGAAGGTTCCGCCGGCGGCGGGATGGTGCGCATCACAGTCAACGGCCTCAAACAGGTCATCTCGGTCAAACTCGACGCCGAAGCCCTGGCCGACAAGGAAATGCTTGAAGCCCTCATCGCCGCCGCCTTCAATGAAGCTGTTCGTCGCGCCGATGAAGTCACTGAACAGCACATGCAGCAGCAAATGTCGTCCCTGTTGGGCAATCTAAAAATCCCCGGCACGTCCTAGGTCAAGCGACTCGTACAGCGCCCTATGGCGGAGTTTGCCGAACCCATCGCGCGGCTCATTGATGAGTTCAAACGGCTACCGGGCATCGGTCACAAGTCGGCCCAACGGCTGGCGTTTCACATCCTGCGGAGCGCACCCGAAGACGCCGCGCGCCTTGCCGCCGCGATTACCGAAGTCAAGACGCGCATCACGTTTTGTTCGGTCTGCCACAACCTGACCGATATTGATCACGACCCTTGCGCCTACTGCACCAGTCCGGCCCGCGACCGGCGACTTCTGTGCGTCGTCGAAGAACCGCACAACGTCTTCGCTATTGAACGCACCGGCGAATTCAAGGGGCTGTATCACGTTCTGCACGGCGCATTGTCGCCGCTGCGCGGCGTCGGCCCCGACGAGCTGCGCATTCGCTCTCTGTTGGAGCGGCTACGGACGCTGGACATTACGGAAGTCATCTTGGCGACCAATCCAACGACGGAAGGCGAGGCGACGGCGAACTACATCGGGCGCTTGCTCAAACCCATCGGCGTACGCACAACGCGCTTGGCGATGGGGCTGCCGGTCGGCGGCGACTTGGAGTACGCCGACGAAGTAACGCTGCATAAAGCTTTGGCCTACCGACGCGAACTGTAGCCGCCGGCCCAAGCTGAAGCGCGCCTAGCGGCATTTATGGTACTTGCCGAGGAATCGGTAGGGCGTAGCCGCGTCGGCGTGCCCGCGCTTCGCCGCGTTTACGCTCCTTCTTTAAGTCAGCCAAGTAGTCGTCGAAGTCCACCTGCATCGTGTGGCGCTTGGACTTGACGTAGCGCGCAAACATCCGCTCCCGCTCGCGCCTCATATCCGCCTCCATCTCTTCGCGCGGCGGCAGCGCATACTCGCCTTTCAAATAGCTTGCCACCCACTGCCCCTGCGCCTCCGCCAACGGCATAATCGCGCCTAACGGCTGCAGTAATCCGATGAAGAACACATTGGGAATGTCCGGCTTGAATACGCGCCGAAACAGCGGCAGGTCGTTGTCTGGGGCAGCGATGAAGTCTTCGTCAAAGAAGGGGAACGTCACCTTGTAACCTGTGCAGTAAACAATTACGTCCACATCCTCTACGCTACCATCCAAGAAGCGCACCTGTCCGCCAAGGAGTTCCGCAATGTTGGGTTTCGGCGTAATGAGGCCGTGCGTGATGCGGTCAAGAATGCGACTGGAAATTGTCGGATGCGCTTCCCCAAGGCGGTGATCTGGTTTCGGAAGACCGTAGTCTTCCATCCGCCCAACAGCCAACCGGAGCGCCCACTCAAACAATCGCTGCCGCACCACCCAGGGGATTTTGGCGGTCGTTATGATTTGGTCAACCGGGCGACCAAAAAGGTACTTCGGAATAATGTAGGCTCCGCGCCGCGCCGCAAGAAAGGTCTTGTTGGCGACTTCGCAGGCTTCGCAGGCGATGTCCATAGCGCTGTTGCCCATGCCAACGATGACCACGTTTTTGTCGCGGAAAATGTCATTGTCCACGTAGTAGTGCGAGTGGATCGCCAGTCCGTGGAACTCACCCGGAAACGGCGGCTCTGGGTAGCGCGGATCCCAGTGGTGGCCGTTGGCGACAATGAGGGCGTCGTAGCGCCGTACGCGGCCGTCGTCCAGCGTAATCGCCCATGTTCCGTCACCCAACAGCTCGGCGTGCTTGACGCCGGTTTCAAACTGAATCCGCGAGCGAAAGCCGAAGTGGTCAACATAAGCGTCAAAGTACGCTGCAATCTGCGAGTGATGAGGAAAGGTTGGGTAGTGTTTCGGCATTGGGAAGTCGGAATACTGCATGCGTTCGCGGGATGTATTGATGAAAAGCCGCCGATACGCCGACGACATCCCATTTTTGTTGCCGAAGACCCAGTTACCGCCGACCCGGTCACTTTTCTCGTAGCAGTCGAAATCAAACCCGTGTTCGTGCAGCGCCTTTGCCGCTGTGATGCCAGAACAGCCGGCGCCAATGATGCAGACCTTGGGAAGTTCGGAAGCTGTGCGTCTCATGGTCGTTGAAGTTTGAGAAAGCCGTAGAGTCCCGCGTTTGAGTGCAGAGGGCGCAGCCAATCGCTTCAGGCATTGGAAGAAACATCAAGTGTAGAGCATCTTCCGTGTCTCGAACACGCGACGGAGCAGGTAGTCGCCCACCCACGAATCGGCCTCGATCTCCGCGTTGCACTCGACCGTCGGCTATGTCATCCATGCGCATATGACTGACCGCCGCTTTTACGTTACGACGCCGATTTACTACGTCAATGCGCGTCCGCACTTGGGGCATCTCTACACAACGCTGCTGGCTGACACGCTGGCGCGGCATTATCGCCAACGCGGGTTTGAGACCTTTTTCCTTACCGGAACGGACGAGCACGGCCTCAACATCGAGCGCGCTGCCGCCGCCGCTGGATGTCCGGTCAAAGACTACGTGGATGCTGTCGTTGCCGAGTTCAAGGCGACGTTCGCTGCTTTCGGACTAGAGCCAGACGATTGGATTCGAACCACCGACGACGCCCACATTCAAGGGGCGCAGGTGCTGTGGCGACGGGTGCGCGACCGTGGCTACATTTACAAGGGACACTACGAAGGCTGGTATTGCTCAAGTTGCAACGAATTCAAAGACGAAACGACGCCGGGCGAAGCGCCGGTGTGCGACATTCACCTGCGTCCGACCGAACGTGTGGCGGAAGAAAGCTACTTCTTCAAACTGTCGGCTTTCCGTGACCGTCTCTTGTCTTTCTACGCCGAGCATCCCGACGCGATTCAACCTGACGCACGCCGCAACGAAGTCGTCAGTTTTGTCTCCGCCAATCTGCGTGACCTTTCCATCAGCCGTGTTTCGGTCAAGTGGGGCATCCCCGTACCGGACGACCCGGCGCACACGATGTATGTCTGGTTTGACGCGCTCTCGAACTACATCACGGCGCTCGGCTTCGGCAACAACGCCCGGACGGGGTTCGATAAGTTCTGGCCGCATGTCCTGCATCTTGTCGGCAAGGATATCCTGCGCTTTCACGCCGTTTACTGGCCGGCATTCTTAATGGCGGCTGAACTGCCGCCGCCGCGCCGCGTCTTCTCGCACGGGATGTGGTTGTCGGGCGGGCGGAAGATGTCGAAAACGCCTGACGCAAGCGGACGCTCGAACGCCATTGACCTTGCCGTGTTGCGCCGCTACTTCTCCAATGATGTCGTCCGATATTTCTGCCTGCGCGAAATGGCCTACGGCCAAGACGGCGACTTCACCTACGAAGCCCTCATTGATCGCGCCAACGGCGACCTTGCCTCCGGCTTCGGCAACTTGGCCAGCCGCACGCTGACGCTGATTCGGAAGGCGTTCGGCGGCGTCGCGCCGAATGTGCCGCCGGACGCGCCGGCGGACGCCCGTGAAGCGGCAGCGGCCATCGCCGAGCGGTTCATCGCACAACGGGCTGCGTTTCTGGCGCACGTCGAGCGTTTGGCGCTCAGTCGCGCCCTGGAGTCCGCTTGGGAGTTGGTCGCCTTGCTGGACAAGTACCTGAGCGACACTACGCCGTGGAAGCTGATCGGCGATCCCGAAGCCCGGCCGCGATTGGCGACGATCCTCCACACGGCGGCCGAAGGCCTGCGGCATTTGACCGTTTGGCTGTATCCGTTTTTGCCGGAAGCGACGACGACGCTCTGGACACGGTTGGGACTGCCCGGCCGACCGGCGCAGGTTGCCCCAGAGAGCCTGACATGGCAGCGTTTTGAAAACGCCGTTGTCGGCGACGGCCCGGCGCTTTTCCCGCGATTGGATAAGACAACCATCATGAACGACATCGAAGCAACAACTCAGCCGACCGCTGCCCCGCCTGCGAACCCGGCTTCATCCGCCGCGCCGGAAGCGCCGGCCGCGTCGGAAACCGGCTACATCACAATTGACGACTTCGCCAAAGTCGAGCTGCGGGTCGGGCAGGTGCTGGAAGCCGAGCGCGTGCCGAAAGCGGATAAGCTTCTGCGCCTCCAGGTGGATGTCGGTGAAGCGACGCCGCGCCAGATTCTCGCCGGCATCGCGCAGTACTACGCCCCGGAAACGCTCATCGGACGGAAAATCGTTGTGGTGACGAATCTTGCGCCGCGCAAGCTGCGGGGCTTGGAGTCAAACGGGATGCTGCTGGCGGCCTCGGTCGGCGAACAGGGACGCCCCGTCATTGCGACCTTTACCGAAGACGTACCCAACGGCGCGCGGCTCAAATGAGCGTGCCGGGTAAAAAAATAAAAACGGAGTATAGGCATGAGAGCAGAGGTTCACAGCGATGATAGAGCCGGCGCCGGAAGGCGGCTATTGGGCTTACTGCGCCGAAATTCCCGGCGCGAATGGATAACGCGAAGGCGCGTCTCACACTGTTTGGATTAATCCACGGGACGGTCATATCGAGGCCGTTCCCTGTCAGGCAGAAATCAAAGATAACTTAGCGAAAAAGATACTGAAGAAGCTTGACGCAGAGTGACGTTGATGAGAACCAGCCACACTCTGCCGACACTGTCATGAGGCTGTCCCACGGCTCGACATTGCTTTCGGACGGCCTCTGGATGACTCTTCTGTAAAGCAAAAGCATAGAAAACTATCTGAACCATTTGACGAGGCGCACCGCGATGCAGACGAAGCTGCTAACGAAACGCTTTGACAGGCCGGACTCACAGAGTATCCGCTCGTATTTGGCCGACGGCGGCTATGCAGGCTTAAGAAAGGCCCTGACGGCGATGCAGCCGTCTGACATCATCGAGGAAGTCAAGAAGTCCGCCCTACGCGGGCGTGGCGGCGCGGGCTTTCCGACCGGCATGAAGTGGGGCTTCGTACCAGTCAACTCTCCAAAGCCGAAATACGTTGTGTGCAACGCCGACGAGAGCGAGCCGGGGACGTGCAAAGACCGCGAACTCATGGAGAAGGACCCGCACCAACTCATCGAGGGTTTGCTCATCGCCGCTTACGCGCTGCTGTCCAAACAGGTGTTCATCTACATTCGCGGCGAGTACTGGTACTTGATTGAGATTCTCGAACGCGCCATCGCCGAAGCGCGTGAACACGGCTTTGTCGGCAAACGCATCTGTGGGACGGATTTCGAGTGTGAGATTGTCGTCCATCCGGGCGCCGGGGCGTATATCTGCGGCGAAGAAACCGCGTTGCTCAACTCGCTGGAAGGCTATCGCGGGCATCCGCGCATCAAGCCGCCGTTCCCAGCCGTCGCCGGCCTTTATGGCTGTCCAACAGTTGTTAACAACGTCGAGACGTTCTGCGCTGTGCCGCACATCGTCGTCAACGGCGGCGACTGGTATCGCGCTTTGGGGACAGAAAAATCCGGTGGCACGAAAATCTTTTCCGTTAGTGGGCACGTCAACCGGCCTGGTAACTATGAAGTCCGGCTAGGCTACCCGCTGAAGCAGCTGATTGAGGAGGAAGCTGGCGGCGTCCGCGGCGGGCGCAAACTCAAGGCGGTCATTCCAGGTGGGTCGTCAGTGCCGATTCTGACGGCGGAAGAGGTCGAAAATGCGACGCTTGATTATGAAGGCATGATGAAAGCTGGCTCAATGCTGGGGTCAGGCGGCGTCATCGTCATGGATGAGGCAACCGACATCTTTATGACAACCTACAATCTGATTCGATTCTACAATCATGAGTCCTGCGGCTGGTGCACGCCGTGCCGGGAAGGGACGGATTGGTTGCTCAAGCTCTTCAAGAAAATTGCGCGTGGCGAGGGGACAACGGCCGACCTCGATACCATCAAGCGGCTGTGCCCAAACATTGAAGGGCGGTCACACTGTCCACTGGGCGATGCGGCGGTGTGGCCCATCACAAGCGCGATGAAGAAGTTCCCGGAGGACTTTCTCAAGCATGTGAAGCCGGTCGCCGCGCCAGCGGCGGCTTGATGCTGATGTGCCCCCACGAAGCTATGACGGACGCTGTGCGCCGCGCCGTCTTTTTTGACCGCGATGGCACGCTGAATGAAGAAGTCGGCTACATCAACCATCCGTCGCGCTTCCGGTTGTTGCCGACGGCGGCAGCGGCCGTCCGTGCCGTCAATGCGGCTGGATGGCGGGCAATTGTGGTGACGAATCAGGCTGGGGCGGCGCGCGGTTACTTTCCTAGTTGGCTGATTGAGGTGGTGAATCAGCGGCTTCAGGAGGCTCTTGCCGCTGAAGGCGCGCAGCTTGACGCGATCTACGTCTGTCCACATCATCCGACGGCGGGCGACCCACCCTACCGAATGGATTGTGATTGTCGAAAGCCGAAACCCGGTTTGTTGCTGCGGGCGGCGCAGGATTTTGGGCTGGATTTGACGCAGTGTGTGGTCGTCGGCGACCGCTACAGCGACGTAGCCCTAGCGCATGGTGTTGGCGCGCGCGGCGTACTGACCCTGACAGGATATGGGCGAGGTGAGTATGAGTACCAGCGCGAGCAATGGCCCTGCCCGCCGGACTTTGTGGCCGAGGATGTGCTTTCGGCGGTGACGTGGGCGCTGTTTGAGGCTCATGCCGCCCCTCGTTGAAATTCGTCATGACCGTTTCATGCCTAAAGCGGATGCTCTGGCGCGTTGGGGCTGTCCGCTGATCCTCAGCTTGACCTTCGCATGGTTGACCTGGGACACGTGGCGGAAATGGGGAGACCCATTCGTTGACTTCGGTATTGAGCTGTATGTGGCCTGGCAGCTTGCTGAAGGAAAACATCTTTACCGCGACATCATCTGGCTGGGAGGGCCGCTGTCGCAGTACGCCAACGCTCTATGGTTTCGGCTGTTTGGTGCGTCATACCTCACGCTGGCCGTCGTCAATCTGGCGATGCTCGCCGGTCTGACAGGCGTGGTCTACCGCTTCTTTGCCCAAACTGTCGGGCGGTGGACCGGCCTGGCGGTTGGGCTGACGCTGTTAATCGCGTTCGCCTTTCAGCTTTATGAAACCAACGGAAGTTGGAGCTACGTTGCCCCATATCGGCATGAGGCTGTCCACGGACTAGGGCTGGCGATTTTGGCCCTGGCTCTTTTGCGCGGCTATCTCATCTACGGGGGAGCCCGGCGCGCTTTTATGATTGGGCTGTGTTTTGGGGCAGTCAGCCTGACAAAAATTGAGCCGACCGTTGCGCTGGCCGGCGCGCTCGCTACTGGCTATGGGGTGAGCTTGAGACGGGTGGCGGCGCGGCGCGCCGAATGGCGGCGGGATGCGGCGCGCTTTGCCGCCGGGGCGCTTGTCCTGCCGGTTGGGTTTGGGTTGTACCTTGGGGCGCAAATGCCTCTCGATGTAACCGTCACAGGACTGCTAGGCAATTGGGCGGCTGTGATTCGTGTGGAGGCCGTTGGTCAGGCATTTTACCAGCGCGTGATGGGCCTATGGCGCTGGCAGGAGAATCTGACGCGGGTCGCGGCGATGACCGGCGTCTTGCTTGGCGGAGCAGCAATTGGCATCGGCTTGGAGCTTAAGCTGCGCGAGGTTGCACGGGGGCGTCTTGTCTGGCGCGGCGCGTTGTTTGGCGGGCTGTGGCTTTTGTCGTCCGAGTTTATGCCGTGGCCAATTTTCCTTCGCCCGCTGCCTGCGTTGACGGCGCTCATCGCGGTCTACTTGGCGTGGCGGGCGATGCGCAGTCAAGATTTGGTGGCGGTTGTCGAGCGATGGATTCCGCTTGCCGCCTGGAGCGTCTTCGCGCTCCTCCTTTTGGGAAAGATTGCGTTGGCGGCCCACGCCGGGAGCTATGGCTTCACGCTGGCGCTGCCGGCAACGGCGCTCGTAGCAGCGGCGGCGCTAGACTTGCTGCCGGAAGCTCTGGCGACGCGCAGTTGGGGACAAGGCGATCTGTTACGTTCCAGTGCCGCCGGTGTCATGATCGCTTTCTGGCTGGCCGCCCTAGAAAGTAGCAGCTATTTCTACGCCGCTAAAACGACGCCTTTGGGTGACGGACGTAACCGGATGCTCTGCTTTGCGCCGCCTCTGAGCGATAAAGCCGTCACGGTTGGGCCGGCTGTGGAAGACATGGCGCGCCTTTTACCGGCTGACGCGACGCTGGCCGTTATCCCGGATGGCATGGTCATCAACTATTTGCTCCGCCGGCCAAACCCAACGCCGTATGTTGTCTTTGATCCGCTGATGCTGGCGGCGTATGGTGGCGAGGCGCGAGTTGTTGAGCAGCTGGCGGCGCATCCACCTGATTACATCGTTTTCGTACAGCGTGACTTTCCAGAGTATGGGCTTGGCCGCTTTGGTCAGGATATCCGCTGCGGGCGCTTGATAACAACGTGGGTCGCAGAGCATTACGAGGCGATTCGCATTTATGGCGGCCCGCCGGCTGGCGAACGGTTCGGTCTGGCACTGCTGCGGCATCGAAAACCTACCACAACGACCAGCCAACTTGAATCCGTGGTGCCTGCTGCGCTCCATAAGATGGAGGCGGATAGCCTTCTGACCCTTTATGAGCCTGTCGGAGGTGGCTAAAACGAAATACGATCCAGCGCCGACGCAGACGCCCGCTGGGTGTCGGGAATCTGGCTTCTCGCAGAGAACCTACAGAAAGCAGCCGCAACGCCATGCACTTGCCCCGCCTCAGGCTGACATCTACGCCTGTGCCGCCAGCAACCAGGTAAGCGGGGTCTCAGCATCCGACTCAATCACGGTATGCCCGGCGCGTTACTACCAGGCGCTGGGACTGACGCGCGCTACGCCGAAACAGGTTCGGCGAATGGATTCGCGTCCATCTGGATTGACTCAGTCGTCGCCGTGCCCTGCTCAGGCGTCAACCGGCCTGACTTGCGCGACTGATTTGCCAGGCTGCAGCGACTTGCCTAGTATCCGCGTCCGAGAGCTTCATGCGGACAACGGCTTCGGGCAGCTAGCTCTATGAATACAGTGGCATGGACGCCTGCAGGCGTGCGGATGATTGATCAACGCGCGCTCCCGAATGAAGAAATCTACTGCACCTATACGACTTACCAAGAAGTAGCGGAAGCTATTCGGGCAATGGTCGTACGTGGCGCTCCAGCTATCGGCGTAGCGGCTGCGTTTGGGATTGCACTTGGCATGCAGGCGAGCGTTGCCGCTGGAGAAGACCTTCCCACAGCCTTTGAGCGTATCTGCCGGACAATGGCCGCGACGCGCCCAACGGCCGTCAATCTGTTCTGGGCGATTGACCGCATGCGCCGGCGGTTTGAGAGCCTTTATGCGGCAGGCGTCACTGGCGATGCATTAGCGCAGGCGTTGGTTGCAGAAGCGCAGGCGATCCACGCGGAAGATATTGCTGTTTGCCGTCAGATTGGCCGCCACGGGGCAGAGCTAATTCCTGACGGCGCCACCGTACTGACGCACTGCAACGCTGGCGCACTGGCGACGGCTGGCTACGGGACGGCGCTGGGCGTTGTACGTGCAGCTGTCGAACAGGGGAAGCGCATCGCTGTCTATGCCGACGAGACGCGCCCGTTCCTACAAGGCGCTCGTCTGACGGCTTGGGAGTTGATGCGAGACGGTATCCCGGTCACGTTGATCTGCGACAACATGGCGGGGCACTTCATGAAGCTGGGTCGGATTACCTGCGTCGTCGTCGGTGCGGATCGGATTGCCGCCAACGGTGACACTGCCAATAAGATTGGAACGTACATGGTCGCCGCCCTTGCCCGGCGACACCAGATTCCGTTTTATGTAGCTGCACCGATTTCAACGCTCGACCTAAAGCTCGAAACCGGCGACAGCATTCCGATTGAAGATCGCGCGCCGCAGGAGGTGACACACATCGGGCCGTATCGGATCGCCCCGCCGGATGTTGGCGTCGCCAATCCGGCCTTCGATGTCACTCCACACGAGCTGATTACAGCAATCATCACAGAACGAGGCGTCGCTTATCCTCCCTTCACGGCGGCGCTGCGCCGGTGGGCGGCTGACGCCTGACCTTTGTTGTTCAAACACGCCATGTTTTCGCTGGAACAAAAAATTGGGCAGTTTTTGTTTATCGGCATACCGGGACCGACGCTTGACGCGGACACCCAGCACCTCATCAAGACCATTCAACCGGGTGGAATCATTCTTTTTGCCCGCAACCTAGAATCGCCGCAGCAAACCGCAGAACTTACCACTGATATTCGGCGCTTCAGTCGCGTTGTCCCGCTCATTGCCATTGATCAGGAAGGTGGGCGAGTCGACCGTTTGCGTAACTTGGCCGGTCCAACGCCATCGGCGAAGCAAATTGTGCGCGCGGATGACGCCAAGTTGGCCTTTGAGTTGGGCGTCGTGACCGCCGACCTGCTGCGCTTGCTCGGCTTTAACATAAACCTTGCGCCTGTCCTTGACATTGAGGTCCCAGGCGACCAGCCGAATGGTCTGGAGGAACGTTGTTGGGGCAGGCAGGCGATGACGGTGATCCGCTTCGCCGGGACTTACCTTGAGGGCCTTCAGAATCACGGGATTCTTGGTTGTGGGAAGCATTTTCCTGGCCTTGGCGGCGCCAGTGTGGATTCACATCACGCACTGCCGATAGTGAATCGTTCCGAGAAACAACTCTGGGCTGAAGACCTACGGGTGTACGCCGACCTCTTCGGGACGCTTTACACGCGCGTCCCAGCTGTGATCATCGCTCACGCAAGCTACCCAGCCTTTGACGGCCATGGCGGTATCCCGGCGTCGCTGTCCCGCAACATTGTGACCGACCTGTTGCGCAAGCGAATGGAGTTTTCGGGCGTTGCTATCTGCGATGATCTCGAAATGGGGGCGATTCAGAAAACCGTTGAGTTTTCTGAAGCCGTCGTCCGCGCCATTGAAGCGGGTAATGACATGATTCTCATCTGCAGCCGACCGGATTTAGTTCGGGAGGCGCAGGCTGCGCTCATTCGCGCCGTTGAGTCAGGACGGATTACCCGCCCGCGCTTGGAGACTTCGATTGACCGCATCGCTAAGGTCAAAGCGATGGTGATGGCGCCGCAGCCGTACAGCGTGGAGGCGTTCCGACGGGCGACAGAGCGATTGGCCGTCATTTATCGTGCGGCGATGGAATCTTCTGCACTTTAGGGTAAGGCTGTCATGACACCTGCGGCGCAGCGTTGGCTGCGGTTTTTGGCGCTAACCGGCGGGTTGGTGATGACCGCCTATGTGGCGTCGTATCTTGTCCTTCGCCGTACGCCATCTAAGCCGCTCCCTGAAGTGCGCCGTGATCTCACGCCGGATATTGAGGTTGTCTCCAATGACTTCCAGTACCTGCACAAGGAAGGCGATGTGACACGGCTGCTGCTGCGAGCGAAGCGGGACACTGCTTATGTGAGCGGCCGACACAAACTGGAGGGCATTGAGCTGCAAATCTTCGACGCTCGCGGTCAAGCCACCGGCAAGTTAACAGCCGACGCCTGCGACTACGACCCCACAGCACGAGTTGCAGAGTTCAAAGGGCGAGTCGTCATCGCCACGACGCAGGGATTGACCATTGAAACTGAGACCGTACGCTATGACCGCGAGGCGGAAACCGCCGCCACATCCGATCCGGTGCGGTTTGCGCGTGGTCGCGTCAGCGGCGAAGCCGTCGGAGTGCATTTTGACGGCAAGACGGATCGGCTGACGCTGGAACAAGCGGTTCGCGTTACGGTTGCGCCTGAAAAGTCCAACCGCCCAACAACCGTCATCACGGCCGGACGCGGCGAGTATACGGCGCAGGATCAGCGCATTGTGCTGAGCGGCGGTGCAAAGATTGTCCACGGGGGGGATATGTTGTCCGCGCGGACAATGGCGGCTCAACTTGATGACGCCCAGCGATTACGGCGCGTCGAGGCGCACACAGCCGCCACACTGCACAGCTCGGAAGCTGACAGTATCCTCACAGCGCAGACGTTGACGTTTGATTTCGACTCGTCGGGCGGTCTCACGCGCGCAGTTGGACTTGGGCAAGCCGTACTCCGTCGGCAGGCTGAAGGCGAACGGTGGGAAGTGAGCGGTGACCGTTTGGAAGCCGACTTCAGGCGCGGCGCAAACAGCAGTGAGATCACAACCGCGCAGGCGACGGGCGGCGCTCGTCTGCACGTTGAGCCGGTCGGCGCGGCGTCCGCCGTCTCACCGGAACAAAAGACGTTGCGCGCCCACACCTTGCGGGCCGCTTTTGCTCCCGGTGGGCGCGTCTTGCAGACGGCCGTCGCCGAGGGTGAAGCGATGCTTACGGTGACGCCGGCGGCGGCGACACATGGGGAACGAAAAACACTCCGTGCGCCGCGCTTCGACGCCGCCTTCTACCCGGACGGCAAAGTGCAAACCTGCGTCGCCTCGGGCGGAGTCGAGGCGCTAGTGGAGCCGGCGTCGTCCGGCGAGCAGAGGCGGCCGCGCAAAACAACCAGTGAACGCGCCGAAGCGGATTTTGACGCTGTCAGCGGCGAGTTGACGCGCTTGGTGCAAACAGGCAACGTCGTCTTTGAGGACGGGCTGCGTCAGGCGCGAGCCGAACGTGCGACCTTGATTCGGGCGCGGGAGGTGATCGAACTGCGCGGCGAGCGGCGGCGGCCGGTTGTCTGGGATGACACGGCGCGTGTTGAAGCGCGTGAACTCGACCTTTCAACGGCAGGACGTCGGCACGCGGCGCGCGGCGAGGTGCGCACGACCTACTACGACGCCCGTCGGACAGGTAACGCTGGCGTTTTTGGGCGGCCGGACGCCCCTGTGTTCATCACGGCCCGAGAAGCGCACGCCGAGCTGGGGCGGGCGGTTTTCATCGGCGACGCGCGTTGTTGGCAGGGTGACAGTTTTGTACGCGGTGACCGATTGGAGCTGTTCCAAGCCGACCGCCGTTTGACGGCGATGGGCAATGTTGCGACGGCGTTTTATCGCGCGGGGCGTCCGGCGGCGGGAAGCAGCGGCTTGGCGTCCAGTTCCGATGCGCTGATGTTTGGTACGGCGGGAATGTTCACGTACAGCGACGTAGAGCGCCGCGCACGTTACGCAGAAAACGTCAAGCTGGTGCAAGGTGACGCGACGCTGACAGCCGAGACGGTGGAGGCGGAACTGGCTGCCCGCGAAAGTCGTCTTGAACGGCTGATGGCGACGGGAAAAGTGGTCATCGTCCAACCTGGCCGCCAGGCGACGGGTGACGCGGCGCGATACACGGCCGCCGATGACCGCTATGTGATCACGGGCAATCTAGCGCGAGTCGAAGACGCCGTACGGGGTGTTTGCATCGCCCCGGAATTGTCTTTTGTCAAAGCGGAGGGTGTTGTCCGGGCGTTGAGCAGCGGCAATGCGCAGCGCGTCCGTACGACATACCGGCTCAAGCCGTAGCCTTTTTGAGCCGCAGTTCTTGTCTGTGTCAGCCGTTGCCCGCGCGCTTTCAGTTCTCGTGAGTGCGCAGCCGCGCAGCGGTGATCACCGAAGTGGTGAAGGTGGCGCGGCGCTTCTCATCGGTGCGTTCCACCAAAAACATCGCCCCCGTGGCTTAGCTGCACACAGGGGCGGCTAAAAACAGTCTGTTCAAGTGGGTTACGCTGTTGCGGGGTTGTCGCCCGCCGCCACCGGCGGAATGAGCGGTTTGACCACCGCCGGTCGGACCGCGTCGGCCTTGGCCTCCTCACGCTCAAGGCTGTTGCTTGTTGTCGGTTCTTCATCGTCCAGCGGCAGACCAGCAACCAAACGGCGTACCTGAATGGCGTCTAGCGACTCACGCTCTAGCAGCGCTTCTGCCAACCGTACCAGCGCGTCTTTGTTATCCAGAATGATCTGCCGCGCCCGGTTGTACTGCTCCATGATGATCCGCTTGACTTCCTGATCAATCTTGATGGCCGTGTCTTCGCTGTAGTCCTGATGCTGCGCAATCTCACGTCCCAAAAAGATTTGTTCTTCTTTCTTGCCGAAGGTCAGCGGTCCGAGCTGCGACATCCCAAACTCGCACACCATTCGCCGGGCCAACTCTGTCGCTCGCTCAAGGTCGTTAGCGGCGCCCGTTGTGACATGGTTGAGGAAAATCTCTTCCGCCAGTCGCCCGCCCATCAGGATGGCGATTTGCCCCTCAATGTACTCGCGAGTGTGCGAGTACCGGTCGGCTTCCGGCAACTGCTGCGTCAGTCCCAACGCCATGCCGCGCGGAATGATGGTGATCTTGTGAATTGGGTCTGCATTCGGCACTTTGATGCCAACCAGCGCGTGGCCAGCTTCGTGGTACGCCGTGTTGCGCTTTTCCTCATTAGACATCACTAGCGAACGGCGCTCGCTGCCCATGATGACCTTGTCCTTGGCCCACTCGAAGTCGCGCATTGTCACGCACTTCTGGTTGTTGCGCGCTGCGTTGAGCGCCGCCTCGTTGACCAAGTTAGCCAAATCCGCCCCTGTGAAGCCGGGCGTCCCGCGCGCGATCACGGAAATGTCCACGTCGTCGCCCAGCGGAATCTTGCGCGTGTGCACCGCCAAAATCCCCTCACGCCCCTTGACATCGGGACGATTGACGACCACCCGCCGGTCAAACCGCCCCGGACGCAACAGCGCCGGGTCAAGCACGTCCGGCCGGTTGGTCGAAGCGATCAGAATCACGCCGTCGTTAGACTCAAAGCCGTCCATCTCAACCAGCAGTTGGTTGAGCGTCTGCTCCCGTTCGTCGTGACCGCCGCCCAGTCCGGCCCCGCGATGGCGGCCCACGGCGTCAATTTCATCAATGAAGATGATGCATGGCGCGTTTTTCTTACCCTGCTCAAACAGGTCGCGGACACGTGACGCCCCAACGCCGACGAACATCTCAACGAAATCCGAGCCGGAAATCGAGAAAAACGGCACATTCGCCTCGCCTGCAACCGCGCGCGCCAGCAGCGTTTTCCCCGTACCGGGCGGACCCATCATCAAAATTCCCTTCGGAATCCGTCCGCCAAGCTTCTGGAACTTCTGCGGCTCTTTGAGGAACTCGATGATTTCTTGAAGCTCTTCCTTTGACTCTTCAACACCGGCCACGTCCTTGAACGTAATGCGCTTGGCCTGGTTGGAGAGCAACCGCGCCCGACTGCGGCCAAACGACAGGGCTTTGTTGCCGCTGCCCTGCATCTGGCGCATCATCAAGAAAACAAATCCAATCAGCAGAAAAACCGGCAAATAGTACAGCAGGATGGTCAGCCAGATCCCGCTGGTGGCAGGTTTGCCCTGCACCTTGATGTCCTTTTCCCGCATGCGGTTCATCAACTCGCCGGCGACGCCGCTGATGATGTCCGTGCGGAAGGGTTTACCGTTGGTGTACTTTCCCGTCACTTCCGTTTCTGAGATGACGGCCTCTTGAATTTCCCGCGCCTCGATCTTCTTGACCAGCGTCGCATAGTCGGGGTTGTCTTCCTTGAGCGGCCCGTTGCGGTGGAGCAAACTCCAGAACAGCACGCCGCCGGCGATGATGACGATCCAGAGGACGACTTGTCGGACTGCCGTATTCAACGTCACGCCTGCCTTTCCGTGTCGGTCGTTGTGATTTGATGAGGATGACCGGAAAAACGGTTGAGTAAGCCGTCGGGGCGGTGACAAACGGGCCGCCCCGCCTTGGACGCCAAGTTTACACGAACGACTTTTTTGAAGAAAAGTCGTCCTGTCATTTCTTGGACGGCGGTTCCGGCCACCACCTAGCCGTCAATATAAGCTTAGGTAAAAACCAACGCATCCGCCACGCGGCGTACCCGCCGGCCGCCCGTCAAATCCAGACATTTGCCAACGCCATCGTCCGGGAGGAGTGTCGCCTCAATGGCTTCTATGTGGTGGAACGCTACCGCCGGATACGCCTGCTCTTGGGCGACGGTGTGCAACACTCGCCGGCGGATAGCTGGCGGCAGCGCCGTCAGTTCCGCTACGGGCAACGCCCATCGCCGACCAACCTGCCGCGCGTGCCGGTGCAGCCATTCGGCGACAACAGTTCGCAAATAATCGCTGTCCTCACGCGCCAGTTGCGCCAACCGCGCCAAGGCGGTGCCCAGCTGCGGATTGAGCCGTTCCAGTTCCGGTATGACGAGATAGCGCAGTCGGTTGCGGGCGCGCGTTAGGTCGCGGTTGGTTTCATCCTCCCGGAACTGGATTCCACACTGCTGCACGTACTCGGCGATGCGCGGACGCGGCGTCGCCAGCAGAGGGCGGATGACCTGTATGGGCGAGTCGTCTGCGACGGGGCGCAAGGGAGCAATCGCCGTCAAACCGTCGGGGCTAGCGCCGCGCACCAACCGTAGCAAGACAGTTTCCGCCTGATCGCTCTGGGTATGCGCCGTCGCAATGAACGCCGCGCCGACCTGCTCCGCCGTCCGCTGCAGAAATGCATATCGTATCCGCCGCGCTACCGCTTCCAAGTTGCCCTGTTCAGCCGTGGCCGCCTGAGCGACATCCACCGTTTCCACCGTCCACCGTAAGCCCAGCCGCGCGGCCGTCTCGGCGACCAAGTGGGCGTCGGCGTCCGCCGCCGCGCCGCGCAGACCATGGTTGAGATGCGCCACGTGCAGACACTGTGCAGCTTCTACACCGCACCAATCCCAAAGGGCGTGCAGGAGCGCCATGGAGTCCATACCACCCGACACCGCAACCACCACCCCGCGCGTCGGGAAGCCTTCCACAGTCCGCAGCCAACGCCTGTTGAGAATGGCTTCGGCGTTTGGTTTTGATTCTAACACGGCCACCTCGGCGGACGGTCACTCGTCATCCAGTTCGGGATAGTCGAACGGATGATTAGCCAACACGGCGCGCATATTGATTTGTCCCAGCAGGGTTTCAAGGAAAGTTGCAAGCAGGTGAACCGTTTTAATCAGTTCTTCGAGATTGCGCGCCGACTGTACCTCATCCAGAAAACGGTCGTATTCATCCCAGTCTTTGTACATCAGGAACCGCAGCGACGTGTCCCGGAACAGCGTGATGCGTTCAATCAGTGGGGCGACGGCGGTTTTGTCCGGCCGTGATTCAAAACGGCGCAAGTGACGCAGTAGCCGCCAGATGTCTTCGCGCAGGTGCAGAGATTGTTCAAGTTTGGTCTGGAACATTTCAAACGCCGTGGCGCCATCAAACGTTGGATCAAAGACCGTCGCCAGCGCCACCAGCGACTGTTGAAAGCAGTCGCGGAGCAGGCCATGCGCATTTTCAACACGTGCGTAAATCGGCGGCGCTTGGTGCAACTCGGCAAACCCGACCAACTCCCGCCCGTAGATTTTTTGCAGTTCCATTTCTAGGGCGTACACCGTCGCGTCGAAGGCGTCATGTACATCCGGCAGTAGGTCAGGCAGACGCATAGGCCGGGTTTCAATAAACTCGATCAAAGCCTCCGTTTCGGCACGAATCAGAATGAAAATCAACAGGGCGCTTTTGAGCGGACGATCCTGCCGTAGGTCATCCTGCACAAAGTCCAAATAGCGCAGAAACCGATAAAAACAACTGAAAATATGGCGTAGGTCTTGGCGCAACGCCGGGTCCGGCAAAGCAGCAATTAGCCGGCGGAGGGCTTCAGATTTGATCTCCGGCGTCGGCGTGACCAAACCGCCCCGCACTGCCCGAAACAACCCGCTCCGCTCAATGGACTGATTAAGCAACCGGCCGACGGCCGTAAAGGTGTGATAGCCGACCGGTTTGGCGCGAATAAGGTCGTCTACGAGCATGCGGAGGTCGAAAAGCGACTCAAGCAGCTGGTACAGCGTCGCTGCTAGCGGGGATTCATGGGGGGATTGACTGAGCCCACTACCGGACGAGACCTTTGGCGCTACCGTTTGTAGTGAAGCCAAAGTTTCGGCGGACAGATAGTTCATCCGTAGCAACGCTTGACGGATGATGCGCAGTTCTTCTGTAAAGTCGCGCTGTCCCAGCGTTGTTCGATCCGACTCTGAGAGCGGATGCAATTCAAGCCTGAAAAAGTAAGCTAGGCTCTGCGCCAGCATTGTCAGCTCGAACAACCAACGTTGTTCCGCGCCGGCCGTCGTTGTTTCTCGCAGGGACGCCGCTGTGTCGGACGCGCTGGAGGTGTCAGTGACGGAAGTCATCGGCTGACCATCATTCATGAGGCAAGGTTACCCTACGGACAACGGAAAAACCCAACGCTGTGAACGGCGGCGATGAAAAATACTGCAAAGCGCTAAGTCTGTATAGCTTTCCGCCTTTTTACTGCGAAGAGGAAGACGACGGCGAAGAGAGGCGGGCAGTCAGATGGCGCTTCAGTTCGAGCTTAGCGCGGAACAGGCGTGATTTGACGGTTCCAACCGCGACGCCGGTAATGTCGGCGATTTCCTCACAACTGAGGCCGTCGTACTCCTTCATCACAAGTGTGTCACGGAACTCAGGAGGAAGAAGCGTGAGCGCCTCACGCACCAACCGGGTTCGTTCCTTGGACTCAAACTGAACGTCTGGACGCTCATCCGACACCGGCTCATGGTGCACTGGCATTGTTGCTTTGTCCGCCGTGGTTGGAGGCGTCGCCGTCAGGCGGTGCTCGCTTCGGCGCGCCTCGCTGACCAGACGATTAAAGGCGATGCGGTAGAGATATGTCTTGACGGACGATTCGCCCCGCCAAGACGCGGCGTGCTCCACAAGGGCAACGAAGACATCTTGGCAAAGTTCCTCGGCCCGCGCCGGCGACGACAACCGCCGGGCCAAAAAACGGTAGACGGCGGTGCGGTGGCGCTGGTAAAGCCGCGCAAAGGCCTGTTCGTCACCCTGCTGAAACGCGCGCAATAGTTCTTCGTCCGTTACCATGGTCGGCTCGCAGACGACGCGCGTTGGCTGTCAAAGGCGGTCGGCCGTTTGCATCCCCAGCGGGCGAGGACACGCGAACGCTGACGGAGCGTAGGCGACGACGGCGGTGTTCACTTCTTGAACAACTTGTCGAAGAAACCACCGCCACCCTTTGCGCCCTTGATGGCTTCTAACCCTTTGCGAGCCGCCTTGGAATCAGGATCAAGACGTAGCGCCTCGTTGAACATTTTCTCAGCCTGAATGTTCATATTCGCCCGTGCATATAGTTGCCCCAGCGCCACCAGCGGCGCAGTGTTGAACTGATCCAGTTCAGCCGCTTTCTTGAGCGCCGCTTCCGCTTCGCGCTGCATTTTGGGATGTGCCGCCAGCGTTGTCCCCAGCAGGAGGTGGTACCGTGCGGCGTCCGGTTTGAGGGCGACGGCTTCACGCAACAGGGCAATGGCGCCGGCGAAGTCCCGGTTGGCGATTTTGGCGCGGGCGTCTTGGAAAGCCTGCTCCGCTCTGGCTTCCCGCTGGGCGGTGGTTTCACCAGGGACGGTCGGGGGTGATTTTGGCGGCGGCGCAGCGCCGCGCGGCGTCGGCGTCGCGGCGGAAAGCGGCATTGGGGCGACGAGGGCTGGTTTTTCCGCACCATCCCGAATGGCTTCATAGGCCTCTGTAATCCGCGCGAAAATGGCGTCCACCTGCCGGCGTGTTTCCAGCGGGGCGTTCAAGTGGCGGTCTGGGTGGAAGTCGCGCGCCAAGCGGTAGTAGGCGTCACGGATTTCTTCCCGCGTCGCATAGGGTGAAACGCCCAAAATCTCATAGGGATCGCTGGTAGCATCAAGCCGCGCCTGCATTGCCAGCAACATATTCACCGCCTTGAGTGAGCCGGTGCGTTTGGCGGCGTCAGCGGCGGCGCGGGGTGGGACAATTGGTGGGGCGCTGACCGCCTGTTCGACAATTTCGGCCGGAATTTCCATCTGCCCGGTCTCGCGGTTGATAACCGGCGCGGCATGACGTTCCAGTACCCCAGCCGAGATCAAGCCGTAAAGCGCCTGCAAGGTGGCGTTGGGCGGTCCGTTGACGAGCATCATCGCCTGGAGAACGTTCATTGGGATGTTGATGCCGGCGACAAGCTGGCGCTCAATCGGCTTGAGCGAAAGGGATTGCGTACGTAGCAATGGGTTGCTGGATGGTCCGATGAGCCGGTTCAGGTCGCCCATTCCGCGTTGAATGATGCTGAAATCGCGGATACGTCGGACGCCTTCCAAGATGATATTGGCTGTGGAAAGCTCCAGCCGCAGGTCGTCTGGTACTGGCTTTTCTTGGGCTGTAAAACGATATTGTCCTTTTGTCCACTCAAACAGCGAGTAGATGATGCCTAGGATTTGAAAGGTGACGGCATTCGCTAGATCGCGCTCGGAGATGATGCCTAGGTCAACTAGCGCCCGACCAAACCGCTTTCCCTGCCCAGCTGCTTCCGACGCGCGCAGGAAGTCGGCTTCCGACAACAACCCGTTGCGCATCATGCTTTCGCCGATGCGGTCGGCGCGATCATTGCTGCGTGCGAAAACAATCGCCCCCAGCTCGAAGTAGATGGATTTACTGATCTTCTCGTGCGTGAGCGTCAATTCGCCGCTGAGGCGGCGGGTGTAGATGCGCCGGATGACATCCGGCAACGCGTCTTGAACGAGGTCGCCTTGTAGCAGTGGGGCTGTCACAACGCTCTCCTCCTGTTCTAGCGGCGGGGGAGCGGCAGCATAGCGGCCCCCCACCAGAAAACGTTAGTCCGTGTCTCCAGTATCGTCTCCGGCGTCGGCGTCTTTGCCCTTGAGCACCGGGTCGGACAGCCGCGCCCGCTCACCTTGGCGATCGGCGGCGCGCAGGACGCCGCTGTCGTCCATCACGAATGAACGCCGTCCCGTTTCTCGATACCGCTCCGGCACAGCATGGATTTGAAACGTTGGGGGAACAGCTTGGTTGTTGACAACCATTTCGATGCGGTAGCCCCGATACCGCCCGTCGGTGATATTTTTGATTTCGCCGGCATCTTCACCGGCGCGGCGCAGGTCAGCCAGTGTTCCAAAGCGATTTTGGCCAACGCCCAACGCATACCTCGCCTGTGCTTCCTGAAGTTGCTCAAGAAGGGGAATGACGGCGGCCTCATTGGCGGCGATGCGCACTTCAAACAGGCGGTCAAGATCGAACACGTCGTCCGTCTGGCCGCCGAAACTGGCGACGTACAGCGCCACAATACGCCAAGTCTTGAGTTTCCGGTCGCGGGTGAGGATGACGTTGATAACCGTCGGTCGTGCGTCTTCGCTGTTGAGGGAGGCGCGTAGCTCGACCGTTGCGAGGTTTTCTTCGGTGATGTCTCGAAAAGCAATATTGCCAACAATACGCGCGCCGGAGCGCAACAGCATTTCCCGCGCGCCGCTGCCGGTCGTGATGGGTTCGACGCGCACGCCCTGCGCCGCCAGTCGGCTCAACGGGTGGTCGCCCAGCAGCGCCCGGCGAATATCATTGTAGGCGGCGTTGTCGTTGGTCGCTAAGGCTGAAAGCGTTGCTTGGGCGCGTTCAGTAAGGAACGCTCGGATGGCGGGGTCGTCGCCGCGAAAGAACGCCTCGACGCAGGCGGCGACAATCTCTACTGGACGCAGCTCACGGGAGCGCTGAATCGGTGACGCGACCGCTGTCCCGGCGTCTGGCGTCACCCACCGGCCGTAGGTTGGGGGCAGGGTTGGGTTGGCCAGTAGGCTTAGCCCTCCTAGAACAGCCGCCCCAATCCGGCCGGCGGTACGGTATGGGCGCGTTTTGTGCGTGAAGACATGCATAGGCGTCATATCTTTATGGATTGCTTCGATTCGTTGCAAGCGTATCCCTAGGCGATGTGGTTTGACAGGAATGCCGGATGCGTTCACCTTGATGGAAGACATCGCTGAAGCTTGAACGGTGGCTTTGGGGAAAGGTTTTTTGAGAAACGCTTTTTGATGAGAAGCGCGTAGGGGAAAACGTTGCTTTAGAACGTTGGAGTCGGAACTTTGGATGGAGGCGGCGAACCGCTGTTAGGAGCGCCGCGTCGCAGTCCGTGCCATGTACGACCGTGTGATTCGTTTACGTGGAAGTGAGACCTACGAACTTGCCGCTCGCACTCGTTTCGGCTACGAGCTGGACCCAGCGCGCAACTTTGGCGTCAGGCTGGTTGTGCGGGCGTATGTCGTTGCGGAAGACTACAGCATTGAGGATTTTATCGCGCTGATGAAAAGCGAAGCAGCGCGGCACGAAGAAGCCCAACGCTTTCGGGCTAGTTTCATGCTGGATAGCCGTGACCTAGACGAGTCCGCACCGCCAATTGCCGAGCGTTGAGTCCGGCGTGCTTTCCGATGGTTTGTCGGGGCGCATCGCCGTTTCAAAAAACATCCGGGGGGTTGTAAGAATATTATGCACGCTGCGCCGCCAGCTGTACCTGATCCATCGCTTTCCGTGGCTTCCGCCGATGGGCGGGAGACGGTGAATCTCCCAGCCTATCGTTTCGTACCCTGCGTCGAGCCTTTCCGTTGGGAGGGGGTTCCCGTCACGGCGTATCAACAGACGCCCGCCTTGGAAGCCGACTTTGCCGGCGTCACTCGGCAAACGTTGTTCGGGCGGTCGGGCGAGGCCATCGGGTTTGAGGTACGCTACTTCGAGATCGCGCCGGGCGGATGGTCGGCGTTGGAGCGCCACGAACACGCTCATGCCGTGATTGGCCTGCGCGGCGTCGGCAAGGTGCTCATGGGCGATACCGTCCGTACGCTGGGCTTTCTGGATTTGGCCTACATTGGACCGAATTGCGTTCACCGGCTAGTGAATGATGAGTCCACACCGTTTGGCTTTTTGTGCATTGTTGACGCGCGGCGTGACCGTCCGCGCCGACTACGCCCGGCGGACGTGTCCGAGCTTTTGGCCGATCAGACGCTGGCGGCGGTTATTCTGCGGTCGGTTAAGGGAAAGATTGCAGGCGAGAGGAAGGGGGACGGCGTTGGATGAGTTCCTTGCCTTTCCGCCGAGGGTGGGTTTCTTCGGTCGCCGGCGGAGGGGAGAGAAGTTCTGTCCGACGAGTGCGCGGTCGGTGTAGGTCTCCACTAGGCGGCATTCCTACACTGCAACGGTCGTTTTTTCTCATCCTGAGAGACGAAGTATTTTGAACGTGTCATTCCGGCCCAGCCGCGATCCGGCGCTTGAAACCCGCCGCCAAGCCTCGCCGTGGATCGCGGAGAGCGATTCGTGGGTCAATTTCCAGTCCGCAGGGGAGAGGAGCAGCCCAACATGGACCCTCAACCGGCTGGTAAACCGCAACGTCGTTGATGCGCTTGACCGTTACTTCCGGCGTCCGTAACGCTCTTGGCCGGACAAGGA